>JAZKBK010000002.1:300000-435702 GCA_040388625.1 Gemmatimonadota bacterium | reverse complement strand
CTGAAAGAGATCAAGGCAGCCTAAACTTGGTGTCCATTAAAGCGGGTCAAGTCCATCTTCTCGGATTGGATGTCACGCCGGCGCAGAGCACTGTAGAGCGTCGTAGTCTTTCCGCTTCCCGTCGGCCCTGTGACGAGCACCATACCGTGAGGGCGATCGATCGCTGCAATCATGTCATGCAGAATCGAGCGTGGCATCCCGAGTGCTGTGAGATCTACTGGCCGGCTGCCACGATCGAGGAGACGCAGTACGACGCTCTCTCCGTAAACGGTTGGGACGGTAGATACTCTGAGATACAGTTCCGTATCTTCCACGCGTACGCGGATTCGTCCATCCTGAGGACGACGACGCTCGGAGATATCAAGATCCGCGAGAAGCTTGAGCCGAGAGACAACTGCCTCATGCAACCGTCGAGGTGGCTCTATGGTTGGAGCGAGCACACCGTCAACGCGTACTCGCGCCGTCGCTCCTCCGCGCGTGGATTCAATGTGGACATCGCTGGCACCGGCCTCGTACGCGTCGTGCAGCAGCGTGTTGACGTACCTGATGACTGGCGGCTGATTGGCAATCTCACGCACGTCCGCGGTTCCTTCATCGCTGCCAGACGTCACGTCAGAACCATCACCGGCATGCGCGGTGGCGCGTTCGATCATCCGCTCGAGATCATCGTCGTTGGTATCGCGCGTGACGATAATCCGGCCGTAGATATCGCTGAGCTCCGGTATCGCCTCCAGGAACGCACCGGGCGCGACTGCCACGATCAACTTGCCATCGTCGCCCAGTTTATCTGGACACACACGATGATGCAGCAAATACTCTCGACTCACGCCAGTAGCAGCGAACGACTCCACAGCAACTTCGGAAACCGATAGCACGGGTAGCCTCGCAGAACGCATTCGCAATCGAGTAATGCGCAGACAACATTTACGATTTGGGCTACAACGTACGTATCCCTGCTTGCCAAGCAAGTGCTAATTCCGGCCAGCATATGCGAATTTCGGCCACGAAACTGGCCATAAACTGCTGCTTTATGGCTAGCTGATCATGTTTTTGAGCCGCTGCAGGGTTGCATTGCGGGTGACGGTATACTCGGATCTGCTTTGACTGCACTGCACAGTCGGGAGTGGTACGCCGACGGATATCGTGCACGGGACCAGTGAAATACGTGGGGGAATGACCTCCTTCTGGTGACCCGCACCGATCTTTGATTAGCGGTTGCGAGCCGGCGTGGATGGGTCATCTCTCGCGTTGGCTGGAATTCGCATACCTTGGCCGAAATTCGCATGCCGTGAACTGGAAGGAAACCACGCCCGACTCTTCTGCCGCCAGTTACGACGCGGCAGTTGCTTCTGCCTCAGTTCGAATTCCGGGAAGGGCGTTGGCGTTGAATACCCGGTCGTTCATCGGCGATAGGTTGATACGAATTTCAACCTTGGCGACCAAACCCTTCGTCTGCTTGCCTACCGCATCTTATGGCGGGCCGTCAACCCAATCCCGGGGTTCTCTTCGTGGGGAACGCCAGGCCGACGCGGGTTCTTACCGTTGGAATACGAACGATGTAGTATTTCTCCAGGTGCAAGAACGCGATTTCGTAGCACGCATGCGTGTGGTGTATCGAGCGTGACCCATCCTCGCTCGTTGCATCCAGGGAGCCCCGAATGTGACAGGATCTAAGCTGACTTGAGATACGTCGTATTTCTGTCGCCAGACACGCTGGAAACAGTGTCAGCAATCGTCGCTGGATACGGCGGCAGTATCGATTCCGTACCGGATGCGCGCCGGCTCCTGACCGCGATCGCTTCGACAGATGGCGACTGTCTCGTCATCGATCCGTCTTTGATCACGGCCGCGATAGCGGAGACGATCGTCGTCACCCTGTCCAAATTCCCGCGTCCGGTCGTCGTCTCGAGCGCCATCACTCCGGTGGCGATGGACAGCGCGGTGATTCTGGCCGAGCGCACTCAGGCGCGATTCGTCTTCCGCGGGGTGCCAGCCGAGCACTCGCTGCTGGAGCGGGCGTTGCTGCTGACGCCGGACGTGAAGCTGAGCGCGGCGTTGCTATCAGGGATCGAAGCGCAGATGGCCCGCCTCACGTCGGTCATACGGGACAGGCTCAGAGACGCATTCATGACGGGGGATGGCGCTCGTTCGCTCGACGCACTGGCCGCGATGACCGCGCACACACGCCGCAGTCTCGAGCGGCATCTCGCCGATGCGGGCTTCGTGTCGGGGACGCGACTGCTGGACGCGGTGCGGATCGTGGCTGGTTACACGGCGATTACGAGGTCGACGGTGCCGCTCGAGAGCATCGCGCGCATGCTCGGTTGTATGGTGCGGACGATGGACGCGCAGTTCGTGTTGATGATTGGTGTTACGTGTAGTGGGTTACGGGCGGAGCCGATGGCGGTTGAGGAAGTGGCGGGGCGGATTGCGCGGCGATTGACGGATCGAGAGAAGTAGATGGAAGTATGGCGCGGTATCCCGCTCCACGTCCAAAAATGCTACGCCATTCGGACCAGGAATCCGGGACAAGACCGATGTTACAACGTTCAAGAAGATAGATATATCACCAGTACCAAAGTGATGAGGTTACAGACTTGGCTGATAGTGAACCAGATCCAGAAAGTACGAAGATACGGACGCGCAGCTGGCGAGTAATGCGACGGCTTCAGTATGTTCCACAGCGGTGAAGGGGAATCACCTTCCCCGCCAGTCTGCGCTGGCGTGATGTCTATCCGATATCGACGCAGAGGTTGGTAGGAGAAGAACATCCCGATACCGGGGATGACTACCAAGGCAATACAAGCGATCACACCCATATTCTTGCTCGACTCATCATTGTGGACGTCCACTCGCAGCGTTCATCTCGTTGATACCTTGGTCTATCCAAAGTCGTATCGGCTGCATGACAGCTTCTTCGAAATCCGTAAACGTCAGAGTCTTCGTGTAAGTGCGATCAGCTTGCGACCCAATGAGGAGTAGCGGCGACCCTAACTGCGGCCCAAAGCCGCCTGTGTACGTCGAGCCCAATTGGTTTCCAGAATAGGAGCCGGAGATGCCCCACACTGAAGCGCCACTACCGTTTGACCACCCTCGAAACGAAGATAGGTTTGTGGATGAGCCCAATGCTATTCCCGCGCCGACTGCTCCTCCGAAGCCGCCTCCGACAGTAGTGTAAATCCCAGGCCCTTCATTACTCCATAGGATGAGCCCAACCCCTCCTGTTGGCCCCGCACCAATAATACCCGACCCATGAACTCCAATAAAGTACACACGGTTACAGAAGACGCACCCGGGATTCGCGCCTTTCAATGTCGCGTGCGGTACCTTGGACGGTCCCCGATTGTGGTAAAGGTCACTGGCAAACTGGCAGTAGATTCCGCAACTGTTGTATGCATTCATAATGCTTCCGCCAAACATACCACTCGGATCGCTGCCGTTGATCGGGTCGTCATCCGCAAAGGTATACGGATTCACTCCGCCAGCAAACCCTGCAGGATCCTCGGACATGAATCTGCCGAGCGAGGGATCATACCATCTGGCTCGGACGTAATACAACCCTGTGTACTCGTCATGATGTAGCGACTTCCACAGCAAGTTGCCAGCTTGCCCTACACCAACCGAAGGAACGCCCCAGTCGTCGTAGCTCGCTGTCATCGTGATCGTCGTACCTTCGTACGCACCCAGAACACTTCCGCTCTCATCCAGCTTCAGGTAATCGATCCTAGTCGGAGTCGTGGCACCCGTGATCACACCATAAGGGTCGTCCACACCTGGGTTATACAGGTATTCGGCTACGCGCTGCTCCCCGTTCGCTGCATTGAACTCGCCTAGCAACTGGCCGCGGTCATAGACCCACACGCGGTCAAGCGAAGAATCGAGCGAGCGAAGAACGGGCTGACCATATGCATTGTAGTCGTAGTGCACTATAAGCGGCGAGTCGCCCAGGCCGTCGTTATAGTACACGTCGGTGAGCCGACCATCGGAGCTCCAGGTGTACTGATGATCCTCGCCGGTGCTGGAGTTGTACTTCCGGATGATATTTCCGTCCAGATCGTGTGTGTACGTGAACCCGTTACTCGTAAGCACCCGGTTTCCCGTATCGTATGTTCCGCCTTGAGAAGTCCGATTCCCTTCGTTGTCATACGTATAGACGTTGGGCACGGAATGGCCGGAACAACTGCCCCACGTCATACCGGAAATCGTATCGGCCACGGCCGTCGTGCATCCTACAAGGATCTGTGTCTGCGCAAGCCTACCGAGCGAGTCATAAGCGAACGAAGTTCCGTTGCCCGGGCTCTGGAAAACGGTGGCGATCTGGTTGATGCGCAGCAAGTGATCGTACGCTTGGCTGCGGTTCAAGTTGGTCAGGCTGGAAGCCGAGAACTGCGTCCACTCAACTGCATGGCTCGGAAGGAATAGCGTATTCAAAGTTCCGCTTACATTGGTTGTCGCCGATTGGAGTCGGTCAGACGTATATGAATACGTCATCGTACTGAATCCATCGTTGTAGGAGCTTACAAGACCGGTCGTGGTATCAGCATACAGGTATCGTTTTCTAAACGTTACCGATGGGGCGGTCGTCGTAATCACCGTGCTGTCAACGCCAGCCCAGGAGCTCAAATCTCCATGGATCACCTGGAACCGCGTGCCGTTGACATGCGTAGTTACAGTATCAGCACGCCCCAGCGTACTTGTTCCAAAGTGCACGCGCAGCGAGTCGGTCTCGGTCGCGTTCCATGCGGTCACGCCGTGTTCATCCGCGTTGTACGCGAAGGTATCAGTGCTGGTGCTGTCACCGGACTTGACCAGTAATCGGCCAAGCCGATCGTAGGTACGGTCGATTCGTTGCCCTCGACGGTTCGTCTCGCTTGTCAAGCGGCCGCTCGCATCGTACCTGTAGTACGTGCAATGGCCCGTAGGATCGCATCGATCCGTTGCCCAGCCAAGCGCGTTGTAGTGTGTGGTGGTGTGGTTGGAGTTCCTGTCAATGACTGTAGTGGGCAACAGGCCGTCGAAGACAGTTTGTACCGTTGTTCCGGACCCGCCCTGATACACGGCAATCTGTCGGTTCAGGCTGTCGTATGCAAACGTGACGGAGCTATCAACACCATCAATGTAAGACGCTGTCCTTCCATGCGAGTCCAATATTGCGTGAACGATCGAGCCGACGGCGTTGGTAACTGAATCAGCGTTTCCCCAAACAGCATCGTAACCGTAGTGCGTAGTGTGACCCGCCTCGTCTCGAACGCTCAGAACCCGCCCAAGCGCATCGTACGTGTATCGGAGTACATTGGGAGTCGGACCGACATGGCGTACCGAATCGGCGTTGCCATTACTGCTATTCAGGAAGATCCGCTCGCCCGCCCTTCCGCCACCCCAGGTGCTATCGGACTGGGCAAATACGCCGTAACGAATGTGAACCGTGCTGTGTCCAGCTTCGCGCACTGCTGTTATGAGCCCGTTGGAATAGCTTGCGGAATCGACACTTCCATTCGGATGATGCAGAACAGTCGCGAATATTCCGCTGCGCTCGACGGTCGTCGTGTGGCCTATGGGATCCACTACGCTGAGGACCTGCCCCCAGCGGTCCGGTGTGATGGTGGTAGTGTCATTGGTGGGGCTGATGATGTGTGCAACGACACTGGAGGGCGGAGTGAGTTGTGCCGGAGTGATCGCCGTGGTGTCGGACGGTACCCCGACTGCCTGCCATGATGAGAGGCTCGTGGTTGGAATACCCGTCGTAGTTGACCCGCCACCCGCGTCAAGCGGCACCGATGGGCTTACGATCTGCGAGAGTTTCCACGCCGTGTCGTAATTATAGGTAGTAGTGTTGCCACGTCGGTCGGTAATCGTGTGAAGCCTGCCCGATCCGTCGTAGCCATAACTGTCGTAGCCACCATCGGGGTCAGTTATACGAGTCAGGTAGCCGTTGGCATCCACGGTAACGTTCGTCGTTCGACCATTTGCGCCGCCGGTTTCGGTGATGCCGGCGAGTCTGCCGTTTCCATCATAGGAGAGCGCGAGATATGGCGCTGATGTAGAACTCCCACTCGAACGCATGGGCTCCGTGATACTCACAAGGTGGAAGCCGTCGCTTCCACCGTACTGGAATGTTGTCTGGCGCCCCAGTCTGTCGATCGCTGCCGTCATAAGACCACTTGCATTGAATAGCACTCTTGAGCCGTCTGGATATGCGCGCGTCCATACTGAACCGTTGAGCGTTAGCGTGCTGAAGTCAGGTGCCATTGCGCCGTCGCTGGCAAAGTAGGTGGCCGATCCGTCTCCGTTCCTTGCCATGTAGCCCGACGCGCCACCACCTCCTTCCGGCTCGTACGATAGCTGCTGCAGACCAGCAATCGCCCATCCTCGGGCAATCTCCGATGACTGATCGTTTACGAGCATGAGCTGCGTCTTGACCGATGTAACGTCACTCTCGTCGTTTGCATAGTGAGCGGTGACGACCAGCGTAACGGTGTCGATCATTGTCCCATAGCTCGACATGTCGATCTGGCCTGCGAGCCGGTAGGTAGTGCCGGGCGAACTCGTGCCGGCGAATGTTAGCTTGGTCTCTCCATTAACGAATGGAAGATTGACCCCGAGCCGCTTCACTTCCAGCGTATAGCTACTGACGGCAGCAGGAGCTGAAGGAACCGAGACGTCGGCGTAGATGAATGGTCTTGGGAATGCACGATCACTGTTATAGACCAAGGTCACACTTCGCGGCGTGTCGAGTGTGTAGTATGGTACCGTGCTCCGACTCGCCGTCATTGCGAAGCAGGAAGCCACGCAGAGGCTCATGTCCTGATCGTCATTATTCATGAATGCCGTCGAAAGCGAAAGACGCGAACTCACGTTGACAGTGCCTGCTGCTGTCGATTCATACGTATTCACGAGCGTCTTGTACGCACGGAGGCTGATCTGCCCCGTGCCGGCAGCTCCCTGCGTCTGAAACGATACACTGACAATACTGTCGGCGCCCTGCGCTACCGTGACCGACCCCGGTGCGGAGCAACTGGTCAGCGGCGCAGTGCAACCCGTGATCTGAAGCGTGTACGTGATTTGACCGGAGGTGCCTACGTTATGCACGTTGAACGTGTACGTTCCACTTGAGTTTGTCTGAGTATTCAGACTTGCCAGCACTGGACTTACCTGCACGGTCGGTGCGAGCGTAACGACCTGGACCGATCCGTCGTCGGCATAGGTCGGCCCCCATGTCGCGGTGACGGTCGCATGCAAACTGACGCTTGCGTTCTGACCCGCGCCGAGCGTTGTAAAATCGACCGGCGCGTCGAAGGCCGTGTCGTTAGGCTGAATCGTGACCGATCCATACCGACTGGTGCAAGCGTTGCCAACCGTCCCCGTGCACGTCGCACTCAGGATATATTGCGCAGCCACATTGCCCGCATTATGGACCTTGAAGAGGTAGTTGGTCGATACGTTCGCCTCGTTGTAAGTCGTCGAGCCGTCCGGCGTTACCTGAACCGCCGCCGTTCGTATGTCCGGCACGTTCACGCTGTCGCTGTTCTGGCTCGTGTATACGTGACCCCAGCTGTCTGTGAACGTAGCCGATAGGGTCACAGTTCCAGTCCCGCCTGCTAGGTTGCTGGCCGCCGTGGCAACGACGTTTGCCGTCCCGGGACTGCTTGGGGTAATGCTTACACTCGAGGGGCTCGGCGTCGTACCGCAGCTCAACGCGCCGGAACAACTGGACACCAGTGAGTAGCTAACGGGACTCGTATTGTTACCCGTCGCATTGATCGTGAAGCCATACGTGGCGCTCCCGCTCGGGTTGGGAGGCGTGGGCGCTGTCTGAGTAGCAACAGATACCTTCTCGGACAGGATTACTATCGTTACTGCCTCGCTACCCGTTTCGCCAAACGGGGATTGCGCCGTCAGAGTGATCGTACCGTTCCCTCCACCATAAGCACCAGTCTGGAAGTTGAGCGTAGCCGTGGTCGATCCGTGTGGGGCGACGGATACCGTTGTGGAGGGACTGACGGTACACACATAGGAATTGAGATTGCCGGTGCAACTGGGAGTGAGCGTGTACTGTGCCGCGGTGTTGCCATTATTGGTGATCGTGAAACCCGGGTCGTTCGTACTTACACTTTCAGCCGTCCACACAGTAGGACTCGCAGTCACCGATGGCTGGGCGCTCTCCATCGTCACGTTGAGTGTGGCGGAAGTGTTGTTCCCCGATCCCCAGTTCACCAGCATCGTGATCTGGCCCGTACCCGTGGCTGCCGTGTGATACGTCACGGTCGCGGTTCCACTGCCGCCGTTCTTCGGTAACGAGACACTGCTCGGAGATACGGAGCACGTGTTCACCGCTCCAGTGCACCCGGTTATGGAGAGCGCAGCTACGGCGTTACCGGTACCGCTGTTCCCAAGAGAGAACGAGTATGTATGCGTACCGCTGCCTGTAACCAGAACATTGTCTGTCTCGGGAGAAACGGTCACGTTGGCGTCGCCGCCTATCATCGGGATGGCATTCTGTCCTGCGCCTGGCTTGGTGACCTGGGCCTGCAACGCCATGGGAGCGAGTGCCGAACTCAATGCGAGGATTGAGAGACAGATGCCGAATACCGAACGAAGCACGACAGGAGCAACACGAGAATTTGATCTCATGACGATACCGGGGGCGTGAGTGGATGAATCGGGTGAGAAGCCGGGAGCCGTGGTACCTCTCTCGTGGTGCTTCTCACTGATGTAGACGCGACTCGGTGACGCAGGAGATGCGTCCTGAGCGATGGGACCCGTGATGGCAGCATGACTGGCGGCTTAGGCACGCCGAGTGCCACTTCAACACAAATGCTAAATCGCGTCGGAACAACGACTTAGCTGTTATCAACCATCCGTTTGTCGCATTTTGTCGCGCGACAAGGTGCGACTGTCGCGCGACAAAATGCGACAAATGCTCGTTTCATATCGAGATTGGAGCGCTCACTTTTCGGTTCAGATTCCTGCGACCTGCGCTACAATGTGCCGTTGAGCGTTGACCGGGCAGCTCAACGTTCGAGCTTTACGCAACGTCAGCGTCGGATTTGCTGAAATCTCGGATCAGATATTGCTCTGAACTCCGTGGCTTCCCGCGCGACGTAAGGACTGTCCTGCTTGGGCGTGCCTCTTGACTCGGAACAGGAATCTTATCTCACTGGCGCGCGCAACATCCTCGACACATTCGCCACCGGCGGCTTTACCTGCTCCATCGTGCACTGCCGCGGTGCCTTGTCCGGGCGCCAGCGAACGAAGCTCGTTCCGTGCCGGAAGCGATCGCCGGAGAAGTGATCATACGTAACCTCCACGACGAGCTTCGGCGCCAATGGCTGCCAGTCCGCAGAGCGATCCGTGCTCCATCGACTCGGGCCACCTGGCTTCTGACCGGTGAACCCCGGTGGCTTGATGAGCTTCTCGATCTTCGGCAACAGCGCTTTTCTTTCTTCCACCGTGAACGACGACACGAATCCGATGTGATTGAGCAGGCCGTCGGAGTCGTAAAGGCCGAGCAGCAGAGATCCGACCACGTGACCCTTGGTTGCGTATCGGAAACCTCCGACCACACAATCGGCAGTGTGAATCCGTTTCACCTTGTGCATGCCGGTGCGATTGCCTGACTCGTACGGCAGATCGGTGCACTTTGCGACCACGCCATCCAATCCGGCGCGTCCCTCGAGCCAGCGCCGCGCGAGCGCAAGTGATCGCGTCGATGGAGACAGGCGCATGAAGGCGGATTCAGCGTCGAAGTAACGGTCCGCGAATGCTTCCAGCATCTCGCGGCGCTCCTTCAATGGCTCGTCGATCAGTGCCCGACCGCGCTCGCCGACGAGCAGATCGAACACGACATACATCGCCGGCGTCTCGGTTGACAGTTTCGTGACGCGACTTGCCGCTGGATGTATTCGCTGAAGCAACGCGTCGAATGAAAGCGCCTTATCCTGCGGAATGACGAGCTCGCCATCGAGCACGAACTTCTTCGCGCGGAGTTTGCCCAGTGCCGTCACGATTTCGGGGAAGTAGCGCGACAGCGACTTGCCGGCCTTCGATCGCAGCTCGACCTTCCCGCCATCCCGAAATGCGATGCACCGGAAGCCGTCCCACTTTGGCTCGTACTGCCACTGTCGTCCCGTCGGAAGCTCGGCGACGGACTGTGCCTCCATTGGCGCGTAGCTGTACTTGAGTGGAAGAGTCATAGGAATCTGTCCAGCTTCACACGCCCGCGTACGGAGAGCAGAGGCTTCCATAAATCGCCGAGCTCGGCGACACGTTCAGGAACTGTATTCATCCGAAACGCGTCGCGATCCACACCCCGCTCCACCTCGTCCCAGTTGACCGGAGTGGACACGGTCGCGCGCGGAGTCGGGCGCACGGAATACACCGACGCCAGCGTCTTGCCCCACGCGTTCTGGTTGTAGTCCACGAATACTCTCCCGTACGGCCGTTTGGCGATGATGTATTCCGCAGTTGCGATCTTGGGATGACTGGACGCGATGGTACGCGCCAGTTCTTTCGCGAAACTCCACACCTGCTTCTGAAGAGGGCCGCGCACGATGGGTACGTACACGTGCATTCCCGTAGCGCCGCTCGTCTTGACGAACGAAGGCATTCCAAGATGGTCCAACGCCTCCCGAACGATCAGCGCCACCTCCATCACGCGCGAGAACGACGCACCTTTCGCAGGATCGAGATCAAAATGCAGATAATCCGGCCGATCTACGTCGTCACAGCGTGCGTACCATTGGTTGAGATCGATACATCCGAGATTCACCAGCCACAGGAGCGATGCAACGTCCTGCACCATGGGAAAATCGATGACATTTCCCGAATCATGCTCGATTGCGCACGTTTCGATCCAGTCAGGACGCGGACTCGGTGCGCGCTTCATGAAGAAACATTTACCAGATGCGCCGTTGGGATAACGTTTCATCACCATCGCGCGATTGCGCAGGTGCGGGAGCAATGCCGGTGAGATGGCGAGGTAGTAGCGCAGGAGATCACCTTTCGTAATCCTGCGCGACGGCCAGAACATCTTGCGAAGATGCGTGAGGCGCACCGATCGCTTGCCGACGCGAAGATCCACGTCGTCCACGTCGCGTGGAATCTGTGATTGGCGCAAGGTTTTGGTTAACGTAGGCATGCAACATACCCTTGCAAATCGCTCGCCTGGGATCCCCCCCCCCGCGCGCGACCCTATCCGAGCAGCCCTCTCCCTGCTAACGTGTGACCAATACCGACACAGCGCCGGCACGGCTGCCGGCGTCCGCCAACGCACTCTGCTGCAACTCTGCCCCCGGGACCACTATTGTGACCGACCGCCCTCGCCTCGTTCGCTCCGCGCTCATCACTCTCTTTTTCGCGAGCGCAGCATCCGTCTCCGCTGTCTCCGCACAGCAGGCCGCACCGCGCTCCGATCGCCCCGTCTGGCCCGACGAGGGTCCGCGCACCTGGACGCCGCGCGCGACTGAATCCGCAATCACTCCGAACGATCTCCGCACTCGCCTCTACCAGATCGCCGACGACTCCATGCAGGGTCGCGATATCGGCGCACTCGGCGACTACAAGGCGACCGCCTACATCGCCGACGTGTTCCATCGCCTCGGTCTCAAGCCGGCCGGCGACAACGGTACGTACTTCCAGGATCTCCCCTACGGCGCGTTCGCGCTGCAGGGGCCAGCGCCGCGTCTCTCCGTCGGGAAGAAGACACTCTCCGCCGGCGCGCGATGGATTCCGTTGGCGCCAAGTGCCGCCACCGGTACCGGAGCAAGGGCTGAGCTCCGTAACACGCCGGTGGTCTTCGCCGGCCGCTTCGGCGATACAGTCACGCTCGATCCGGCTCGCTTCCGCGGCAAGGTCGCAGTGTTCGTGGGCGGCCCGCGTGTGCCGGAGAGCCAGGGTGTCCCTGCACGCGTCCCGAGTTGCGACTCTCTCCCGGATCGCTTCGGCGCCGATGCAGCCATCGCCGACGATGCGCGCAACCGCGCACGTGGCGTGCGGACCTTCGGGCGCCGAGATGAGCGCGCACTCGCGGCAGGCGCCGCAGGCGTGCTGTTCATCGAGCCCATCGACGCATCGGCGGCTGCCGCCCTAATGCATCCACGCGTCGGAATGCCGGTGAGTGATGCACTCATCGCCGCTCCAGCAGGCGCGGTGATCGACAGCGTGACCGCGCAGCAACTGTTCGGAAAGGCGCCGAGCCAGCTCGCAGTAGGCGACGCAGGCGCGACAGTGACCGCCAACTGGCGCTACAGCTTCAGCGTTTCCACGACTCCCGGCCGCAACGTGATCGCGATCCGCCCGGGCAGCGATCCCACACGCGCCGGCGAGTATGTACTGATCAGCGCGCACAACGATCATGTCGGTATGCGCCCCGAAGGCGTCGATCACGATTCACTGCGCGCCGTCAACATGGTCACTCGGCGGCAGGGCGCGAACGATCCGGTTTGCCGACCCAACGCGGCGCAGCAGCATGAGATCGATTCGCTCATTGCACACGCGCGCAGCATCCGCCCACCACGTCGCGATTCCATCATGAACGGCGCCGACGACGACGGGTCGGGTACCGTCATACTTCTGGAAGAGGCCGAGAAGTTCGCGAGCGAGCATCCGGAACGTTCCATCATCTTCGTATCGCACACCGGCGAGGAAGCAGGACTGCTCGGCTCCAAGTGGTTCACCGATCATCCCACGATTCCGCTCGATTCGGTCGCTGCCGCCATCAACATGGATATGGAAGCGAAGGGTCACGTCTGGCAGGTGAAGTTCGGTGGACCGAACTCGATTCAGATGCTCGGTGCACGCAGACTTTCGCGCGAGTTCGGCGACGTGATCGACTCGGTGAACGCCGTACGCCCCGAGGCAATGGCGATCGACAAGTCGTGGGATGTGCAGGCGAATCCGTGGAATCGGTTCTGCCGCAGCGATCAGGTGAACTACGTGCTGCATCACGTGCCGGTCGTCTACGCCTCCACAGGATATGCGCTCGACTACCATCAGCCCACCGACGAGCCGCAGTACGCCGACTACGATCACATGGCGAAAGTAGGCAACTTCGTGCACGACATCGCTCTCGCTGTAGCGGACCGTAAGAACAGGCCAGTGATCACCGGCGACGATCCCGCGTTTCCACGCTGCAGGTAACGGAGTTCACATGCGCAAGCTCATCGTATCCGAGTTCGTGACCCTGGACGGCGTGATTCAGGCGCCCGGAGGCAAGGACGAAGATCGGGATGGCGGATTCGAGCACGGCGGCTGGACATGGCCCTACTGACACGCTCGAGGCACCGATCTGGCGCGACACCACGATCATTCGCGACGACGTGATCGAGTCGGTGCGTCAGCTCAAGGAGCAACCGGGAAAGAACATCCTGACTGACGGAAGCAACCAGCTCGTCCACGATCTGATGAAGCACGATCTCGTCGACGAGCTGCACATGGTGCTGTATCCGCTGAGGGCTGGCCGGAAACGAGCCGACCGATCCGCTACCCGCGATCCGGTATCGCCAGCCACGAAACTGGAAGACCACCGCCGGCCGCGTCCATCAGCAGCACGCTTCTCGCCTGCCCATTAGTCAACGAGCTGGCATCGACGTCCAGCAGGACGTTCTTGGTGCCTGCGGCAGTTACGCGCAGACGCAGAATGCCGCTCGGAACTGGCGCAAGTATGTAGCCCGACGTGCCTTCGAACGTGATGTTGGAGGCGACCGGCGTCGTGAGCGTCGAATCCGCGCTAGTCAGATAGAAATCCACCGGGCCTGCAGACGGCGATGCATTGATGACTCGCAATCCCACCTGACCACTCGGAAGCGGCGACACCGTATCCGGCAGAATGAGCAATCCTGCACCGGTCGCATGCTGCGTCACGATCATCGCATAGACGCTGAGGTTCTGGACCAGCAGCTGGGTCGAAGCGATTGTCGTCGTGTCTGTCCCTGCGGTAATTCTGAACTTGCGAGCATTCGTGAGCGCATTGACATACACCGATGAACCGGAGTCGTACGGCTGCGGCCTCGACAGCGCACTCGTGTCATCGATGAACAGGTTCACCGTGGAATACCGTGGCGCCGCATTGATGAACTGAATGAGTCCCTGCGGAGCCGTATTCCCCGAAATTTTATCGAGTTGGCATCCGCTCAATGCAGTCACTCCAGCCAGGAGGCCGATGCTGGCAAGTGCCCGGAAACCCGGTAGTCGTTTGTTACGCATTAGCCCGAAGCGCTGAGACATTGAACTCTTGGTTAGTGACAGTGACTGTGCGACCCGAATACGCCGAATTGCGTCACATTCCGAGCCAGGCCGAACATTTACCCCTTTTCCCATGATCCGGATCGCCTCCACCTGACCGAAGTTCCCGTCTTGTTGGGTAGTTGTATGACTGTTATAATACAAGCATACATCATGTTCCAGATCGATCCGGGCAATCCTGCACCAATCTACGCGCAACTCGAGCGCGCAGTTCGCACCGCGGTGGCGGCCGGCTGGCTGGAAGCCGGCGACCAGCTCCCCACGGTGCGGCAGCTCGCCGTCATCCTCAAGATCAACGCAAATACCGTCGCCCGGGCTTATGCGGCGCTCGAGCGGGAAGGGGTCGTCGAGACCCAGCGTGGTGTAGGGACGTTCATCAGGCCGCACCCGGAAGGCTCCGGCGTGCGGAGTGCCATGCTCGCCCGCGAGCTCGAGGAACGAGCTGCGGGCTTCATCGCCGACATGTCAGGACTTGGATTCTCCGCTTCAGAAGTGATCGATCACCTGCAACGCGCTTACCAGAAGGAGGCGTCTTCAAATGGCTGACGACATTGGCATGGCACTCGCCACGATGCGCAATTCACGTAACAACAACCGACCGACGACGCGCGGCTCGCGCCTCAACATCGTCTCGGTCACGCTCCTGCTCGTCAGCATTGTCGTCGGCCTCGTGCTGAGCGCCGTGACGGTCTCGCCGTTTCCAGCGATTCTCCTGACGATAGTCGGCATCATTCTCGCCCAGGCTCCGCGAATCGCCCAGGAATGGGAGCGCGGCGTCGTACTCCGCCTCGGCCGCTTCGTCGGATTGCGCGGCCCGGGCCTGTTCTGGGTGACCCCGTTCGTCGAAACCGTCAACAGCTGGATCGACCAGCGGGTCATCACGACCGGCTTTGCCGCGGAGCAATCGCTCACGGCGGATACGGTTCCCGTAAACGTCGATGCTGTGCTGTTCTGGCTGGTACACGATCCGCAGAAAGCGGCGCTCGAAGTGCAGGATTACTTCAACGCAGTAACGTGGGCCGCGCAGACTGCACTGCGCGACATCATCGGCCGCACGTCACTCTCCGACCTGCTGCTGGGCCGAGAGCAGATAGAAGGCGAACTGCAAAAGCTCATCGACGAGCGCTCCAGCCCGTGGGGCGTCACCGTGCAGGCGGTCGAGATGCGCGATGTGCTGATCCCCGAATCGCTGCAGGATGCAATGTCACGCCAGGCGCAGGCGACTCGTGAAAAGCAGGCACGCGTGATACTTGGAGAAGCCGAAGTTGAGATCGCGGCGCTATTCGACAAGGCGGCGGTAACGTACGGCAGCAATCCGACCGCGCTGCATCTGCGCGCGATGAACATGCTGTACGAGGGACTCAAGGAAAAAGGCGCACTGATGATCGTCCCGAGCTCTGCCCTGGACACGATGGGCATGGGTGCGCTCGGCGGAACGGCGGCGCTGGGTCAGCAATTTCTGACGCAGCAACAACAAGCGGCGGCAGCGGCGGCGAAGCCGTAGAATCGAGGGAAGTCGTCTTTCAGGTCGTCATTCCCGCGAAAACGGGAATGACGATTGGGACGAACCGCGGTCGTTCGCTAGTGCGTCCCGGCGTGTCCAGCGACGCCCAGCCCGGTCGGCGGGTTTGACCTCGAGCGGCGATCGTCGCGCGTCGCATCGCGATCCGCCTGTGCCTGAGCCGGCCGGCCGGCACCAGCTGATTCCCGCCCCGTCCGCGACTGGCTCGCTCCGTCAGCATGCCTGATGTCGTGAATCAACGCGCAACGGAGACACAGATCTATCGTCCGGCTGCGGCGGCGGAAGATCCCGAACGGGGCGCCGCAGGCCTCGCATGACAGCGCGGCGAGCGCCATCAGCACGATCACGATGGGGCAAAGTATCAGCCCCATCATCACCCAATGGTCAGCGACAAAACCCGCGAACGTATCCAGTGTCATCCCCTCTTCCTCCGAACGCAGAGACTTGCAAGCTCCATCCCCATCACGCCAGGCACCTCTGAAAACGCAACTCTGTAACCAGTATCGGCCAGCCAACGGGAAACGAGCACTCACAGGTCAAAAATTCGGCCGCGCGGCCGAATCACCGCCAATCGGCTGCCGCGAGGGCGCCCGGCACTGTCCGTTCGCGAGGGTACCGAGCGCGTATCGAGCAACGGGTCGATGCGGGTCCGGTTCGCTCCAGACGGTGGATCGTGCATTATTGAGTGTGGCAAAACAGTGCCGGCCAGGCTAGCTCGGCGACCTCGCCAGAGAAACGACATCAAGGAGTTCAGCAGGTGACCACGATTGCACCGCGGCTCGACATGCCGCCAGTGAACCATACGCCGCGCCCGTATACAGGCCCGACCCGTGAAGCGATCCTGGAGATGCGCCGCCTTTACACCAATCCGGCCATCTTCACCACGTATCACGACCCCTTACTCATCGTCGAAGGGTTCATGCAGTACCTGTACGACGAGACGGGCAGACGATATCTCGACATGTTCGCCGGCATCGTCACCGTTTCATGCGGTCACTCGCATCCGGAGTTCGTGCGACGCGTTCAGGAGCAGGTCGGAACGCTGCAGCATGCAACCACGATGTATCTGCATCCCAACTTCGCGCAGCTCGCGAAGAAGCTCGCATCCAAGATGCCGGCCGGTCTCGACGTCACGTATTTCGTCAACGACGGAACCGAGGCGAACGAGCTCGCGATTACGATGGCGCGTCTGTTCACTGGAAACACCGACATCATCGCGGTGCGGAACGGCTATCACGGCGGCAGCCCAACGGGCCAGGGATTGACCTCTCACAGCACGTGGAAGTTCCCCGTGTCAGGCGAAGGACACGTGCATCACGCGATCAATCCGCATCCGTACAGGAGTCCGTTTACGGGAACGCCGGAAGAGATCGCGACGATGAGCGCACGCGACATACGCGATCTCATCAGATACTCCACGCCCGGAAAAGTCGCGGCATTTCTCGCCGAGCCGATCCAGGGAGTTGGAGGAGCAACGCACGGCGCGCCGAATTACCTGAAGGAAGCGTACGCGATCGTGCGCGAAGCCGGCGGTCTCTGCATCGCCGATGAAGTGCAGACAGGATTCGGCCGCACGGGCGACCATTACTGGGGCTTCGAGAACTTCGATGTGGTTCCGGACTTCGTGACGATGGCCAAGGGACTTGGCAACGGCGCGCCAATCGGCGCGGTGACGACGCGAATGGACATCGCGCGAACGTTGTCTCAACGCATCCACTTCAACACGTTCGGCGGGAATCCAGTGTCGATGGCCGCTGGACTGGCGGCGATGGACATCATAGACGAGGACGGCCTTCAGGAGAACTCGCGCGTCATCGGCGCACGCCTCAAGAAGGGACTCGAGCGGTTGCAGGAGTCATACGAGCTGATCGGCGACGTACGCGGAATGGGACTCATGCTCGGCGTCGAACTCGTCCGCGATCGTGGGACAAAGGAGCCAGCGAAGGCCGAGACAGTCGAGATTCTCGAGGCGACGCGCGAGCTTGGAGTGCTGATCGGCAAGGGCGGCCTGGATGGCAACACGCTCCGGATCAAGCCACCCATGTGCATCACAGCGGACGACGTCGATTTCGCGCTGGAGGTATTTGATCAAGCGTTCGCCAGGGTGGAAGGCAAGTAACACACGTCGGGAGGCGCGTGCGGCACGCAGATTCTTATCGCGTACTTAACGCGCCTTCCGGGCCAGTCAGTCTTACATTCACCCCTGCTTTTCGTGACATCCGGGGGATGACATGTTTCTGCTGGTCGCGCTCGTATTGTTGGTGTTGTGGGCCGTGGGGTTCTTCATCTTCCCCGCCGTCGGCGTACTGATCCACATCCTGCTGGTGCTCGCGATCATCGCGGTCCTCTGGCACTTCCTCACCGGACGCGGGATGCGCGTGTAGACGCACGTGTGTACATCATGACCAGACACGGATGAACTCTGTGGCACTTGTGTGCCAGGAAGCTCATCCGTGCTGTGCGGAACTACATCGGCTCGTCCGCGGATGGTCCGTATGATCCGGGCACTGGCACGCCGAGCAGCCGGTAGTACACACCGAGCTGCGCGCGATGATGCACGAGATGGTTGAGCATCACGCGACGGAGGGCAGCGCCTTTGGGCATGGTGAATATCACGGGCGCTCGAGCCCCGAGCCCAGCACCGCCGCTGCCCCGCAGAGCACGGCGGCGAACGCGACCGTGATGAGCACGAGAGCGAATGCAGGCAGCTGCATCACCGAGCCGACCTCCACGGCCACCATGCGCACGTCGGCCCCTCGCGCGGCCTCGGCGCCAAGTATGCCAAGCCAGCCGAGCGCGGCACCGAGTGCGGCGATGGTTCCGCGTGCGCGTGCGCGCCTGTCGATGATGCTGTAGATGAAACCAACGACTGGCAGACTCATCCAACCGAACACTACCGTCGCCAGTGCGCAGATCAGGGCGACGATCGCAAGGCGAGCCACATATCGCAGCACGATCACTTCATCGGCCTCAGTTTGAGAGTTGCGCTTGTCTCGCTTGCCGGAAGCTCCGCGCTCGTACGCGGGAACATCAGCGGCTGAAGCTTGCCGCGCTCCCAGAATGCGAGATGATCTCTGTACCTTGGGCTCATTGGATTGCCGCTCTGCCCGCCAGGAAACGTGCCCCATGCGTGAACTTCGGGCCCCATTTCCACAACCATTCTCCAGCTCGGGCCGTAATGCCCCGTTCCCGTTGACGGGGTCAACGTTCCAGTCCCACCGGGCACGGGAATACGGAGCGCGGAGAAGGCCGGAATGTGAAGCAGATGATAGATGTTCGCAAATCGAATCCTGTCCCAGCGCCAGCCCCCTGCATTCGGCGCGCCGTATTCCTTCGTGACACTGTCGTACGCGACAGCGAGACTCTGCGCCAGGATATCGTCGCGGTCTTCTGCAACACTCCGCGTCCGTCGGTCATCCCACCACGCGTTGCCTGGTTGTGTCAGCAGCTCCGCGAGCACAGCTGTACTCGGCGTCGCGACACGCGCGCCATTCTGATTCAGCTCATCCCAGGTGCGGTCGGATAACTCTCGCATCGCTGCTTCGAACAGGACCGCGCGTTGATTGTCCAGTGAGTAGCTGCGATTCCATTGCGCCAACAGCGTTGCTGCAGAATCGAGCGCTGCGTTGCTCCGCCCACGTGCGCGCTCCGTCTTCGCTGCGGCGATGAAATATGGCACGAAGCGATCGGCGCGCGTGCTACCCGGATCGGTCTGCCAGCGAATCATGTCGTCCGGTGTGACTTTCGCATTGGCGCGCAGCAGTTCATTGATTCTCAGTGCACGCCACACTTCGTAACCATGATCGGTGCCAAGGTATCCAAACTCCGATTCCGGAGTTTCAGGTTCCTGATTTGCCGACGCGAGAAATCCCTGCGGAGGGTCGAACGACTGTGGATACTTGTCGACCGGCCAGAATCCCTGCCAGTCGCTCGCCGAGGTCGATCCGTCGCGTATCGTCTGCCCGTCTCCGTCTCCGGGCCGGATGGGAAAATGCCCGGTGGAGCGAATCGCAATGGAGCCGGAGCGGTCTGCCACGAGCATGTTCTGCGCTGGCGCCAGAAAGTTTTGCGACACTGCATCCTGAAATTCACGCGTGTTACGTGCGTGCGACGCATCATACAGTGCCTGCAGCTCGTTGGACGGCTCCAGTACTGTCCACCGCATCGATACCCAGTGGCCGTGTTCGTTGGTCATCGGTCCGCGATGTGTGTACCGCACTGTATCGGTGTGGATCACACGTCCTGACTGATCGCGATATTGCTCGATGCGTCGTGAGAGCGGACGCCACTGTCCATCGAGCCTGTACCTTGCAGGATTGACGGAATCGTCGACGGTCTCGCGATAGAAGTCCATGACGTCCGCAGCTGTGTTCGTGAAGGTCCACGATACGTCGCGGTTGAACCCGATCACGACTGCTGGCGCGCCGGGAATCGTAACTCCGTAAACGTCGAGCTTTCCCGGCACTACGAGATGAACTTCGTACCATATGCTTGGAAGCGTCAGCTCCAGATGCGGGTCACCGGCCAGTAGCGCGTATCCGTCTTTCGTGCGCGCGGGCGACACCGCCCAGTTGTTGCTCGCGAATGCAGGCTGCGATTCGGCACCCGGATCGTCGGTCCGGAAACGCCGATACAACGACGACAACGCAATCGCATTGCGGTCTGGCGTGCCGGGAGCAACGATCGTCTCGAAACGGTCGTGCGGCGCTGTCCAGCCGGGTTGCGGCTGGATCGGCTCTTCGATGGGAGTGTGCTGCGGAAACACCGATCGCGCGGCGCTGTCACCGATGAGTGCGGCTGCGCGCACCAGCATGTGATCCGGATCGCCGGATGCGAGCGTCCATCCCATCCTGTTGAGCAGGTGAATGGAGTTGATCGAATGCCAACGCTCGGGCCTGGCGTTGAGCAACTTGTACTCTATTGGATAGTCGCGCGGTTTGAGCGAGTCGATGTATGCATTTACGCCGCTGGCGTACGCATCCAGGATCCTGCGCGATTCACTGTTCGGATCGACTGCCGCGAGCTTCTGCTCTGCTGCGCGCGGCATTCCGAGCAAGCGCGGTGTTTCATCCAGCTCTAGTGCGCGCGCTCCGACCAGCTCCGTAAGTCGCCCGGATGCCGCGCGGGTCTGGATGTCGAGCTGAAACAGACGATCCCGCGCGACGACGTACCCCAGGGCACGGTAGGCATCTTCTTCGGTAGTCGCGAATATGTGCGGAACGCCACGGTCGTCATAGCGAACGTCGACCGTGCCCTCGAGGCCGGGAATTGCGACGGTCGCATTTCGCGGCAGGACCGCGTTGCCCGCGGTGCCCCAAACCCCGCTCACAGGATCGAGCAATCCACCCATAGGCGGGAGTGGTCCGACCGGACGCATGCCGGCATAGACAGCGCCGCATAGCGCGACGGCAGAAAGTGCGAGTACGAGTGGTTTTGGCAGCACGATTGGAGTGCGAGTAAGATACAGCGCCGAGCCGGATTTGCCCCGGAGCGACCCTCAGTGAACGCTTTTCGGATAGCCGGCATCCAACCCCTCAGTCCACCGTGAGATTGGGGGCCGACGACCACTGTAACCTTGGGAGCTTTCCAGTACCACCATCCAGCGGTAGCGGCGCATGAGTGAAGCGCACCTGATCGCACGGGTGCTGGAAGGCGACCGGCTGGCCGGCCGCGAGCTGTACGACGCTCATGCCTCGAGAGTTTATCGGTTGGCGTATCGCATGACGTGCGACGAGGATATGGCGCGAGAATGCACTCAGGACACCTTCGTTCGTGCCTTCTCCAGGCTGAATGGATTCCGGCAGGAAGCGGCGTTCGGGACATGGATTCATCGAATCGCGGTGTCCGTCGTGCTGCAGGCATTGAGAAGCCAGCGTCGGCGGTCGGCTCGCTTCGTGGACATGGAAGAAGCGCGCGAGGTTGCCGCTGGCGATGACGGGCATGACGCCGAGCTGGCGAGCCGCCTTGAACGCGCGGTGGATGAGCTGCCGGAGATGTATCGCACACCGCTCATCATGCACGATCTGGAAGGCTATACACACGCTGCAATCGCTGACGCGTTGTCGATTGCGGAAGGAACGTCCAAGACACGCGTCGCTCATGCACGCGCAAAGTTGCGTGACACGCTGACGGCTTTGAGGGACCAATGACGTCCAGGGATGGAGAGAGGACTGCGATGGAAGAGGAACGAATGAATGAGACGATCCGGCAGACACTGGCCGCCTCACGACGACCACCCGAGCCTCCGCTCGACGCAATGTGGCTACAGATCGAGGAGCGGGTTTTCGGCGACGCGAAACCGCGGCTCGTTCTTCACACGCGCGCGTCACGCTGGCTCATCCCCACCCTCGCTGCAGCGGCTGCTCTCGTATTCGGTGTTGGTCTTGGCTGGTACGCGGCACCGCGCACCATCGTAACGCGAGTCGTTGCTTCACCGGCCGCTGCAACTCCGGCAACACAACAGATTGCGTCCGCAGACGCGACTCCGTCGAACACGCAAAACTCGAACACGGAAAACTCGAAGAGTGTCGCGAGCACGATTCCATCTCGCGAAAATGCACGGATACAGAATGCACATTCAGTCGCGACGTCTGACTCGCGGGATCTGGCCGCGGCGCGACTCGCATCTCAGTTCAACGATGCAGGCGGCGGATCCGAGATGAGCCGGTACCTCACGCAGACCACGGTACTGCTCGCCTCGCTGCCGTCCGACCGGGCGGCGGCCGAGTCCGATACGGCGGTAGCAACGCGCGCCGGCGAGCTGCTTACCCAGACGCATCTGCTGCTCGATTCAAAGGCTGGCAGCGATCCCACGCTACACAGACTGCTGGAAGATCTCGAGCTGGTGCTGGCGCAAGTCGCGCGTCTGCGCGGCCAGCGCAATGGAACGGATCTGCAATTGATACATCAGACACTCACCGCCCACGACGTACTTCCGCGCGTCCATGACGCGACGATTGAAGCCAGCACCACTGACTGAGGATTCACCGAACATGCGCATCTACACACTCGTCTCGCTTACTTCGGCCATGTCGCTTCTCGCGGCGGCCGCGCCAGCCCAGACACCCGCACCTGCGATCGCCCCCGCACCGCCGACAGAAATATTGCCGCGCGGGAGACTCGACGATCTCAAGCAGCTCGACTGGATCGACACCGATCTGCCTCGCAATCTGGCGGCCTCCGCCGCGCATATTGCAGAGGACGACGCATGGATGGTCAGGGCGAAGCTCGCGCCAATGGCTGCGGCGCTCGCGGCATCAGTTCCCGATCTTGATTTCGACTTCGACTACGCACCACGCGCATTCGCCGGAATGGCCGAGTCCCCGCGCGCATCATGGGCTGCGGATGATCCAGCCGATTCACTCTACCGTCTCGCCCGCCAGACTCTCAACTCGGGTGACTACCGTCGCGCCGCTCAGTTGTTCGCGCAGATCACACGCCAGTACCCGACTTCGCAGTACCGTGCGGACGCCGCGTACTGGCGTGCATTTGCACTCTATCGCATCGGTGGCATCGCCGATCTGCACGAGGCGCTGCAGGCACTCGACTCCGCTGGAACGCATAGCGCGACCGCGCCTGAAAGAGCGAGAGTGAGAGCGAAAGAAATGAAAATGACGATTGCCACTCCCGCTGCCGAAGACGGCGGATCGCGCGCAATGACGTTCTATATGGATGCAGTGAGATCATCGGACAGGGAAGCGGCGGTGCTTGCAACACGAATTCGTGGCGCGCTCGCGGCTCGCGGCGACGCAACTGCCGCGGCGCAGATCGCCCGAACGGCTGATTCGAGTGCAGCATCGTGCGATGACGAAGATGCGCAGCTGCGCGTGGAGGCGCTGAACGCGCTCGTACAGATGGATCCGAAGAACGCCGATCCGGCCATCGCGAAGGTGCTCGCGCGCCGCGACAGCTGTTCGGCGCCGCTTCGCCGCGGTGCGCTCGGGCTGATTGCACGTTCGAATGACGCGCACAACACCGATCTGCTGATCGGCGCAGCCAAAAGCGACCCATCACTGGAAGTACGCGCGGAAGCGATCCGCCTGCTCGGCCGTGCGCCGGACGACCGCGCGACTGCAGCGCTCGTGGGATTCGCGACGACGACTACGGACAAGGCTCCGCTTCAACGTATTGCCGTGCGATCGCTTGCCGCGCAACAGTCGCCTGCATCGACCCAGGCACTCCGCAGCCTCATGACACGCACCGACGTGTCGAACGACGTACGTATCACCGCACTTCACTATGCAGGCAAGAAGGATCTGCAGCTCTCCGACCTGATCAAGATGTACGATGCGTCGGCCGACAGATCCACGCGGGATGAGATCATCTCGCTCCTGGACCAGCGGCCGGAGCCGCAAGCCGCCGACAAGCTCATCGACATCGCGCGCACGAGTACCGACCCGAGCATGCGCCGGCAGGCGATATCTGCTCTGTCACGCAAGAAGGATCCACGTGTCACCAAACTCCTCCTCGACATCATCGACAAATGACGACACATGGATTCCTCATCGGCGCTGGCGCGCTCGCGCTCGCCGCTTCGTTCAGCGGCGCGCCGGAAACGCTCGGTGCGCAGTCGCTCACGTCGCGCATCAATTCGAGTTCCGCGACACGCGTGCAGTTCGAATTTGCAGGTCGCCCCGATGTATGCGGTGATGGTCAGGCATTTCTCTCGACCGGTGGCGGCTCATCGTACTACGGCCAGGTGAACGTCATCAACGGCGTCACGAGTCAACCGTGCGCGGCGGGACCGGTTCGTGTGGTGATCGACCGCGCGGATGGCGTGGTCACGAATATCCAGACAGTTGCCGGTCCATTGCACACTGCGGAAGGCGCTACCGATCTCGGGACTGTGCCGGGACGCGAGGCTTCGGACTATCTAATGTCACTCGCAACGAATACCGACGGCCGTGCAAGCCGGCAGGCGATTCTGCCCGCGGCTATTGCCGATGGCGTCGATATTACGCCGGCCCTCGTCAGCATCGCGCGCGACCAGAACCGTCCATCCGATACCCGCCGCGCGGCGCTTTCGTGGCTCGCGCGCGACGATGGCAGCGACTCCCGGGCGCAGACTGCGCAGGCAACCGATCTGCTGTTACGCATATCACGCGACGAGAACGAGACCCAGTCGCTGCGCCGCTCCGCGCTCAACATGCTAGGCCGCGTGGGTCACGGCGCCGGAATTCCGTCTCTGATTCAGTTGGCGACAGACAATTCGGCGTCCTGGATCGGCGAGGAGAGCGTGAGGGCGCTATCGCAGTCCGGCGATCCTCGCGCGCGCGACTTTCTACGCAAGGAAGTGACGCGCACCGACATCTCCGACGCAACACTCGCAGCGGTCGTGCGCGGGCTCGGCGGCAGTGAGGCAACAGGCAAGGATATCGACCTGCTGCGCAGCTCGTTCGGAACGATGACGAGCGACCGCGCGCGTACGGCAGTGCTCGATGTGATCGGCCAGCGCGGAACCACTACCGATACTCAGTGGCTCCTCGGCGTTGCACGCAACTCGCAGATGTCCGCGGAGACGCGCCGTCGCGCGCTGGATCTCGCTGCGCGGAGCACGAACGGCCGGACGCAGACGATTGCGCTCTACGACAGCATGGAAGATCCAAGCCTCAAGGAAGCGTTGATCCGCATCTATGGCCAGAGCAACGATCGCGCATCTGTCGACAAGCTCATATCGATCGCGAAGAGCGACAGCAATTACACGCTGCGCCGACGAGCGATTGCGTCGCTTTCACGTACCCAGGATCCACGCGCGCGCGAAGCGCTGCAGGAAATCACAGTTCGGTAATTGTTCGGGATCTACAGGATCCCGCGAAACAGCACGATTTTACGACCTGCGGCATCGGCCTCCTGGCATGCCCGTGACGCTGGCTAGATTCCAGCGTCACGACTATGGCGCATGGGCCAACCACGGACCGCAGGGCGAATCAGACAGGAGAGGGCAAGGTGATGGAGGAGGTCGCGCATCGTTCAGGTCCAGACTACGACGCGATAGAGCCAGTCAGCGATCTCGAGGAGCGTTTTTTCGAGGTTTCGCTCGACATGCTCTGTTGCCTGGATTTCAACGGCTACTTCAAGCGGCTCAATCCGGCATGGGAGCGCACACTCGGATTTACATGCGATGAGCTGAGATCGCGGCCGTTCATCGACTTCGTGCATCCGGACGATCGCGCGCGTACCCTCGAGCAGAACGCCAGGGTGCGGGCAGGTGGCCACGCCCTCGCCTTCGAAAACCGATACGTCTGCAAGGACGGCAGCTATCGATGGCTGCTATGGAATGCAGCGCCGGACGCCGGACGCCGCTCGATCTATTCCGTGGCGCGCGACGTGACAGCCAAGAAGCAGGCGGACGATGAGCGCGAACGTCTCGTGACCGAGCTGCAGGCGGCGCTCGCCGAGATCCGTACGCTGCAGGGGATCGTACCGATCTGTTCGTACTGCAAGAAGATTCGCGATGACGATTACTACTGGCAGACAGTCGAGAGCTACATATCCAAGCGGATGAACACACGCTTCAGCCACAGCATCTGCCCGGTTTGCTATACCAAGGAAACGGAACCGATGCTCGCGAAGTTCGAGCGCGACAACCCTGTGTAATTCCAACTGCCACGCGCGGATGCATCCGCGCGTGGCTAGTCCAGCGCCTCAACCGCGATCGACGGATCGGCCTTCCTCAATCGCATCCAGATGAAGTACGTCGGCACACCCAGGGACAGTGCGCCGATTCCGATGAGGCTGTGCCTGGGATCGCTGTAGATGGTCGTCCCCACCACTATCCAGCTCGCGATCATGAAGAACGCCGTGGTCCACGGGTGACCCGGCACGGTGTATCCCACTGCACTCGTACGCTCACGATCGCGCGCCCGAAATACGAACAGTGCGAGCGCTGCCAGTCCGTAGAAGATGAAATCCACCGAAGTCACGTAGCTCATGATGGATTCATAGCTTCCCGACGCGGCGACTATCGCGCACAGCGTCCCCTGAAGCGCTATCGCGACCGTTGGCGTGTGCGATCGTGGTGAGATACGCGCGATTGCCTTGAAGAACAATCCGTCGGCTGCCATCGCTTGATACACGCGCGGTGTGGCGAACATTCCCTGGCTCAGGAAGCCGAACGTCGACAGCGCGATGCAGCCAGCCATCACTTCGGCGCCGATATGCATCCGGCTCGACACGTGATCGACGACGGCCGCGGCGGGCGTCACCGTACTCGCGAGCCCGTCGGCGCCGAGTGCGAGGAGAAATACCGCGTTCACCGCAAGATAGAGTGCCACGACTCCGAGCACGCCGTAAAGCATCGCGCGCGAAAGGTCGCGTGCGGGATCGCGCATGTCAGCGGCCGCGAAGCTCGCGGTTTGCCATCCACCATACGCGAACATCACCGGCGTAAACGCAGCCGCCAGCGCACTGAACGGGTGTACCGGCATGGTTCCGCTCATCGACTCCGAAGCGGTACCGTGCGCCATTATGGCGACACCGCACCCGATTATCGCGACTATGGCGACGACCTTCAGAATCATGAACAGACTCTGAGTCTTGTTGCCGGCGCGCAGATTCGCGCAATTGATTCCGGTCAACAGCGCAAGCGCCAGCACCGCAACCGTCGTCTCGGATATCGGCAACGGAACAACCGCGAGAAAATAGCGCGCGAATATCACCGATACGGCGGCGATCCCACCGGTTTGCACGACCAGCAGTATCGCCCAGCCGAACATGAACGCGATCGCGGGATGAAAGGCGTCCCGCATGTACGCGTAGTGTCCGCCGCGCGCGGGATGGCGTGCCGCGAGCTCAGCGTACACGAACGCACCGGCCAGCGCTATGACTCCGCCGATCGTCCACACGATCATCATGAGCACACCGCTGTGCACCATGTTCGCCACCACGGCGGGATTGCTGAAGATCCCGGCACCGACGATACCGCCCATGACGAGCATGGTCGCGTCGAACACTCCGATCTTCGGGATCGAGCGGTCGTTCACGATGGTACTCGCCGGTCCGCTAACCATCCAGCAGCGCCAGTACTCTATCGATCTGCTGCTCCGTGTTGTAGATGTGCGGAGCAAGTCGAATCACCCCGCCGCCACGAATGGAGTGCGATACGTTGTGTTCGTTCAACCTTCGCGAAATCGTTTCGGCGTCTTTCGCTCTGAACGAGACTATTCCCGCTCGGCGGCTCGCCTCGCGCGGCGTCAAGAGCGACAGGGTTGGTATCGCCGACATCCCTTCGACGAGTCTGCCAGCCAGCGAATGGATCCGCGACGCCACTGCGTCGAGGCCGATCTCGTACAGCAGCTCGAGGCTCGAATCCATCCCGACCATGTCCTGATATGGAATCGTCGCGACCTCGAACCTGCGGGCATCGTCCTCGTATGTGAGATCGTACTCCAGCATGTGCGAGAAGTCCTCTGCGCCACGCACGCTGAGCCAGCCTACGGTGCGGGGCTCCAGCATCCGAATCAACTCCCGTCGCACGTAGCAGAATCCGGATCCCCAGGGAGACAACAGCCACTTCTGTGCGCCGCAGGATAGCACGTCCACGTGACACGCATGCACGTCCAGCAACGTGGTCCCCACTCCCTGAATCGCATCGACGACGAACCATATCTTGCGGTCGCGGCACATGGTTCCTATGGCAGCCAGATCCGCGCGATCACCGGACACGAACGACACCCACGATATCGCGACAACTGCAACGTCACCGCGATCGAGCCTGGCTGGCAGCGCGTCCCAATCGGGGAGCCCGTTCGGAAGCAGGCTCAGCTGTTCGTATCGTGCGCCGCCTCTGCGCTGAATCGCCATCCATGGATACACGTTGGCAGGAAACTCGCCGTCGTATCCCAGGATCACCTTGTCTCGCGCGATCGGAAGGACCTGCGCCGCGATGTTGAGTCCCGTGCTCGTATTGGGAATGAGAGCGATCTCATCACGGTCGGCGCCCACCAGACCGGCGCACAGCTCGCGGGCCTTCGCCAGTGCGGCAAACTGTTCGTCCAGGGCGATCTTCCACGGCTCCGCGCGAAGGCGAGTCCAGCGATCCAGCTCGCTGACGGTGCGCGCGGGCAACGGTCCGGTCGCCGCAGCGTTGAGATACGTAGGGGTGCCGCTGGCGGCCCAGGGAAATTCCTTTGCTATTTCGAATGACATGTCGGTGGAGTTATCGTCAACCGGGAAACGTTCGCTCTCCTGCATCCGTCGCGCCAGTGGTCTGTACGATCCCGTAGCGTTGCGAGTGCGCCGCGCGCGCACTATCTTCGCGCCCGCACACTACAGCTCCCCAGAATCTCGCACGATTTCAAGTTGGAGGAATGGATGTCCCAGCTCTCACAGCGGCCCGAGTACGACGTATGTATAGTAGGCTCGGGCGCTGGCGGTGGAATGGCCGCCTACGTTCTCACCAAGGCCGGCGCAAATGTCGCGCTGCTCGAGGCGGGGCCTGAATGGTACAGCACTCGCGATTCCAAGATGCTCGTACCGGCCTATGCGTCACCGCGCCGGGGCGCAGGCTCGCGCGAAAAGCCGTTCGGTGAGTTCGACGGCTGTATCGGTGGCTGGGATATCGAGGGCGAGCCCTACACCACCGCGCCAGGCACAAAGTTCTCCTGGTGGCGCGCCCGGATGCTGGGCGGCCGGACCAACCACTGGGGCCGCATCTCGCTCCGATTCGGTCCCGACGATTTCCGTGGCAAGAGCATCGACGGACTCGGCGACGACTGGCCGATCGGCTACGACGACATCAAGCCCTACTACGACGAGGTCGACAAGCTCATCGGCATCTTCGGCAGCAACGAAGGGTTGCGCAACAATCCGGACGGAATCTTTCAGCCCGCGCCCAGGCCGCGCTGTTACGAGCTGATGATCAAGCAGGCGTGCGACAAGCTGGACATCACCTGCATTCCCGGACGTCTTTCAATCCTGACGCGTCCGCTGAACGGCCGAATGGCCTGTCACTATTGCGGACAGTGCGGCCGCGGCTGCCAGACAAACTCCAACTTCTCGAGCCCCGGCGTTCTGATCAAACCTGCACTCGACACGGGCAAGCTCACCCTCATCACGGGTGCGATGGCGCGCGAAGTAACGATCGACAAGAACGGGATCGCAACCGGCGTCACCTACATCAGAACCAGGGATGGAACCGAGCAGCATGTTCGCGCTCGCGTGGTGGTACTGGCCGCTAGTGCCTTCGAATCGGCGCGACTCATGCTCAACTCCAAATCCGCGCTCTTTCCGCACGGTCTCGCGAACTCGAGCGGCATCATAGGCAAATACATCACCGATACCACCGGAGCCGGCCTCAACGGCTTCATCCCGAAGATGGTGAACCGCATGCCGCACAACGAGGATGGGACCGGCGGCAATCACATCTACATGCCGTGGACCAAGGACAACAAGAAGCTCGACTTCCCGCGCGGATATCACATCGAGGTCGGCGGCGGTTTCGATGCTCCGTCGTACGGATTCATGGGCGGAATTCAGCGCTACCCCAACGCCGGAGGCTATGGCAAGTCACTGAAGGACGACTATCGTCGGTACTTCGGTGCCAGTGTCGGATTCGCGGGACGTGGCGAGATGATTCCGAACGACGACTGCTACTGCGAGCTGGATCCGAAAGTTGTGGACAAGTACGGCATTCCGGTTCTCCGCTTCCACTGGAAGTGGAGCGATCACGAGATCAATCAGGCAAAGCACATGCAGGAAACCTTCCACTCGATTGTCGCCGAGATGGGCGGCGAGGTATTCTCGCCGATGCCTACGCGCGAAAGGGAATACGGCCTCGCGGCCGGCGGCACGATCATCCACGAGCTGGGAGCTACACGCATGGGCAACGACCCCACCAAGTCGGTGCTCAACAAGAATTGCCAGGCGCACGACGTGAAGAATCTCTTTGTCGCGGATGGCGGCCCGTTCGTATCGCAGGCGGACAAGAATCCGACGTGGACGATTCTCGCGCTCGCGTGGCGCACGAGTGATTACATAACGCAACAGCGCAAGGCGGGGGCACTATGAGCGACGACAAGAACAACGGAATGAGCCGCAGGGACGCACTCAAGCTGCTCGGTGCTGTCCCTCTCACCGGTGCGCTGCACTGGACGCCCGAAGCAATCAGCCGGGCCACCCACGTGCTGCAGCAGGATGACACCGAGGCGCCCAAAGTCAGGCCCAAGTTCTTTACAGCTCACGAAGACGCGACCGTTCGGATCCTCGTCGATCTGATCATCCCGCGCGATGAGCGCTCCGGCAGCGCTACCGATGCGCGCGTCCCCGAATTCATGGACTACATGCTCGGCGAGGCGACCGAGATGAATCGAGTCGAGATGCGGGGCGGACTTGCGTGGCTCGACACCGAATGTCGCACACGGTTCAATGCCAATTTTGTGAATTGCACCGACACGCAACGTCGTCAGGTGCTCGACGACATCTCGTGGCCCGAAAAGGCTCGGCCAGAGATGAGTCACGGCGTTGCGTTCTTCAACAGCTTCCGCGATTTCACTGCGTCCGGCTTCTTCTCATCGCAGATGGGATGGAAGGACGTGAGGTACATCGGGAACGTCTTCAATCCGAACTGGAACGGCTGCCCCACGGAAGTGCTGCACCAGTTGGGCGTCAGTTACGACAGTTAGAGGAATCAATGAGCAGCAACAGACTCGGCATCGGCTTCATTGGCAGCGGCTTCATCGCCCGGTTCCACCTCCAGTCGTTCGTCGGAGTGCGCGACGCAGACGTACTCGGAATCTGGAGTCCGAACCGTGAGAACGCAGCCGCGACCGCAGCGTTCGCGCGCACGCTCGATGTTGGAAATGCCCGCGCGTACGATTCCATCGCCGACATGGTTGCCGATCCCGCGATCGACGCCATCTGGCTGCTCGGCCCCAACTTCTCCCGTATCGATAACGTCAGGGAGATAGTCGCCGCGATCGAGAGTGGCAGGGGCACTCTCAAGGCAATCGCGTGCGAAAAACCACTCGCGCGCAACGTCGCTGAAGCCACAACGGTCCTCGAGCTCGTCGAGCGTGTTGGACTGATGCATGGATATCTCGAGAACCAGCTATTCTCTCCCCAGATCGAGACCGGCCGGTCGCTGATCTGGAGTCGCGGCGCAGCGACGACGGGACGCCCGTATCTCGCGCGCGCAGCCGAAGAACACAGTGGTCCCCACATGCCGTGGTTCTGGCGTGGCGACATGCAGGGCGGCGGTGTACTCAACGACATGATGTGTCATTCTGTCGAGCTGGTGCGTTATCTGCTCACCAAACCCGGCGATCCGCGCAACTCGCTCACGCCTGTTTCCATCAACGGCCGCATCGCGAGTCTCAAATGGAGCAGGCCGGAGTACGCCGAACGTCTGCGCAGGACAATGGGGAAGGATGTCGATTACAGCAAGCATCCATCCGAGGATTTTGCCGGCGCAACGATCGAGTTCGAAGCGAGCGACGGTACGCGAGTGATCGGTGAAGCGAGCACATCATGGAGCTTCGTCGGCGCGGGACTTCGTCTCTCCGCCGAACTACTCGGCCCTGAGTATTCCATGTCATGGAACACACTCGACAGCGGACTCAATCTGTTCTTCAGCCGCGAAGTGAGCGGCAAGGCGGGCGAGGACCTGATCGAGAAGCAGAACGCCGAGATGGGATTGATGCCCGTAGTGGCGAGCGAAGCCGCCGCCTACGGTTACGAAGCCGAGAACCGCCACTTCGCGCGCGCATTTCTCCGCGGCGAGACGCCGTTGTTGACGTTCCACGACGGACTCGAAGTAGTGAAGCTGTTGATGGCCGCGTACCGCAGCGCCGAAGAAGGCAGAACCATCGAACTGCCCGCAAAAGGGATCGAAAATTTCCAACCCGCCGTGGCCCGCGGGAAATGGCATCCTTGACCCCACCATCCACGCGCCGAATTGGTACGCCTGCGTAGGGCGCGGATATATCCGCGCCTGGCCCCGTTACGTGCAATCGGATTTGGATGTTCGCCGGATATATCCCGCGCCTGGCCCCGTTATGTGCAATCGGATTGGGATGTCCGCCGGATATATCCGCGCCTGGCCCCGTTACGTGCAATCGGATTGGGATGTCCGCCGGATATATCCCCGCCTGTCCGATATCGGCGCAATCGGATTCGGATGTCCGCCGGACACATCCGCCCTTGGCCCCGTTACGTGCAATCGAAACCAGATTGACACCGCGTGCTACGCCGCGATCGGCATCTCCATCTCATCCGCCGGCGGCTTGACCGCTACGCTCGGCTTGAACCAGAACAGGAATATCACGAAGATCACCGCCGATCCAATCGCTGGAATCAACCAGATCGATCTCCAGTCATGCGTGATCACTCCGTTCGCGCCAACGGTCTGATACGCCTGCACTACGAGTCCTGACAGCCACGATCCGATCACGTTGCCGATACCGAGTGTGACGAACGCAATCAATCCCTGCGCCGCCGCGCGGATCTTGAGAGTCGCCTGCTGATCGACGTAGATCTGTCCGCTCACGAAGAAGAAATCATAGCACACGCCGTGTACCAGGATACCGGCGTACAGCATCCACACAGTCGGTCCAACATTTCCAAAGGCAAAGAATGCGTAGCGGATTGCCCACGCAGCCATGCCGAGCAGCATGATGCGCTTGATTCCCAGACGTGTGAGAAACCACGGCAGCAGCAGCATGAAGAAGAGCTCCGACCCCTGGCCCATCGTCATCTTCGCCGCGGCTCGTGCCATTCCGGCTTCGTTCAGGAACGCGTTCGTGAACGTGTAGTAGAACTGCAGCGGAATCACGAGCAGGAACGATCCCACTACGAAGACCGTGAACGACTTGTCCTTGAACAACGACAGCGCATCGAGACCGAGTACGTCTCGCGCGCGAAGCGGCTGGCCGGCAGCGTGCGGTGGCGTGTGCGGCAGGGTCAGGGAGAAGAGACCGAATAGCAGCGAGGCACCGGCTGCGATCTTCATCGGAATCGCCGTGGACTCGATCCCCATGAAGCTCACGAGCAAGCCGGCAACGATCCAGCCGATCGTTCCCAGCACTCGAATCTTCGGAAAATCGCGCGCCGGATCTTCGATGTGATCGAAGCTTATGGAATTCGCGAGCGCCAGCGTCGGCATGAACGTCAGCGCATAGATGATGAGCAGCACGTAGAACGGCACGAAGGCCTGGAGCGTCGATACGTAATACAGTACCACCCCGCCAACGATCAGCAGGATCGCCATCACGCGCTCGGAAGAGAAGAACCGATCTGCGATCATGCCGATGAAGAACGGCGATATCATCGCCGCGATTCCCATGCTCCCGTACGCCAGCCCGACTCTCGATCCACTGAACTTGAGCGTCTCGGTCAGATACGTTCCGGCTGTCACGTACCACGCGCCGTAAACGAAGTACTCGAGAAACATCATCACCGATAACTTGGCGCGCGTTGCCGTCATTAATGAATCCTGATCTTCAGTAGTATGTGACGATTTCTGTGGTGGCTACGTCGATATTAATGTGCCGAAATCCGGTGAGATCCGCCAACCCCCTCTCAGAACTCCAGTTGCCGTAAATACGCGTAGCTCGCCGCGATGCTCGCGAACGGATCCCTGGCATTGTCGTGCTCCACGAAGTAGTGCTCGATGCCAGCTTCTCGCGACTGTGCGAAGATGCCCTTCCAGTCGATCACACCCTTCCCCACATCCACCATCGTCTTCGCAGCGCTGCCGTCCATGTCCTTGACGTGGACCATCCGGAAGCGGCCCGGATATTTCCTGAAGTACGCCAGCGGATCACCGCCACCCTTCACGAGCCAGTAGATGTCCATCTCCATCGCGACCAGCTTCGGATCGGTCCTGTCCAGCATCACGTCGTAGGGACGCACGCCGTCGATCGGCGCCAGCTCCGACTCGTGGTTGTGATATCCGATGCTGATTCCCGATCGCCCTGCGATCTCACCCGCATGGTTGAGTACGTCGGCGGCCTTCCGGTAACCATCCAGCCCCGCCTTCTCGTCCGGAATGTTCGGACAGATGACGAACTTGTGCCCCAGCTGATGTGCTTCGTCCAGCACCCGGGGCAGGTCGTCGCGAACGCGCTCCATCGCAATGTGAGTGGACGGCGCCGCAAGGCCGTGGCGATCCAGTGCGGCCCTGAACTCGGCGACGCTGTGCGAGCGGTACCCAGCCAGCTCGACCTCCTGATACCCGATCGACGCAACACGCGCGAGCGATCCGTCCAGGTCGTTGGTCAAAGCATCGCGAATCGTGTAGAGCTGCACGCCGATCCTGCCAAGCTTTCGCGCCGGTAACATGCCGTACGCCCGCGTTCCCATTGCCGTCGCTATCAACGATCCCGACAGCATGCCAAGGAACGAGCGCCGATCCATACCGCCGGTACAGCTGTCGCCCTGCTGCTTCGTCACCGTGCCTCCGTCAGAGAAACTGTGCTCGCGATTGTGTCACGAATTGCATTCCCCGGAATGCGCCCAGCTTCCGAGCGGGGAAGTTTACCACCCCATTATAGCGCAGACTTGCATCGCTGATAATGTCGCTCCGGACGAAGTCACGGCGAGCCGACACGCCTGCGGTCGCGATTATCCCCTGGCGCAGTGCTCGAACAGCATCCCGCCGACCCGATATTCATGGCCCGAATATTTCCGTGGTTAGGTCTTTCATCCACAAATCCGAAAGCCCTCCAGACCACCCGTGCGCGAACTCGAGCTCATCATCGCCCTTCTCGCCGTCTTCGCGACGGTGCAGATGCTCGCGCGCAGATGGAGCGTTCCATATCCGTCACTGCTCGTCATCGGCGGCCTGGCCCTGGCCTTCATACCGGGCTTGCCACGGATCGACAGTGACCCGGAACTGCTCTTTCTCATATTCGTTCCGCCACTTCTTTACTGGGCCGCCCTCACCACCTCGGTCCGTGAGCTGAAGGATGTGATCGGCCCTGTCGCCCGCCTGGCGACGGCGCTCGTTCTGCTCACGATGGCCGCAGTCGCCGTCGTCGCACACCTGCTCAGCCCCGAGTTTTCCTGGGCATCCGCCTTTCTGCTCGGAGCGATCGTCGCACCGCCGGATCCGATCGCCGCGACCGCAGTCGTCGTCCCACTTGGCGTGCCCCGAAGAATCACGGCCGTGCTCGAAGGCGAAGGGCTGCTCAATGACGCGACATCGCTCGTGGCGTACAGAGTCGCGCTCACAGCCGCCGTCACAGGCGCATTTTCCGTGTCGTCCGCAAGCGTCCGCCTGCTCACCGCCGGCGTCGCCGGCGCCGCGATCGGTCTCGTCATCGGATGGTTGATCGCGGTGTTTCGCCGGACCGTGACCGGACGACTGCCGACCGTCGAGAATACCCTTTCGCTGTTGTCGCCGTTCATCGCATTCATACCGGCCGACGCGATCGGAGCGTCAGGTATCATCGCAGTGGTCACGCTCGGCTTGTATCTCGGTCGCCAGGATCCAAAATCGATGGCACCCGCGTCACGCGTGCAGGCAGAAGCGATGTGGACGATGCTGACGTTTCTGTTCCAGAGTCTGATCTTCATAATGATCGGACTCGAGCTGCCGCACATCATGCGCGGCCTCGAGAATCACTCCACACCAACGCTGCTCATCTACGCGTCGGTAATCACGTTGGTGTGCATGTTGGTCCGTTTCGTATGGGTGGGAATCTCGGTGGCGGTCCTCCGTACCGTACGACGCCGGAAACACAAGCGGATCGAGCCGGCATGGAACGAAGGCGCATTCGTTGCATGGGCCGGTATGCGCGGTGGTGACTCGCTCGTGATTGCCCTCGCAATTCCATTCTACGCCAATTCGGGCGTGCCCATACCTGCGCGCAACCTCATAATCTTCATCACGTTCTTCGTGATATTCGTGACTCTCGTCGGACAGGGTATGACGCTCTCTCCAGTAGTGCGCGCACTCGGCCTGCATCGCGACCCGTCCGGCAAGGCAGAGGAGACGACCGCGCGCATTATGCAGGCACGCGCTGCGCTCGCCGTCATCGATGACATGATCACACACGGTGGAATCGACGCGAGCATAGGAAGGCGCATGAGATCGCGTTATGCAGATCGCGAGAAGCGCTGGACGGCACGCAGCGACGGCCACGATGAAGACGCCACGTCCGAGGAGCGCGAAGCAGCCGATGAAATGGCCGGCGTTTCCGATACAGTGATGCGCGCGAACGAGCGGATAATCAGCGCGCAGCGCGGTTCACTGCTCCATCTCCGCGAGAGTGGCACCATTAACGACGATGTCCTCCGCCAACTTGAGCGTGAGCTGGATCTCGAGACGATGCTGCTGGACTCCAAGAACCTCGATGACAGGGACGCCGGCGCCTGGTCGCCATATGGCGCTGATACCTGATGTGGACGCTTCACGAATTGGCGCGGCTGGTGCGCGGTCGCATATCTTGCTGATGTCGTAGAATACGGGAGGATCTCCATGCTCCACTCCGTTCTCGTAGTAGGTGCCGGTCCTACCGGCCTTGCGATGGCCGCCGAGCTGGCGCGACACGGTGTACAGTGCCGAGTGATAGACAAGGCACGGGCGCCATCCGACAGATCCAGAGCGATCGTCATTCAGGCGCGCACGCTCGAACTGTTGTCCCTCATGCAGCTCGCGGACGAGTTCGTCATGGCCGGCCATCCAGTCCACGCCGCGAACATCTACTCCAATGGGAAGCGCATCGTCCACCTGCGCTTCGACGATCTGGATAGTCCATATCCGTATCTCCTCGTCCTTGCGCAGTCCCAGACGGAGCGAATACTGGGAGATAGGCTCCGTCAGCTCGGAGTTGTCGTCGAGCGCGGAGTCGAATTGCTGTCGCTCTCTCAGGACGCGGAAAAGGCAACGGTCGAGCTGCGTCACGCGGATGGGCACACCGAGCGCGAGCGCGTCGACTGGATCGTGGGATGCGACGGCCCGCACAGTACAGTTCGGCGCGCACTCGACGTTCCGTTCGAAGGGCATGCGTTCGATCAGGTTTTCATCCTCGCCGATGTGCAGGTGCATTCGGAGTTGAGCGACGAGGAATTGCACATCTACTCGCAGCACGGCGACGTCTGCGCGATCTTTCCACTCGGCCGCGGTCGTTACCGCATCGTCGCCGATAACCCGCCAGCCAGCCTTGCAGGACAGGATCCCTCGCTCGAGGAATGTCAGGCGATGGTGAACGAACGCATGAGCGAGCCGGTCACTCTCAGTGATCCCGAATGGATCTCCACCTTTCACGTCAACAGCAGAATGGTGAAGGAGTTGCGATCACGACGCGTATTTCTTGCGGGCGACGCGGCCCACATCCACAGTCCGGCCGGCGGTCAGGGAATGAATACGGGCATTCAGGATGCCGTAAATCTCGCATGGAAACTCGCGCTCGTCTGCAGCGGTCGATCGGATCCATCGCTGCTCGACAGCTATCAGTCCGAGAGGTATCCCGTGGAGCGCTCCGTGTTGCGGCAGACTGACATGATGTTTCGACTCGCTGGTGCGTCCGGCGGTATCGGAGCGTTCGCAAGGCAGTATATCGCGCCGTTGCTCGGCAGTCTCGACTTCGTTCGACACGAGGCGGCGCGCCACGTGTCGGAGATCGCCATCGAATACGAGCACAGCCCGATAGTGGAGGACCACTACGTCCCGCACGGTCCGCATGCCGGTGACCGAGCGCCCGACGCAGTTGCGCGGCTCGCTCCCGATGGCGCTACCGTTCACGTCGTCGACGTCTGCTCCCGCCCACAACACACATTGCTGATGATCGTGGATGCAGCAGACCACGTTGCGGTCGCCGATAACGTATCAAGAAAAATTGTTGCATTATATGGCGACGTTATAACACCTGTCATGGTCTCGGATGCAATGACGCCGCGGGACAGGGCCAACGCATCGTCAATCACACCGGCTCGTACGCGCGAGCCACGATCGTTGCGCGACGAATACGGCCCTGCACGCCCGACGATGTATCTCGTGAGGCCGGATGGCTACGTCGGCTTTCGCGCGCCGCTCACGACATCGGCGGATGCGTTGATGCAGTATCTGGCCCGCCTCATGCCGCACAAGCCCACCACCGCCTTGGCGATATGACGACAGTTCGCGAATGATGCATCTCTAAATCCGTGCAACGCCACGTCCGGCGGCGCGACCCGTTGCCCAGGCCCACAGAAAGTTGTAACCGCCGATCGGACCAAACGCATCGAGCACTTCCCCGCACACGAACAACCCGGGATGACGCCGGCTCTCCATCGTGCGCGGATCGATCTCGCCGAGACTCAAGCCGCCTCCCGTTACCTCGGCTTTCTTGTACCCCTCGTTGCCAGTCCACGGAAGGTCGCCACGCACCAGCGTGTCGATGAGTGCACGTCGCTCGTCGCGCTTGAGCTCCGCAAGCATGCGCGTGGGCTCGACGCCGGCCGACACGATGAGCGCAATTGCCAGGCGGTCCGGCAGCTCTGCACGCACCGCACCGGCGACTGTGCGCGTGCCGCTCGCACGCAACGCGTGCTCCCATTCGACATCGCCAAGTTCGCTCCAACGCACGGTGATGCGTGCCGGTGGATCCGTGTGATCGTTCGCCGATCGAACCACGACGTGGGATATGTCGAGCACGGACGGCCCGCTGTAGCCGCGATGCGTGAAGAGAAATCCGCCGGTAGCCGTTGCGCTGCGCTCCGCACTCGTGGCGGTGATCGTCACCTTGAGCGACACGCCGGAAAGTTCGGCGAATGGCGCCGGCTCCGCAGTCACCGGCGTGAGTGCGGCGTAGGTCGGATGCATCGCATGGCCGAGCTTCGCAAGAACCGAGAGTCCTGCCCCATCGCTTCCCGTAGCAGGGACTGACAGTCCGCCAGTCGCGAGGATGACGGCATCGCACTCCAGTGGCAGATCTCCATCGCGCTCGACGCGCCAGCGCCCGCCTGGCAGTGGCACGACGTCGGTGACGCGACTGTTCATTATTATGTTCGCACCGCGTTGCGTGGCGTACGACAGCAAGCCATCACGCACGTCGCGTGCACGATTGGATTCCGGAAATAGTTTTCCCGATTCCGTTTCCTCGACCAGCCTGAGACCAAGCTCATTCTCGAAGAACGCGCGCTGTTCGGTGAGCGGCCACGATCGGACTATCTTGTGAAGCGTATTGCGGGACGAATCGGTGACGAAGCGTGACTCGTCCAGTCGCGCGGGCAAGATGTTGCAGCGGCCGCCTCCGCTGATGAGGATCTTCCGTCCACCGTCGGCGGTGCGCTCGAGCAGCGTTACCTGTGCGCCGGAAGCGGCGGCGAAGATGGCGGCCATCGTGCCCGCTGCACCGGCCCCAATGATGACGACGTGTCTCGCGAGCTCCGGCGGCCCTTGCTTGCCGGCGCTCAACGCCGGATCCGTGCGGCCGACCAGACCAGCAGGGCGAGCATGGCAGCCAGCGGCAACAGGATCAGCAGAGCGAACGCCAGCAGCCCCACGAGCAACCAGCCAATGAAGGGTCCGACTCCGTCCACGGTCACGGAGAACCGACTCACCCTCAGCCATACCACGAGCCACGGTATTACCGCGAGCACGCACACCCCTATGAGCCGCGTCGCGGGCCAGCGCACTATCCGCTCGCGCGCCGGCCGGCGCAGCGTTGCGTAGACTGCGGCCCCGCAGAGCGCGAGCAGCAACAGCGCCACGGCGGATCCGACCCACGTAACGAGCGATGAATGCGGCATGATGCTCCTTCCGGAAGATGCGCGCCGGACTCCGTGTATTCCCGCGATGGCGGTGTCTCCGGGCAGCGCCCGCCATCGATCAACTTACCACGCGCAACACGAGACCGACCAGATTAGTATCATCGATGTGACGCTGAATCATCCCGCAAGTGAGCGGATAGTCCGACGGCACGCATATCCCTGGAATCCCTGAGGAATCGAACCGGAATGGCAAATCTTACCTACTTCGAATGCACCAAGTGCGGGGAGCGACTCAGCCCCGCTGAACCTCATACAGTCTGTCCGGTAGATGGCGGATCGCTCTACGCGCGCTACGACCTGGAGCCATATCGCGGCCTCGCATCCCGTGACGCGCTCTCGGGCCGCGTCGCCAGCATGTGGCGCTATTCCGACGTCCTGCCAGCCGTCGAGCCGGTGACACTCGGCGAAGGTTTTACGCCGATGATTCAGAGCCGGCATAATTCGAACGTGTACATCAAGGACGAGGGATTGAATCCGACAGGCTCGTTCAAGGCGCGTGGATTGTGCGCCGCCGTGACGATGTGCAAGGCGTACGGCATCGACAAGATCGCGATCCCATCTGCCGGCAACGCTGCCAGCGCGCTCGCAGCCTATTGTGCGGCAGCCGGTATCGAGGCGCACATCTTCATGCCGAAGGACGTTCCAGTTGCGAACCGAGTGGAATGCCAGCAGTATGGCGCGCGCGTCACATTCGTCGATGGATTGATCAGCGATTGCGCGAAGATCGTGAACGAGCGCAAGCAGGCCGAGGGCTGGTTCGACATCTCGAGTCTCAAGGAGCCGTTCCGCGTCGAGGGAAAGAAGACGATGGGCTACGAAGTAGCCGAGCAGCTTGGATGGAAGCTGCCCGATGCGATCTTCTATCCGACCGGCGGTGGAGTCGGCCTCATCGGCATGTGGAAGGCGTTCGACGAGATGCAGTATCTGGGCTGGATCGGCGCCGAGCGCCCGAAGATGATCGCCGTGCAGGCAGCAGGGTGCGCGCCGATCCCCAGGGCGTGGGACGAGCACAAGCCGACGTCCGAGTTCTGGCAGGACGCGCACACCATCGCCGCCGGACTCAGGGTGCCGAAAGCTTACGCTGATTACATCATCCTCGACATCCTTCGCGACAGCAAGGGAACAGCTGTAACGGCGACCGATGCGGAGATGCTGGACGCGATTTCCTCGATGGCGTCGAAAGAAGGCGTTTTCGCCGCACCGGAGGGTGCTGGAACTCTGGTCGCTTACAACAAGTTGATCGCTTCAGGCTTTCTCAAGCCGACAGATCGGGTCGTGCTCTTCAACACAGGGTCGGGCCTAAAATACATAGACGTGATCGAAGGCGGTCCCGCGTAGGGCGCGGATATTTCCGCGCCTGGCCCCATTACGCGCAATCGGATTCCGATGCCCACCGCGTCGCGCGGATCCCACGATTCCCCACGCGCCGATTTGGTGGTCCTACGTACGGCGCGGATATATCCGCGCCTGGCCCATTTACGCGCAATCGAAATCGGATGACCACCCCGGATATATCCGCGCCTGGCCCCGTTACGCGCGATCGGATTCGGATGACCGCCGCGTCCCCCGCGCCCCTACAAATAACTCAGCCACCAATCCGTGCGCCGCTGCTTGACCGCCGCATACCAGCGACACACCGGATACAGCGCCACGACGACGATCGCCCAGATCAGATAGACCACCGGCAAACTGTAATCCCACCCGGGCGGCGGTGTTATCGGAAACCGATCCAGCGTGGGCGACTCGAACATCCAGTGCACTTGCCCGTAGCGCGCGTAGCACACCGCTGTCGCAAGTGCATGTATCAACGGAATGTGTAGCACGTAGTAGAACATCGGCACCTTGCCGACCGTGAGCGCAGGTCGCAGCCACCCTGGCGTGCGGCCATCCACCGCCCAGAGAAGCAACATCGCAGGCCCCAGCGTCATGAGCAAAAACAGCAGTGACGGCGGATACTTGGTCGTATTGAGAAACGACAACACCGTGAATCCAACAGAATGCTGTGCTGACCAGCGTTGTGGATCGCCGTAGATGTTCACGTAACGCAGCACCACAAAGGCGGCGGTGAGAAATGCGCCAAGTCGAAGCAGGAGATCCTTGCGGCGGACCGACTCCCATCTGTACAGCTCCCCCAGGCCGTAGCCCACCGCCGTGACTCCGATCCACGGAATGAGTGGATACGCCTCGAAGATCGTGAACCTCGGCGTCGAGACAAGTACGCCGGGCGAGTGCAGAATCAGCCAGACCGGTGCCAGCGCTCCGAACGATGCCGCACTGACGGAGTCGAAGAGATTGTGCGCGACGATGAGCACCACGCCGATTGACACGACTGCCTTTGTCGGAAGGTGTACCAACGCCGCCAGCGCGATCATCGACCAGCCCAGCGCCCACAGGACGAAGAGTATCGTGAGCCGGTAGTCGAAGTTGAACTGCCAGCCCAGACAACGAGTGGCGACCACCTCGAGAAAGATGAGCCAGAGACCGCGCGTCCACAGAAAACGCGACAGCTCGCGCTTCGATTTCCGGCGCAGCGAAAGGAATGCACCTGTCCCGGTGAGCAGAAAGAACACCGGCGCACAGAAGTAGGTGATCCAGCGTGTCAGAAACAACGCCGCGGATGCGTGGGTCAGATCTGTGGGACTGATCGTGGGCGAGGTGAAGTACTCGCGCGTGTGATCCAGAGCCATGACGATCATTATCAGGCCGCGCACCACATCCACCGACTGGATGCGCACGCGCGCAGGCGGCGCCGTCGCTGTCTCCCCGGGCATGCCAATTGCGCGAACGGTCGGTGTCACTTCATAATTCGGGATGGACATGACGATGTCTGCAAAGGTTGATGTCGAAATTCCCGTCCAATCGTGTACTCGTACGGGTGTCCTCACCGTGGATCGCTAATGAGCATCAGCCCACTCGCCGGCAAGCCGGCACCGCAGTCCATTCTAGTGAACGTACCGCGGCTCATGACTGCGTATTACTCGCTGGTACCCGATCCGAAAGTTGCGGCGCAACGCGTGTCGTTCGGGACGTCCGGTCATCGGGGGTCCGCCTTCGATTACGCCTTCAACGAGGATCACATCGTCGCCATAACGCAGGCAATCTGCGAATACAGAAAACAACATGGGATCGACGGTCCCCTGTTTCTTGGCATCGATACACATGCTCTCTCCGCATCTGCGTTCGCGTCTGCTCTCGAAGTTCTCGCGGGGAATGACGTGAACGTGATGATCGACGACCGCGACGGTTACACCCCGACTCCGGTTGTCTCGCACGCGATCCTCAGCTACAATCGCGGGCGTACCAGCGGATTGGCTGACGGCATAGTCGTGACTCCGTCGCACAATCCGCCCGACGATGGTGGCTTCAAGTACAACCCCATCAACGGTGGTCCGGCCGATACCGACGTCACGGGCTGGATCCAGAATCGCGCCAACCAGCTGCTCGGTGATGGCCTCAGGGGCGTTGTACGCATCCCTTTCGACCGCGCCACTCGTGCCGCAACAACGCACAAGCACGATTACATGGACGCCTACATCGGCGACCTCGGAGCAGTAATCGACTTCGACGCGATTCGATCCGCCAAACTTCACCTCGGCGTCGATCCACTCGGCGGCGCCGGCGTCTTTTACTGGGGAATGATCGCCGAGCGGTACAGGATCGATCTTACCGTCGTGAGCGAAGATGTCGATCCGACGTTCAGGTTCATGACCGTCGACTGGGACGGCAAGATCCGCATGGATTGTTCGTCGCCGTACGCAATGCAACGGTTGATCGGACTCAAGGACAGCTACGACGTCGCGTGGGCGTGCGACACCGACCACGACCGGCATGGCATCGTCGCGAAGAGCGTCGGCCTGCTGAATCCGAATAACTATCTCGCAGTTGCGATATCGTACCTCTTCGATCATCGCCCCGACTGGTCGCCTTCCGCAGGCGTTGGCAAGACGGTGGTGAGCAGCAGCATGATCGATCGCGTCACGTCGCGACTTGGCCGCCCGCTCAAGGAAACACCGGTCGGCTTCAAGTGGTTCGTGGATGGACTCATGAATGGAACTATCGGATTCGCAGGCGAGGAGAGTGCCGGCGCATCGTTCCTGCGGCGTGATGGCACGATCTGGACCACTGACAAGGATGGAATCATCGCCGGACTGCTCGCCGCCGAGATGACTGCCGTCACAGGCAAGGACCCCGGGCAGCTGTATCAGGATCTCACTCATGAATTTGGTGATCCCGTGTACGAGCGCATCGATTCACCCGCGACCCCGGAACAGAAGCAGATACTGTCGAAGCTCGCGCCGGGCGACGTGACTGTCAGCGAGCTGGCGGGCGAGAAGATTACGAGCGTCATCACGACAGCACCCGGGAGCAAGGATCCGATCGGCGGCATCAAAGTTAGTACGGCCAGCAGCTGGTTCGCTATCCGTCCATCGGGTACCGAAGACGTCTACAAGTTGTATGCAGAAAGTTTCAAGGGGAGAGATCACCTGCGAGTCGTGCAGTCGGAGGCGCAGGCGATAATTCAGACAGCACTGAAAACGGGCAAGTAAAAAGGCGCGGATGTTATCCGCGCCTCCAGTCATTCACGTCGTTTCGTAGCGTCAGCGATTATCCATCACCCCGCGCATCACCGCGCCGAGTATTCCACCGCCCACCGCCGCTTGCGTATTACTCTCTGGCGTCGCAACAGACGGATGGTAGTACATCGACTGGATACCAACGCGCCCGGGTCCCGTAAATCGATTGAAGAATATCTGTCCCCCGCTCGCGAAGAATCCTGTCGCTATGCTCTGCGTTTCGAGCTCCATGCGCACGGATGGATCCTTGTAGATCCAGCCGCCCGGTTCGACGTCGATCTGCTCGCCCGCCTGCAGCGTTACCTCGAACACGTTGCCATAACCGTGCAGCCATACGATCCCGTCGCCGTTTCGCGCACCGAACGTGTCGATGAACAGCCCCGACTGTCCGAAGAGGATGTTGCCGATTCCGTTCACACGCTGGAAAGTAAAATCGACCGAATCGGTTGCGGCCAGGAACTGATGCTCACGCACGTCGATTGCCTGTCCGCGCGTGAGATGCAGCGGAATTATCTGTCCCGCACCATCGCGACTGAACGCGATGTGCCCCATCCCCTTTGCCTCCGTCATGAAGATTGGCATGCCGGATGAACCACCGCACCCCCACCATCCACGCGCCGAATTGGTGGTCCTGCCTGACGACGCCAAACCACGCGCCGAATTGGTGGTCCTGCGTAGGGCGCGGATGCATCCGCGCCTGGCCCCGTTACGCGCAATCGAATTTTGATGTCCGCCGAATATATCCGCGCCTGCCCCATTACGTACAATCGGATTCGGATGAACGCCGCGTCGATTTCGTAATGGTACGCGCCCCCGCCCCCGCCCCCGTCACGCGCAATCGAATTCGGATGTCCGCAGTGCCACCGACACCCCCATATCGAACAACCGTTCGAATACCCCTACACCCTTCGCCCCGCAATGGCGGGACCCACCGGCGCCGCTGCGTGAAACCGTGCCGCAGACGCCGATTCCAGCGCCTCCGCCACCGCGTCGTACCCGGCACCGATCAGCTCGCGCGTAGCGCCGAACGTGAACGATGGCCAGTCATATACCGCGGGCCGGATATGAAGCGTCGGAACGTGGTCGCGCTCGGCCTGAATCGCAGCTCGCTGTGGCTCGGCGAGGATCTGAACTACGCGACTGTGAATTCCCACTAACCCCTGTCGCTCCCAGGTCGTGTCTTCCGCGTCGATCAGCTCACTCACGTCGCTCGCAATGATCCTGCGCGCGCCCCATCGGATTGCTTCAACCAGTCCGACCATCGTCTTCAATCCGCCGTCCACGAGCAGGTCGCCATCAGCGAGCGTGAGCGGCGGAAAGACGAGAGGCAGCGCTCCCGACGCGTACACCGCATCGACGAGACTCAGCGTCGACTCCGCGCCATGTCCGAACCAGCGCTCGTCGCCGTTGCGCAACGACATCGCATTGACGCGGATGGGACGCACCAGCGACGCGAACGTCGCCGGCGCGATTATTCGCTGAATCAGATCGCGATAGTGTTCGCCATCATAGATGGATATCTGCGCAAGACCGGCGATCATGTACGCCTTGATGTTGCGCTTCAGTACCGCCTGCTCCGTCACGCCAAGCGCATCTGCTTCCAGCTCGTCGATCGAGGCGCCCATGGCCCAGCGCGCGCCGATCAGCGCACCGATGCTGGTTCCGACAATCGCGTCGACCTGGACTCGCGCTTCGATCAGCGCACGAATGACTCCGATGTGTGCCATCCCGCGCATCGCACCACCGCCAAGCACCAGGACGGTGTGCGGGGTGTGGCGGAGGCCGTCGGGTCTGGCACTCTCCGGAAATGGTCCGGCGATCGGGAAACGCGGCATTTGAGTTGTCTAATTAAGTGGCGAAAATGCCGAGCGTAAGTCCCTGTCAAGTGCCGGAATCTGTGTCCTTTCGTATCTTTTACGGATGCGCAGGCATTCTGTTGTCAACACCGCTCCCGCGGCCGCGTCGATCGCGGCATCAGCTCCGGGTGCGCAGAACGCGGAGAACAGGCGATCGATCGGTACATCCAGACCGGACCTCAACGTGGCACAACGTTGACGGACTGGATGCGCCGATAAGTTGCCTCGACAGATGCCACGCGGTTATCCGAGCCACATTCAGAAAGCGTTCGACGAGATCCGGTTCGGACCTCTGAGAACGCTTAACCTCCGGGAGTCGCTTCCGACTGCCGAAGCGGCGCGCGCGCGCGCCGACAGCTGGATCCGCACCAAGCAGGTCGAGCGCGCCGGCGAGCTGCTCATCATCACCGGCCGCGGCAATGGAAGCGAGGGCGGAATAGCGGTTGTACGACAGACCATCCTCGCGCTATTCCCATCCCTTCGGCGACGCAACATCATAACGAAGTGGGAGGATCACACCGAGGGCTCCTTCGTAGTGACGCTGGCACCGATGACAGCGATGTTCGAAGCTCCCAATCGCCGCCGCGAGCCCGCGGTATCGCTTCCGATCCCGGAGTCCCTGTCAGCCCTTTCCCCCGAAACGCTCAAGCTGCTCAGAGAGCTCGCTGTATCATCGCTCCTCATGCTCGGCGTTCACAACCCGGAGCGATTCGTGGAGTCGGAGATGATGACGAAATTCACCAAGCTTACCGCCGCTCTATCCGGCGCGGATGATCCCGAAGTGGAGCTTCGCGCCGCCATCCAACACGCACTCGAAGAACTGGACGAACAGTAATGACAATTTCAAGGCTCACCGCTGCGATAGCAGTGTCACTCGCCGGCGCATCTGCAGTTGCACCGTTCGCGTCGGCGCAAGGTACGCAGAACACGCAGACGTCGATTGTCGGCTTCACCTCGGCAAACGCGCAACATCAGCGCGAGCTCGAAGCGAAAGCCGCCACGCTCGCCTCGCCTGCAAATGCTGATTCGCTGTCACGCGAACTGTCGAAGGAACCGCATATGGCCGGCACACCAGCCCAGGCCAGAACGCGTGACATCTTTGCGCGCGAGCTCAGGAAATATGGAATCGACCCGGAGGTGCGCACATACAGCATCTACATGCCGCATCCGACGAGTGTGCACCTGTACAGAGTGTCGCCCGACGCCGCTGAGTTGTCGCTCTCCGAAGGACCGATCGCCGAGGACACGACGTCGTTCAGCTACCCGCAGCTGCTCACGTTCAATGGATACGGCGCGGCTGGCGACGCAACGGGCGAGGTGGTCTACGTCAACTATGGACTGATCGAGGATTACGCGACGCTCGATTCGCTCGGAATTTCCGTAAAGGGCAAGATCGTCATTGCGCGCTACGGAAGATCCTACCGCGGAATCAAGGCACGCGAAGCCGAGAAGCATGGAGCGGCAGCGCTGATCATCTACAGCGACCCTGCGGATGACGGATTCACGCGGGGCGATATCTATCCTGAAGGGCCGATGCGTCCGTGGACCGGCGTCCAGCGTGGCAGTGTCTTCAACGACAACGGCGATCCCACCACGCCCGATTACGCGAGCGTTCCAGGCGCGAAACGTATTCCGCTGGATCAGACGAACCTGCCACGCATCCCCGTGATCCCCGCGTCGTACAAGAACGCCGCTGAACTGCTGCGCGACGTGCGCGGTGGTGGCGAGCTTCCGCGCGGCTGGCAGGGCGGCCTGCCGTTCCGTTATCACGTTGGACCGGGACCCGTCCGCGCACGTGTCGTCGTCACCACCGACGCACAGACGCATCCGTACAAGGACATCTGGGACGTGCTCGGCACCATTCGAGGGTCGGAATACCCCGATCAGCTCGTGATCATCGGCGGACATCGCGACGCATGGGGGCCCGGCGCTGCTGACAACATCAGCGGCACCGTCAGTATTCTCGAGACCGCGCGCACCATCGGCGATCTCGTGAAGCAGGGCTATCGTCCGAAACGTACAATCGTCTTCGCGTCCTGGGACGCTGAAGAATGGGGATTGATGGGCTCCACGGAATTCGTCGAGCAGGATTCCGCCCGTCTCTTCAAGGACGGAACTGCATACATCAACTTCGATGAAGTCACGACTGGTCCCGACCTCGGCGCGAGTGGATCGCCGTCGCTGCGTCCCTTCTTCCGCGACGTCACGAAAGTCGTCGCAAGCCCGACCGGAAAGGGGTCGGTATATGATGCGTGGCGCATCTCCGATCGGATAAAATCCGACACCGCACAGCCGGTGATCGGCGATCCAGGCGGCGGCTCCGACTTCGCCGGCTTTTACAATCACCTCGGCATTCCCATCGCCGATTGGGGATTCGGCGGACCGATGGGCGTGTATCACTCTGCGTTCGATTCGTACCACTGGATGAGCAAGTTCGGCGATCCAGGCTACAAGTATCACGCTACCATGGGCGTGATGGGCGCTGTCGCCATCACTCGTCTCGCCGACGCCGATATCATCCCATACGACTATGTAGAATACGCACGCGCGATGCGCGGCCTCACAGCGACCGCGGCCAGGAACATCGCCGAGAAGCACTGGACCAACGTCTCGCTCAGCGCGCTGGATTCATCGATTACGGTGATGGAGACAGCCGCGAGCAAGTTCAACGAGACGCGTGATGCAGCGCTCGCAAAGGGCGTATCGGCGGCATCGAGAAAGCAGGCAAATGAGCTGCTCATGCAGGTCGAGCGCGCATTCGTTCGCGCGGGCGGACTGCCAGTCAGCAAGCGTGAATGGTTCCGCAACGTGATCTACGCAGCCGACAACGACAACGGTTATGCGAACATCGGATTGCCGAGCATCAACGAGGCTGTGAAGGCTGGAGATGAAGCGTTATCTGTACGCGAGATAGCAGACCTGTCGCAGCGTTTTATCAAGGCGGCAGGATTGCTCGACTCGGCGGCGCGAAGCTTGCGAACACAGTGAGGTCATGGATGATGTAGCATCGGTGCGCCGGACGCCGCGACTGTCGCTCAGCGAGCGAATCGCGGCGTCCCAGTTCGGCGCAAAAGCACACTGGCCCAGCGGATTCGAGGTGTACCGGAGTGGTACAGCCGCTGACGGAGTCTTCATCGTGTTGCACGGCCACGTTGTGCTGCGAAGCCCCATGAAGGGCGGACGTGGCTTCGTGAGCGGGATAGCAATGCCGGGCGAGACCTTCGGAGCCGAGGGACTCGCTCCGCGCGGTTGCTACGTAACCGATGCCAGGGCCGCCGATGGAGTCGAGACGCTGCACCTGGGGGGCGAGCAGTTTCGCGCATTCCTGAGAGAGCAGCCCGCCCACGCGATATCCCTGATCGGCCAGATCCTCGCCGAGCGCAGTACGCTGCTCGAGAGATTGCAGGAGCTCGCGTCGCTCAACGTCGAGGATCGGCTCGTCTCAGTGCTCATGCGACTGAGCGAGGACACCGGCTTCATGGTGGACGATGCCACCCTCAAGCTGGACCCCTCGCATCACCGGCTGCTGTGTGAGATGGTGGGCGCCACCCGCGAATCCATCGCGCTGGCATTGAGCCGCATGGTGAACGGTGGGGTAGCGTCGCGCGCTGGCTCGTGCTTTGTTATTGATACGCGGCAGTTGGCATCCCGCCATCACGCTTCGCGGTACGACGAGCAGACTCCCCTGCCAATGACCAGGGAATCGGCCCGAGCGTAGAGCACCGAGCGGTAGCGGCTCGCATTCCCATCGATTCCGATAGCAGACATAATTCAAGGCGCAGGTCAGCTTGACCTGCGCGCCGGCAACGAGCGGGGGATTCTTCTCCTGCACGGTTTCGGCGACACACCTCAAACGTTGGCATACCTCGCCCGGTACCTTCACGAGCGGGCGTTCGACGTTCGCGTCCCCCTGCTCCCGGGCCATGGCCGCAACATCAGCGCGATGGACGCGTCGTCCCACATCGAGTGGCTCGACAGCGCGCGCGCCGAGCTGTTCGCCATGCGCGCCCGTCACAGGTGGACCGCCGTCGGCGGCCTCTCGATGGGTGGATCGATCGCCACGATACTGGCCGCCGAGCTGCGCGATCTACCTTCGCTCGTACTGATCGCGCCGTATCTCAGAATGCCTAAGCGACTGCGCTGGCTCTCCGCCACATCTGGATTGTGGAGCAACGTGGTCGGGCCCATTCACTCGCGAACTACACGCTCGATCCTGGACCCCGCCGAGCGCGAGGCGAATCTCGCTTACGGGTCGGTGACCGGGAAATCGATCCACGAGCTCGCGCTGCTGGTCAACAAGGCGCGCCGCGCGTTGCCGGAGATTACCGCACCGACGTTGTTGATTCAGTCCGAAACCGACAATCGGATCTCCGCGCAGAGTGCGCGGCAGGCATTCGCAGAGCTGAGGACGGAATCAAAGAAGCTGGTTCTCACGCACGAGGGCGGACATGTGATAACCGTGGACTACGGCCGCGAGCGCGTGTTCGAAGAAGTGCGCGCCTGGCTGGGGACTGGTCCCGGAACCTCGCCCCAGCCAGGGCGCCCGGAATAGCTGGGGTTGGACCAGCTACCCGGATCTCCTCGTCATTCCCGCGGAAGCGGGAATCCATCTGCTGCCGACCCACTTTCTGCTGTCATCGCATCCAGAGATCGAGAACTTGGATTCCCGCTTTCGCGGGAATGACGGTTCTCTGAACCCGCTGTCGCGGGAATAAGGATTCCCCCTAGAACTTGTCCTGCACGAAATCGCTCACCGCAGTCGCAGCGCCTTCGGCAACGTGCGTCACCTGCTCGGCGATACCAGCCGCAACGCGCTTCACACGCGTGACCGGAGACTGCTTGCGCGTGCTCTTACGGGTGCTTTTCCGCGCCTTTTTGACAGCGGAAGATTTGCGCGCCGTACTCTTCTTGCGCGCTGGGCCACGCTTGGCGGCAGCCTTGGTCGCGCCACGCTTACTGGTTGCCTTGCGTCCTCCGGTCTTGCGCGCGCCGGCCTTTCTGGTGCTCTTGCGGGTCGCAGCCTTGCGGGTGGTTTTACGAGTGGTCTTGCGTGCACCGCCCTTGCGGGACGCTGCCTTCCGAGCAACGGTCTTGCGCGTGCCCTTCTTGGCCTTCGACTTTGAACCGCGCTTTGCGCCGGTGCGTGAACCGGAAGTGCGGCTCGAGCTCTTACGGGACGATTTCTTAGTTGCCATGCTCTACTCCGGAACGTTGGTTGAATCAGCTCACGTGAATCCAAGCAAGAATCGCGCACAAATGTATAACGCGCAAGAGTTTTTCGTGCAATCCGTGCATATCTTTCCGTGCGACAATTCGAAATTCACGCCGATTCATCCCAACGAATGCCATCTCATCATCATCCAACGCGCGGAATCTCGCAGTCTGTTCGGCGATTCACCGGCAAGTTCACACCGGGCGCATCGATGTTCGCAGCGGTCGCATTGGGCGCTGTCGCCTTGGTCGCCGGGTGCAACAAGAGCGATACATCGTCCTCCAGTTCCGCCCCGGTCGCCGGCACAATCACCGCGACCGCCGCGCAACCGCCTGCTGCCGACACCGACCACACTGCGAACGGCGCCCGCCTGCCAACCGGATACCTCGCGCAGTTCGACAACGCGAACGCGAAGAGCTCCGATGCGTCGTACTCGGAAAAGGAGCCCGGCCGCTGGGAAGTGAAGACGGGACCCGCCCACATCCTGTACTCACCAAAGGACACCGCAGCCAACAAGTACACCGTCTCCGCCACCTTCGAGCAGCTGGAGGCCCCGTCACATCCTGAAGCATTCGGCGTCTTCGTCGGTGCGTCCAACCTCGGCGCGCCGACCGTCAGGTACACGTATTTCATAGTGCGAGGCGACGGCAAGTACATGGTGAAGGTCCGCGACGGCGCGAACACCCGCACCGTAACAGACTGGACCGCGCACCCGTCGATCCCCGTGCAGGATGCATCAGGCAAGGGACTCTACGGAATCAGGATCGACGTCAGCGGCAAGACGGCGAACGTCAGCGTGAACGGCGTCCCGATCACCACCATCACCGGAAAGGACATACCGCTGAACGGAATCACGGGCGTGCGGATCAACCACAACCTGCACCTGATAGTGACCCCCGTATCCGTGATCCGGGGGCGTGCGTAACCCTACGCAGGCGTCGTGGATGGCACGCCTGGGTCCCCTCCCCCACGCGCCGAATTGGTACGCCTGCGTAGGGCGCGGATTCTTCCGCGCCTGGCCCCGTTACGCGCGATCGGAATCGGATGACCACGTCGTCGATTCACCGCACCACACGCCTGGCCCCGTCCGGCGCAATCGAAATCGGATGACCACCACGTCGATTCACCGCACCACACGCCTGGCCCCGTCCGGCGCAATCGAAATCGGATGACCACCACGTCGATTCACCGCACCATACGCCCGGCCCATTTACGCGCAATCGAAATCGGATGACCACCGCGTTGGCCGCACCTACACCCTGCGCGTCTCACCGTGCGCCATCACCCATAACATCTCCGGCTCCAGCCCCGCCTTTTCCCACTCCACGCGTGTAAGCGCCGGTGGCTCATCCAGCGGCTCATCCGTGAGCTTGAAGGTCCCCCAGTGCATCGCGATGAACCTGCATGCCTGTCCCGAGTTCTCAGCGACCACATCGACATAAGCCGATACGGCCTCATCCGGCGCCATGTGCACCGGCTGCATGAACCAGCGCGGATCGTAAGCGCCGATCGGAATGAAAGCAGCCTCGAACGGGCCGAGTCGTCGCGTGATCTCGCCGAACTCCGGATGCCGTCCTGTGTCACCGGCGAAGAAGACAGCGCGATGGCCCGCACGGATTGTCCAGCCGCACCAGAGCGTCGAGTCCCGGTTGTTCGGGCGTCTGCCGGAAAAATGTTGTGCCGGTGTGCAGGTGATGTCGAGATTGTGCAAGTGCGCGCTCTGCCACCAGTCCAGCTCCGCCACGACCCGTGCACCGCGAGCACGGAGCCAGGCGCCGACGCCGATGGGCGCGATGAATTGCGCGTGCGGATGCTGCGCGCCTATGCGCCGGATCGTTGCGACGTCGAGATGGTCGTAGTGGTCGTGTGAAAGAAGCACCAGATCGATCGGCGGCAGCGAATCGAAGCTCACGCCAGGTGCCGTTGCGCGCTTGGGGCCGGCGAAGCTCACCGGTGACGCGCGCTTGCTCCAGATCGGATCCAGCAGGATGTTCACGGACCCGATCTGGAGCAGAAAGCTCGAGTGGCCTATCCACGTGACGACGACTTCGTCAGTCGATGCACGTGCGGGAAATGCCGGAGTTGCGCGGGGAAAGATCGACATCGGCGGGTCCGGGCGCCTGGTTCTGCGGCGATCCCGGACCCATTTCAGTACATCACGCAGTCCGTGAGGAGGCGTGTGTGGCCACGGGTTCAGGAATTTCCCGCGGGTGCTTTTGTGTGTCGGCATCTGTGACTGAGCCCTTCTGTCCTCTGGCGGCTGCATGCATCAACATTAAGCGACGCCACATGACGAGACGCTTCCGCTCGGAGCCGCCCATTTATCGGCACTCCAGGCAGTTGGTCGCTTCGGGGACGACGAGCAGGCGTCCATATGCGATTCCCTCCCCGCAGTGGCCGCAGACACCATACCTGCCGTCCTCGATGCGCCTCAGTGCCTCGGTGAGCTCTGCATGCCGAGCATGGACGCGGCCGGTGAGCGTGACCGTGAGGCCACCGTCGCTCGCCGTGCCGGAAGCGACACGAAGCGACGAGCTGTCCGCGAGGAGTGCCTCCTCCTGCGCGTCGCGCGCGAGCGATCGCTCGATGCGTGCCAGCTCCGAGCGGATGTCCGCCTCCAGCTCGCGCAGTTGTGCACTCGATATTGCTCCGGTCGATCTCATTTCGGTCCTCCTGTATCTGGTGAATGGCAGTGATGCCTCGACAACGGGCAGGCCCAGGGGCCTGCCCTTACTCCGCGTTCGTCCAGAACGCCATCCGCTCCGCGCGTGGCAGCGCCAGTCGCGCGATGGCACCTGCGCGAACCGCCGCCTTGTAGCGCTGGAACGACGCCGGATCGTCGTGCCAGAACGTTGCCGGCAGCTCGATCAGCGCCCGCAGCAGATCACCGCGAAAGCTTCCAGCCGATGCAAGTGGATCACGTTCGATCACATCCAGCACCATCGGCACTACTTCGTGCAGATCCGCGTGGTGGTGCAGTGCCTTCAGCAGATCCGCGTCGTTTTCAATGCACTGTTTCATTTCTCTGACGGTTACCGCTTTCGCTTCTTCTAATTGCGTTGCCATTGATGGTTTCCGATTCCTCCTCCTTTCGGTGCGCCAGACGTTGCGTGTTGCGTTCGGAGATCGCTGGTGGCGTGCAGACCGGGATTGCGAATTTGGTCCATAGTGCCTTCATCCTTGCCTCCTGCGTGATTCGAGCAAGTGCGTGGTGCCGCGTGAAGCATCCGTAGAGCGTGCGTCGTGTACGCATGCTAAAAACGAAAAACACCCCGCCAGGCTGGAAAAGCGCAGGCGGGGTGTCGAGTTGGCGAGCGGTGAAGCTCGCCTCTGACTGTGAGCCGGATCAACCGCTGTAGCGGTACTCCTGGCTGCCCGTCCTGCTATTGGGAGATGTGCGCGGTCGCATGGCCGACACTCGGCTGCAACTCGTGCTCCGGCGCATCATCCATCTCAGATCGACTCGTTTGGGCGCGCGCAAGCCGACCGGCCGGCAGGCCATGGACCGGCCAGTGCCGCAAGTCGGATCGAGATCCGCGCGCTGAGTTGAAGTCGACATTGGATGATCTCCGTTAGCAAAAAAGGTCGCGTGGTCCGATATCTTGGCACCGTGCCGAGGCAGGGTGGCTTACACGATCAGAGCGATTGGCGGAGGACCGCCGGAAACGTCTGGTGGTAGATGGTCGGGACGCGACTCCCTGTGGTACTGTAGCCCGAGGGGCTGGGGAAGTCAAGAATTGGGGGTGGCGAGACCCGGAAGTGATGCGAATCGCACTGCGACGGGTTTTACACCGAGAAACGCGAGACGTTCCACCGCACGCTCTCCGATGGTCGCGCGCATTGCAATTGAACTACTCCGCCGCCTTCGCTGCCAGTGTCTCCACCACTGTGATGTTCTGCAACAACTCCTGCGGTACGCCATGCCGCTTTTGCAAATATGCCGGGCTGTTGTAGGAAACCCAGGCTTTCCCATGAGCATCTTCCCAGATCAGAATCTTGAGCGGGAGATCAAGTGCTATGCTGGGAGCGGCTAACATCACAGGCGTGCCACCCTGGGGGTTTCCGAAGATCAAAAGTTTGGTAGGCCGCATTTTCATCCCTGCTCTTTCCGCTTCGCCGCTATGGTCGACGAGAGCAAACAGCTTGACTCCCTTCGCTTGAAGAATCCCCTTGAGTTTCTCTACCGTTTCATCTACCGAATGATTGCTGGCGATGTTGACGATCCCATCACCCTTATCGAGCGTCATGGACGTCTCCGCGCTGTTGTTAAACTGCGAGTCTGTGAAATGTCGGGCCGAACCCACATAAGTCGCCATTGCCAGCCCGACTAATGCTGGAAAGGAAGCAATTGCCACACCTCTCTGCACGTACACGTTGTCGCCCTCCGTCACATTGTTCGCGAACGGTCCCCGGTGCGGGTACTCAACTGGACTCTTTCAATCTCCCCACCGCATCTGCCACCCGCTCCCCCAGCAACCGCGACGTCGTCCACTTTCCACCAAACACGCTCACCACGCGACCTTCCACTTCGATAGTCTCCCCGCGCCGCTGCGCGTGCGCCGACTTTCCGAAGTCCACCAGCGGACGCACACCCGCAAAGGTTGTCTCGATGTCCGCATCATCAATCCCGTTCACGAAGAACGTATTGTACGCATCCAGCAAGTACTCACGCTCGGCGACGCTGCATGCAATTGGCTCGTCGAGCGTCTGACGCACTTCCGTCGTTCCCACCAGCGTCCGCCCGTGATGCGGTAACGCAAACACGAGCCGTCCGTCCGACGGAAGGTTCAGCGCAAATCCGGCTTCGATCGCTCTGTTCACAATGAGGTGAGATCCGCGCACGAGATCCAGCCGCGTGTGCGACGCAATTCCGCTCGCGTCCAGCAACGCACGCGCCCATGGCCCCGCAACGTTCACTATCACGTCGAATCGCGAAGCATCACGCGTCGTACGCAGCTCGCCATCGCGCGCGATTTGCAGGACGTCGGTGTTCTCATGAATCACGACGCCGTCGTCAAGCGCACGGTCAGCTGCCCAGCGGCCGAGCGCCGCGTCGTCCATCTGCGCATCCCAGTACGAGAACGCACCACGCAGTCCGTCGCGCTTCAGGCCGCTCGCGCGCTCAGGCATGCGTCCTCTACTCCACCATCTATGACGCCCGAGTCTCGCTCGGCCGGCAAGCAGATCGTATGCTGTGAGACCCGCGGCGAGCGCGACACGTCCGTGCGGCGCGTGGCTGTATAGTGGCAGGAACAGCTCGACCCGACGCGTGAGCATGGGTGCGCGCTGCATCCACCAGCGCCGCTCGTGCAATCCCTCGTACACCTGCCGTACGTCGCCCTGCTCCAGGTATCGCAGACCACCGTGCAGCAGCTTGCTCGATGCCGCACTCGTCGCACCCATCAGCACGCCGCGCTCGAACAGCACGACGTCGTGGCCGCGCCGTCGGAGCGCCCATGCGCTCATCACACCGTTGATCCCACCACCGACGATCGCGACTCGCATCGTGCCTTACACCACTACGTGAAGAGCTCCACGTTCTCCTCCACGTGTCTCACGTCGCGCATTCCTACAACTATGCTGGCGACATTCGGCAACATGCGCACGAATGACAGCGCGCACGCGGCATCCGTCCTTGCTTCCGGGAATGCCTCGCGTGCAGCCGGTGGTAGATCCGTTGCCAGGCGCCCCTGCATGAGCGGCGCGACCGCTATCATCGCGATTCCCATGTCGCTCGCGGATTCGAGCGCGGTCCGCTGATGTCCATTCACCATCTGCGTCGGCGAGCGCACTCCTTCCATCATCGCGAGATTCACCGGCATCTGCACGGCAACCATGTGATGATCGTCGCCCGCCACGTCACGCGCGGCCGACACCAGCGATTCGATGGATATGTGATTCTGCGCGTCCGCGGGAACCCGAAGGCCATTCCATGTCGCGCAGCCATATGACTGTATCAATCCGTCGTTCACGCAACGCTCCAGCTCCGCGAACGCATCGTGAATCCGGTTGTCGAACTCGCCGCGCGTCACGGCGTCGAGCTGCTGCTCCGGATTGTGTATGTAGTAGATGTCGATTGAATCGACGCCGAGGTTCGCGATACTGCGTTCCACCTGATTGCGCAGGAATGCCGGAGCGATGCAGTGCCCGCCCGCAACCAGCTCGTCAGCGCCGATGATTCCCGTATCGAGATATTCACGCGCGATGTACGCACGGTACTCCTGCTTGCTCGAGGGCGGCGGCGCTTCCAGTGGCAGATAGCCGCCCTTGGTCGCCACGAAGATTCTCGCGTCGCGATCGCTGTTGCCGATGTCGCGCAGCACACGCCCGATCACCCGCTCGGATCGCTGACAGCGATAGTTGATCGCCGTATCCACGTGATTCACGCCCAGTTCGATCGCCCGCCGCAGCGCGCGATCGTAAGCCGCGTCTTCCTCGTCTGTCGGCGCGCCCAGTGCCGATCCGATCCCGAGTGCTGAAAGCGGCAGGGATGGCGGGTTCGGCGAAGATTCGGAATGGGCGGCTGTCGGCATGTCGCGGGATGATGCCGGCCGAGTGGCGCCGTCGCAAGTGGCGGCGTCACTTTGATCCATTCGGCTGATCGATGACTATTCGAACAATCGTTCGGTAAGCTTTTGCCTGATACCTCGATTCACGCGTCTTTATAGATTACAGGTCTGCTATAGATCACGGAGATTGACGCCATAATGCCCCATTTCGCAGCTCTTGCCACCGCGTGGTGGAAGCCGGTCCTTTTCATCATCATTGCTGGACACCTCACCAACGTCTGCGTGACGATCTTCCTGCATCGCGCACAGACCCACCGCGGTGTGAAGCTCCACTACCTGGCAGCGCTTCCGATGCGCATCTGGCTGTGGCTGTCGACTGCGATCGTCACCAAGGAATGGGTGGCCTGCCACCGCAAGCACCACGCATTCGCGGACCGCGAGGGTGATCCGCACTCGCCGCTGATGGAAGGTCTCCGCAACATCGTGCTCAAGGGCGCGTTCTACTACCGCAAGGCGGTCCGTCAGCCGGGCATGCTGGAGAAGTACGGCAAGGGCACTCCCACCGACTGGCTCGAGCGTCACGTATTCTCCAAGCTCAACTGGGTCGGCATCCTGCTGATGCTGGGCATCGACATCTGGCTCTTTGGATTCTTCGTCGGACCGCTCGTGTGGGGCATTCAGATGATCTGGATTCCGTTCTGGGCAGCTGGCATCATCAACGGCGTCGGTCACGCAGTCGGCTATCGCAACTTCGACGTCAAGGACGAGAGCCGCAACATCTCGCCCATCGGCATCTGGCTCGGCGGCGAGGAGCTGCACAACAACCACCACGCAGATCCGCACAGTGCGATCTTTTCCGCGCGCTGGTTCGAGTTCGACGTCGGTGCGCTGTATCTCCGCATCCTCGCGATGTTCCGCCTCGCCGAAATCAAGTACGCACGTGGAATGCGGGAGCATGAATCGTCGGAGATGCGTGACGCCGCGTAACGCGCGCTTCGCATAACCCGAGACACCGAAGAGACGAATGCCAGCTACAGTAACGTGCACGCGCTGCGGCCAGACGCGCGAAGGTTTCGAGCGCGCGCCATTCCCCGGCCCGATCGGCGCGCGCGCGCTCGGCGAGATCTGCCAGGTCTGCTGGGGCGACTGGCTCAAGCAGCAGACGATGCTGATCAATCACTACGGTCTCAACGTGATGGATCCGCAAGCTCGCCAGTTCATCACGCGCAACATGGAAGCGTTCCTGTTCAAGCGCGGCGAGTCGAGCCAGATCGACACCAGCAAGCTAGGCACGATAAGCCATTAGTAGGGCGCGGATGTATCCGCGCCTGGCCCCGTCAGGCGCGATCGGATTTGGATGTGTCGATATCCGCGCCTGGCCGCGTTACACCACGCACGATGGAGGAAACGCACACAATGTCGAACGTCCCGAACACATCACGGTTCCACGCCACGATTGCCCTCGCAGCAATCATCGCCGCGCTCGGCTGCTCCTCCGGCAAGGCCGATATACCTCCCGCAAGCCAGCAGGCTTCCACCCAGGGACTCGCCACGCACGCCGCGGCGACGCTCGCACCTGGTACACCAGGCACACCGGTCGTCGTTTACAAGGACGCCCAGTGCGGATGCTGCAAGGCGTGGGTGCAGCACATGCGCGATAACGGATTCCAGGTGACGGCAATCGACGAGCCGGCACGAGTGCTCGATTCGATCAAGACCGCGCACGGAATCAACGACGCCACCGCGTCATGCCACACCGCGGAAGTCGGCAAGTACGTGATCGAAGGACACGTACCAGCCGATCTGGTGCAGAAGCTTCTCACCGACAAGCCGGCTGATGTTGTCGGACTGACAGTCCCTGGCATGGTGACCGGCACCCCCGGCATGGAAGGCGGAACCCCGGAGCACTACACAGTGCTCGCGATGATGCGAGACGGCACAACGCGCCCCTACGCACAGCGCTAACGCACGTTTTTCCCCACGCGCCGAATTGGTACGCCTGCATTGGCGATGATTCCTCCCACGCGCCGATTTGGTACGCCTGCGTAGGGCGCGGATGTATCCGCGCCTGGCCCCGTCAGGCGCAATCGGAATCGGATGACCACGTCGTCGATCCACCGCACCACGCGCCTGGCCCCGTCAGGCGCAATCGGAATCGGATTACCACCACGTCGTCGATTCACCGCACCACGCGCCTGGCCCATTTACGCGATATCGAACCCTGATTCAACACCATCCCATTGCAGCCGTATTATGATGATGGCGCATGTGGGGGGCGGATGCATCCGCCCCTGTCGCTAAAGTCCCGCCCAGGAGCCTCGATGTCCGTTCGATCCATTGCCGCGCTCGCGCTGCTTTCCAGCGCAGTCGCGTTGCCGATTTCTGCGCAGCAGTCCGCGCCCGTGCTTCCGTACACGCCGACCAACGCGCCGCGGGCGATACGACGAGACATTCCGCTCACCAACATGATCCGCCGAGCGTGGGAAGCCGGGACGCGCGATTCGACAGGACGTCCGGGGCGTAATTACTGGCAGCTGTGGAACGACTACACCATCAATGCGCGCTTTGACGCTCCGACATCGACAGTGAGCGGCAGCGAGCGCGTCATGATCCACAACAACAGCGATTCGGCGATGCACGAGATAGTGCTGCGACTGGATCAGAACATCTATCGCGCAAACGTACCGCGCGCCGAAACGGTCCCGGAGATCACAGACGGCATGGTCGTGACGAAGCTGACCGTCGATGGCGCGAACGTCGATCTCAGCGACAGAAGCAACTCTGCAGGACGAAGCCCGCGCGGCCGGCCGGCTCCGCCGATCACGCATCCAGAAGCGATCGGCATCACTCAGACCGTTGCAACGATCAAGCTTCCCGCGCCGATCCCTGCGAAGGGTACGAGTACGATCGAAGCCGAGTGGCACTTTCGCGTTCCGCAGTCGCTGGGTGTTCGCGGATTGCGCATGGGAGCGTGGGGTGACTCGCTGTATCAGGTCGGTCAGTGGTATCCGCGCGTAGCAGTGTTCGACGATCTTCGCGGTTGGGACACCGATCCGTACCTCGGACCGTCCGAGTTCTACAACAACTACGGCCATTTCGATGTGAAGCTCGACATGCCCGCAGGCTGGCTCGTCGGATCGACCGGTGTGCTACAGAACCCTGAGCAGGTGCTCACCGCGAGCGCACGCGAGAAGCTGTCGCGTGTTCTGCAATCCGACTCGACGATCAACATCGTGAGCGCCGATGAGCGCGGTCCCGGCAAGTCGACCGCTGCAGGCGACAGACTCGTCTGGCACTTCGTCGCTGACAGCGTTGGCGACGTCGCATGGGGAACGTCGGACCGTTTCGTCTGGGATGCTACGCGCGCGACGATTCCGGGGAAGGGTGTCATCCCGATCAACATCTTCTACGAGCCAGGTAACACGCAGAAGTACGTCACCGCTGGCCCAACGGCGCGTCACGCGCTCGAGTTCTATTCCAAGTTGTGGATGCCGTACACCTATCCGTTGCTCACGATGGTGGACGGTCCCGAAGGCGGAATGGAATATCCAATGTTCATCATGTCGAGCGCTGGCGCGTCGGATCACGAAACGGGTCATCAGTGGTGGCCGATGATGGTCGGCACCAACGAGACGTGGTACGGCTTCATGGACGAAGGATTCAATCAGTACATGAATCGTCTCTCGCGTTTCGATCGACTCGGTCAGACTCCAAACGTCGACAGCCTGGGACAGTCATACGGCCGCACGAGTGGTGATGAGCGTGAGCACCCGCTGATGTCGGACGCGAACTACGGCGGCCCGATGTATTCCTTCCAGGCCTACGGCAAGGCGCCGCTAATGCTGTCGATGCTCGGCGGCATCGTCGGCGATACCGCGGTCTGGAATGCGATGAGTGGTTACGCGAAAGCATGGCGCTTCAAGCATCCAACGCCATGGGATTACGCGCTGTTCATGGACAACGCGCTGCACAAGGATCTCAGCTGGTTCTGGTACTACTGGCTGTTCACCGACGAAGCGGTTGACGGCTCGATTGCGAGCGTGAAGACGACCGGTGCGCGAACGACGGTTGTAGTTCGTCAGGACGGCGGAATGCCATCGCCAGTGGTTCTCAAAGTCAAGTTCGCCACAACCGGCCCAGCGATCCGCACAATGAAGAACGCGCGGATGACAGATGCGAACACAGCAATAGTTACGTGGCCCGTTGACGTCTGGTTCAATGGCAGCAGAACCTACAACGCAGTGCTGGACTTCGGCGGACGCAAGATAGAATCGATAACGCTGGATCCCGGCCGCAGGTTCCCGGATCGTAATCCCAGCGACAACGTATGGCCGCGATAACGACGCGTCGCACGCGCCGAATTGGTGATCCCACGTTCGCAACGATTCCACCCACGCGCCGATTCGGTACGCCTGCGTTCGCAACGATTCCCTCCACGCGCCGAATTGGTACGCCTGCGTAGGGCGCGGATGTATCCGCGCCTGGCCCCGTCAGGCGCAATCGGAATCGGATGACCACGTCGTCGATTCACCACGCCACACGCCTAACCCGTTTACGCGCAATCGGAATCGGACGACCACGTCGTCGATTCACCACGCAACGCATCCGATCCATTTACGCGCAACCGAACCCGCATGAACCCCGGATCCATTTTGCGACCACCCCGGTAAAACGCTACCGCGGTGGTCGCACCAGATCGTCCGGCCGCGCCTCCACCCGGATCTCCTGCCTGAACGTCTTACCCGCAACCTTCATCGTGACGACGTAGTCACCAGGCTCGACGCGCTTGAGATCCGCGGGTGACGTCGGATCCCCAAGCGCGCGCGGACGCGGCTTGCTGCTCGTGAGATCCCATGTAGCCTGATTGAGGCCGGCGTAACCCGGCCCGCTCAACTTGCGCACCGTGTCGCCCTTCGCGGTAAGGATGTACACGTCCACCGGACCTGTGAGCGCGTCACGCAGATAGTAGGAAATGATCGCGCCACGCGGTGGATTCTTTGCGACGAACGGGCGGCTTCCGAAGGATGGATACGTATCAGTGTAGCGGAATTGAAGCGCTGGCGAAACGCGAAACAGGTGCGCGCGTTCGCGCAGCAACGTGTCCGTCATCTCCTCGAGCGGACCGACGTTCACCACCCAGATTCCGCGGCCGTGCGTGCCGACCACGAGATCGCGCTGATCGTATGACATCGCGAGCTTGTCCGCGGATACCGGCGGTAGCCCATGACCGAATTTCCGCCACTTCGCTCCACCATCGATGGATACGTAGACACCGATCTCGGTCCCGACCAACAACAGTTGCGCGTTGTACGGGTCCTCGAACACGGTGAGACTGCCAGCGTCGGTAGGCAGACCGGTCGAAATCGAGCTCCAGCTCTTTCCAAAGTTCGTGGTTTTGTACACATGCGGTGCGTAGTCGTCGCGACTGTGACAGTCGTACGTCATGTACGCAGTACCTTCCGCGAAATGGCTGGCGGCGATCGTCGATACGAAACAGCGTGTCGGCGCCTTCGCCGGAAAGTTTGCGGTGACGTTCGTCCATGTCTTGCCGTAATCGCGTGTCAGCCAGACCAGTCCATCATCGCTGCCCGTCCATATCACGTCGCGCGTGCGCGGGCTCTCGGCGATCGAGAACAACGCGTGGTATGACGTGTTTGGTCCTTCACCCTCGGGATGTTCGCGAGTGGCCCGCGTCATGTCGGGACCGACCACTTCCCAATCAACGCTCTTGTCGCCGTGATCGTGGATGCGGAAGAGATGGTTTCCGCCTGCGTACAACGTCGCGGTGTCGTGCTGCGACAGCGCAAGTGGCGTCGTCCAGCCCCAGGTATAGCCATAGCCGGAGTCGCCGCCCGCATCGAGCGCTATCGGCTGGATGTGATCGCGCTTCCATGTGCGCATGTCGAGACGCGACATGCTGCCGAATTGTGATTCCGAGTAGATGATGTTGGGGTTGGTGCGCGATATCTGCACCCACATTCCATCGCCGCCATTGACGCTGTACCAGTCAGCGTCGGTAACTCCGATCGTGTCACGCGTACTGCTCGGTCCACACCAGACACCGTTGTCCTGCAGGCCCCCGCAGATGCGATACGGCTTGGACGTGCTGTCGATAGCGACGGTGTAGAACTGGCCGATGGGAATCTCGGCGTGCTCCCACGCCTTCCCGCCGTCGAACGTGGTGTACACACCGCCATCGTTGCCGAGTATCATGTGGGCGCTGTCGGCAGGATCGATCCAGAGTGCGTGGTTGTCGACGTGAACGTTGTACAGTGAATCATTCTCGAATGAATGGCCGCCGTCCTTTGAAACCATCAGCGGCGACGCGAGCATGTACACGTGGCTGTCGTTGGTCGGGTCGGTGACTATTTCGTCGTAGTAGTAATGTGGATTTGCTGCCAGGTCGTTGACGTGTGTCCAGTGCGCGCCGGCATCGTCGGATTTGAAAACTCCACCGAATGGTGCCGCAGACGTGTTGGTGACGCCACGATCCACGGCGATCATCGCGTATACTGTCGACGGGTGCTTCGCGGATATCGAAATGCTGACGCGACCGATGTCGCCGGTTGGCAATCCGTTGGCGCGTGCTGGATCGGTGAGTTTCGTCCATGTGCGTCCACCATCCACCGTCTTGTAGATCCCGCTTCCCGCGCCAACTCCCTGCATGTGCGACCCGCCTTCACGTATCCGGTGCCACATCGCTGCATAGAGCACCTCGGGATTGGATGGATCCATTGCGAGATCGACTGCGCCCGTGGTGTCGTCGACGAACAGAACCTTGCTCCACGACGTGCCGCCGTTCGTCGTCTTGAAGACTCCGCGCTCGGCGTTCGGCCCCCACAGGTGTCCGAGTGCAGCGACGTACACTGTATTCGGATCGGTCGGACTGATGACGATCTTCGCGATCGATCGCGTGTCCGTGAGGCCCATGTGTTGCCACTTGCGGCCGCCGTTGGTGGACTTGTGCACGCCGTTGCCCCACAGCGTGGAGCGCGATGAATTCTTCTCACCTGTGCCGACCCAGATGACGTTGCTGTCGGACGGTGCGATGGCAATGTCGCCAATCGATCCGTTGCCGAGTGAGTCGGAGATGGAGTGCCACGTTATACCGGCGTTGGATGTCTTCCACACGCCGCCGCCGGCGGAGCCTATGTAGATCGTCTTGCGAAATGGCTTTGGCACCGCGATCGCCGTCACGCGCCCGCTGTATGCAGCGGGCCCGAGATTTCGAAATGAAAACTTGTCGATGAAGCGCGTAAGCGAATCGCCTATGGGCACCTTGCCAGCGGCTGTATCCTGTCGCGCTCGGCTCGTGTCATTCCCCGTTGGTGACGGTTGCCGGAGTACCGTATCTCCTCGCGCCTTTTTCACTGGCTGTCGAACGACCTGCGCGGCGAGCGGGAGGCTGATGAACATCACAGATGCGAGTGCAGCGATGACTGTCGGTGCGAGCGTCTTACGGTTCATTGTAGTGCGTGAGAGCGTGGAAAGACTACATCACTTCCTGGATCACTTCGGGTTGCTGAGCCTGTACATCAACACTGCCGCGCGCTTCGTCTGCACGGGCAGCATGCGTAGATCAGCGGTTTCCTTCTCGGTGTGATCGTCACGGCCCGATAGGCCAAGTCCATCTATGGCCATTGGTACCAGTTTCGCGACGAACGACACATCGGCCGCGCCGGCACGTGACGGATCGACGGCTGTGACGGGCCAGAATCCGAGGTCGGTGCTCACCTTGCTGTACATCGCGAGCAGTCTGCGATTGCCGTCGGTCGGTGCCATCGGTGGATAGCCATCGGCGAACGTTATCTCCGCAGTCGTGTGCGGAAGATGATCGGCCACGATATCGCTCATCGTCTTGCGCGCGCGCGCCAGCTGTTCGGGCGATAGCGTGCGCAGATCCCCCGTGACGATCATCTCCTTCGCAACGACATTGCTTTTGCCAGCCGCACTCCCTTCAGTGCCGCTGGTATCGGCTTTCACCGAAGTGCCGCCGAGTGCAAGGCCGGGATTGAAGGTGAGATACTGTTCACTCGAAAGCTTTTGATAGAACTGATTCAGGATGCGCGACGCCTCGTACACCGCGCCCGCTCCGACATCGCTCGTGAATATCTGCGACGAGTGCGCCGGAACTCCGGTCGTGCGCAGCGTCCATCCGTCATCTCCGCGCCGCGATATCACCAGCGTGTGCGGATCGCCGGCGGCGTCCTCGAAGCCGAGTGCGGCAGTTGCGCCATGAGCAGCGTCGATCAGTGTCTTGCGCGCGAGACTCAAAGGTGTGCCCGACTCTTCCTCGTCGCCGTGGTACACGACAGTCACGTTCATCCTGTCCAGCAGACCGGCGTCCTTGAGCGCGCGCAACGCGTACAGCGCGATGACGTCGCCCCCCTTCATGTCGATGACGCCCGGCCCTGTAGCCGTCGAATCGTTCACCATCGTGAACTTCTGAAACGGGCTGCTCGGCTCGAACACCGTATCCAGATGGCCTATCAGCAGGATCTTGGGACCCGGCCCTGGATGCTCGGCGACGAGATGTCCCGCGCGATGGAACGCCGCGCCATCGACCCAGCGTGTGGTGAATCCGAGCGAATCGTACTGTGCGCGGAAGATGTCGCCAACCTGACGCACGCCGGCAAAGTTGAGCGAGCCGCTGTTGATGTTGACAGTGCGCTCGAGCAGGGCAAGAGCTGCGGCGTTGTGCGAGTCCACCGCCTTGGCGATAGCTCGTTCCTGCTTCGTGAGTGCGACGGCGGCCTTCTGAGCGCCGGCTGGCGAGGGGGTAAGGAACAACGCGCCCGCCACCGGGAGCGCGGCCAGGCCACAACGGAATCGGGATGTACGCATACTGAAATGTAGTGCGACAACAGATGGTCGCCGTCACGCGCCAGGCTACATTTACTGCACCATGCTCCTAGCATTTCTCGGCGCGTTTCAGATCGCCGCGGCCCAGCCGGCTCCCGTGTATAATGGACGCGCGGGCCAGATCACCGCGCAGGCTCCGCGCATTGATACGACTATAACTATAGATGGCAATCTCGATGAGCCAGTCTGGAGCCGCGCAGCCGTGCTCACTGGCTTTTCCGAGTACTCTCCAGCTGATCAGCGCCCCTCGCCGGATTCGACTGACGTGTACGTCTGGTACTCACGAACCGCGATCTACTTCGGCATTCGCGCGTATGAGCCACACGGCCCCGTGCGCGCCACGCTCGCCGATCGTGACAACATCAGCTCAGGTGACAACATCGAGATTCGTCTTGACCCGTATAACGAACGCAACCGCTCGCTCGTATTCGCGGTCAATCCGTTGGGTGTCCAGGCCGACGGCACCACGAACGAGACCGGCGGATTCATACCCGGCTCCAACGTCGGGCCGGGACAGATAGACCTGAGCGCGGACTTCCTCTGGGAGTCCAAGGGTCACGTCACGCCGTGGGGTTACGAGGTCGAGATCCGAATCCCGTTCAGCAGCCTGCGCTATCCCAACAAGTCGATCGAGGACTGGGGAATTCAGATCCAGCGAAACGTGCAGCACAGCGGTTACAAGGAAACGTGGACTGAAGCGCGAAGCGGTGCGGCAAGCTTCGCCAATCAGGCGGGAACGCTCGTGGGAATGCACGACATGCATCACGGTCAGGTGATTGGACTCAACCCGGAGCTGACCAACACTGTCATCGGGAAGCCGTGCTGCAATTCATCGCTCACTGGCTGGAAGTACACTTCCAAGCCTCAGCTGGGTGGCAACGTTCGCTGGGCACTGGGCAGCAACTTCGTGCTAAACGGAACCGTGAAGCCCGACTTCTCGCAGGTCGAAGCAGACGCGACACAGATAGCGGCAGATGCGCGTTTCGCATTGTTCTATCCCGAGAAGCGCCCGTTCTTCGTGGAAGGCAGCGACCAGTTCAACGTGCCCAACACGCTCGTGTACACGCGGACCATCGTGCAGCCCAATGCTGCAATGAAGCTCACCGGCAAGCTCGGCCGCGCAGACGTCGCGGTGCTATCCGCGCTCGACGCGGGGAGTACTACGCTGAATGGCGATCAGCCGCTGGTTGACATCATACGACTCAACACCGGATTCGGTGGGCAGAGCACCGCCGGAATGCTTTACAGTGGTCGCGTCGGCGGTGGCAGATCCAATCGCGTTATCGATGGCGACGTTCACTACGTGTTCGGAAAATTGTACTACGCTCAGGCGCAGGCTGCCATCAGCAATACGACACAGAATGGATCGACCAAGACAGCGCCAATGTGGGAGCTCGTCCTGGATCGCACCGGACGCGCCTTCGGATTTCACTACAACGTTCTCGGTGTAGGCAGAACATTCGCGGCTGATAACGGATTCGTGTCACGCACCGGAATTGTCGCGCCGGGCATTTCCAATCGCCTTAGTTTGTACGGACCACCCGGCGCACTGATCGAAAAGTTCAATCTATTCTTTTCGACAAAGGCCGTCTGGCGCTATGACGATTTCTTCGCCGCAAAGAGCTTGCTCGAAGACAATGCATCCGCGAATACCAGCTTTACATTGCGTGGTGGATGGTCGCTCGGCGTTACACCCACGATCGCGACGTATGCATTCGATCCTGCGGCGTATCTCGGTGATTTCGTTAGCACGACACAGGGAAGCAATATCCCGTTCCAGCCGTCCCCTCGAATCACTACATTCACAAACGCGTTCAAGATTTCAACACCGCAGTTCGCGAAGTACGACGCATCGCTCGGTGTCACCACCGGCAACGACGTCGATTTCCTCGAGACGTCACGCGTTCGGCGACTGGATTACAACGCCAGTGTCAATCTGCGCCCGACCCAGCAACTGCGCGTCGGCGCGACGTACGTGAGCAGCAGGTTCACGCGTCGCAGTGACGGAGCACTCTCGACGTCGACGCGAATTCCGCGGGTGAAGATGGAGTACCAGGTTACGCGATCGATCTTTGTGCGCGTCGTCACGCAATACACCGCGACCCTGCGGTCATCATTGCTGGATCCGCGCACCGGGCTTCCTCTGTTGATCCGCAACGACACGTCATACGTCCCGTCGATCGAAAACATCGCGAACGGATTACGCACCGACTGGCTCTTCTCGTACCGCCCATCGCCAGGCACGGTGTTCTTCGCCGGCTACGGAAACTCGATGACCGAGCCCGATGCGCTGGCGTTCCGACGCCTGCGCCGCACGCAGGACGGATTCTTCGTGAAGCTGAGCTACCTGTTCGAGCCACTCAGCGGGCGGTGACCACGCGCGTCGGCCCCGCGAAAGCGGAGACCCGCGCCCCTCCACAAAGTCCGAACGCCGTAAAGACTTTTCCCGTATGTTTTGTTGAACCCTAGCCCACCGTGTGGAGTGGATCGTGAAGAAAAAGCGCTCGACGTCCGACCAACCAGATACTCATCTCGCAGGTGCCGGTGCGCAGCCGCCGGACCAGCATGTTCTTTCACGTCGTGGCTTCTTCGTAAGAGCCACGCAGGTAGGTGCGGCGCTCTCCGTCGCTTCTCCTGGCATCGGCCACTTCCTGCAAACAGCAGGCGCGCAGGGTTCGCTAGCGCACCGACCGCTGGCAGCCGACCCCGCACCCAAGAGCTACGCTGACCTTTACTCCGGTCTCCGTTGGCGCATGCTTGGGCCATTCCGTGGCGGTCGCACCGATGCAGTCACGGGCGTGCCTGGTCGTCCGAACGAGTTCTACTTCGGATCAGTGAATGGCGGCGTGTGGAAGACGATCGACGCGGGTCGAGTCTGGCTGCCGGTTTTCGATTCCCAACCGGTTGCATCGATCGGCGCGATCGCGGTTGCCGCTTCCGCACCTGACGTTGTGTACGTCGGAAGTGGCGAATGCACGTTGCGCGATTCCACCGGATACGGCAACGGCATGTACAAATCCACCGACGCCGGCAAGACGTGGACGCACATCGGCCTCGAGAACACACAGCACATCGGCAAGATCGCCGTTCATCCGCACAATCCTGACATCGTTTACGTCGCAGCCATCGGTCACTTCTACGCCGGAAACCCCGACCGTGGAATTTTCCGCTCGAAAGACGGCGGCAAGAACTGGGAAAAGGTTCTCTACAAGAACGAAGATGTAGGCGCAATCGAAGTCGTGATCGACAAGACCAATCCGGACATCGTGTACGCGGGCCTGTGGAACACACGCCGGCCACCGTGGTTCGTGTACGCGCCGAGCAACGGGCCGGGCGGCGGAATCTACAAGTCGACCGATGGTGGAAATACGTGGAAGCAGCTCACCAAGGGCCTTCCGAACGAAGGAATGGGCAAGTCTGGAATTGCGGTATGCCCATCCAACCCGCAGCGCGTTTACGCGGTGATCGACAATCTCAATCCCGATCCATCTGCACCCAAGCCACCACCGGGACCACCCAATCCATTCGGCTCGCCAGCCGGTCTTGGCGGCTTCTTCCGATCCGATGACGGCGGCGAAACGTGGAGCAAACTGTCGTCGGACCAGGCGCTCTGGGGACGCGGCTGGTACTTCGAGCACATCGACGTCGATCCGAAGAACGCCGACATCGTGTATGTCGCGAACGTTTCGATCTCACGCTCGATGGACGGCGGCAAGAGCTGGGTTGCGCTGCGCGGCTCGCCCGGCGGCGATGATTATCACCAGGTCTGGGTCTCGCCGGACGATAGCAATACTATGATCTCCGCGAGCGATCAGGGCACCATCATCACGCGCAACGCAAAGACCGAAGATCCGCGCGAGGTGACGTGGAGCTCGTGGTACAATCAGCCTATCGCGCAGATCTATCATGTTTCGGTCGATTACCGATTCCCGTACTGGGTCACCGGCGCGCAGCAGGACAGTGGCGCGGTTGCAGTACGATCGCGCGGCAAGTTCGCAGAGATCTCGATGCGCGACTGGGAGCCCGTCGCGGCCGGTGGCGAGAGCGGTTACACCGCAGGTGATGTGCTGCACCCCGGCATCATCTTCGGCGGTACCGGCGAACGCTACAACATGGAAGAGAATCGCATGATAGCCGGCACCACGGTGCAGAAATCACCGGAGACCGGCCGCAAGGACTGGACTCAGCCGCTGGTATTCTCACGTGCAGATCCGCGGGCGTTGTACTACGGAAACCAGTTCCTGTTCAAGACCACCGACAACGCAGTAACGTGGAATCAGATAAGCCCCGATCTCACACGCAAGGATCCCGGTGTGCCGCGCACACTCGATGCAGCGGCCGCAGCGGACGTCGGTAACGACAAGCGCGGTGTCATCTACACAATCGCGCCGTCGCCGTTGTTTGTACCGATGGTCTGGATCGGCACCGATGACGGATTGATCCAGCTCACCATGAACGACGGCAAGAGCTGGACAGACGTGACACCAAAGGCGATGACGCCGTGGAGTCGCGTCACCATGATCGAAGCGTCACACTTCGACTTCAACGTTGCGTACGCGAGCGTCGACAGGCATCAGCTCCAGGATTTCACGCCGTACATCTATCGTACTCGCGACGCGGGCAAGACATGGCAGAAGATCACGACCGGTCTCCCTGCAAATGGCTACGTGCACACCATCAAGGAAGATCCCAAGCGCCAGGGACTTCTTTTTGCCGGCACCGAGCTCGGTGTTCACATCTCGTTCGATGACGGAGAGAGCTGGGAACCGTTCCAGTTGAATCTCCCCGTCACGTCGATGCGCGACTTCGAGATCTACGAGAACGATCTCATCCTGGCGACGCATGGCCGCGGCTTCTGGGTAATCGATGACATCAGCCCCCTGCGTCAGATCAACGACACGATCGGAAATGCCGAAGCATATCTGTTCAAGCCCGGCGATTCGATCAACATGATCGAAGGCGGCGACAACGGCACGCCATTGCAGAAGGATGAGCCGCAGGCCCCGAACCCGCCGAATGGCGCAGCCATCGACTACTATCTCAGGACTGCCGCAACCGGTCCAGTGACAATCGACATCCTCGATTCCACAGGTGCCGTGTTGCACACGTTCTCGAGCGAGCCGCAACGCGAACCGGCAGCAGGCGGACGGCGCGGCAACGCAGGTGGCATTCCAAACACGTCTGCACTGTGGCGTGAGCCGCCAGCACCGTTTGCAACCGCCGCTGGAATGCACCGCGTCGTCTGGGATCCGATCAAGGTGGAAGCAGGTGCAGGTGGCGGCGGCTTCCGTCGTCGCGGCACGCCGATATCAGGCACCTTCACCGCAAAGCTCACCGTTAACGGAAAGAGCTACACACAGAGCTTCCTCGTCAAACCTGATCCGCGAAGCCCAACCGCACCGACTCAGCCGTATTTTGAAGGGTAAGCTCGTCATTCCTGCGAAAAGCGGGAATCCATGTGTCCCTCGTCATTCCCGCGAACGCGGGAATCCATGTTATCGATCTCCCTGATGCAGTAGCATCAGTAAGCGCATCGGCAACAGATGGATTCCCGCTTCGCGGGAATGACGACACCTGCACAGCTCTCCAGCGGTCGACGAACGAGGAACACTTTCTTGGACAAGCACCGAATGGAAGCGTTCAGCGACGGAGTCGTCGCGATTCTGATAACCATCATGATCCTCGAGCTGCACCCGCCCGTAGGCTACGACTGGGCTGCGCTCAGACCGATCATTCCATCAGTGCTCACGTACGTGCTGAGCTTCATATACCTCGGCATCTACTGGAATAATCACCACCACATGCTCCAGGCAACGGATAGCGTCAACGGCGCAATCCTGTGGGCCAATCTGCATCTGCTGTTCTGGCTCTCGCTCGTGCCGTTCGTCACCGCGTGGATGGGCCGAAACTATGAAGAGTCGGTGCCAACAGTGCTCTACGGTGCCGTGCTCATCATGGCCGCGCTGGCATACACGATTCTTCAGACGGGGATAATCCGGGAAGAAGGACGAGACTCGCGTCTCGCCATCGCTATCGGACAGGACACGAAAGGCCTCGTATCGCTGCTGCTCTACGCCTCGGGAATCGCCCTGGCCTTTGTGCGCCCCTGGATCGCCGATGCCACCTACGCCACCGTCGCACTCATCTGGCTGGTCCCGGACCGGCGGATCGAAACGCGACTGCCGCGGTAGGGCGCGGATATATCCGCGCCTGGTCCATTTACGTGCGATCGAACCCGGATATTAAAGTCGTAACCAACGACTACTTCCTGCGCCTGCGCTGCACTACCCCCGCCAGTCCCAGCAATCCTGATCCTAGCAATACCAGAGTGCCCGGCTCCGGTACAGTTGTGGGAGGTACGACCGGAGGAGGTATGACCGGTACCGTGTCGCCCGGCGGTGGAATCACCGGCGTCGTGTCTGGCGGAGTAGTTGGCGTCTTCGTCGTGTCTGGTGGCGTAGTTGGCGTCTTCGTCGTATCCGGTGGCGTCCCCGTCGTATCGATCGGCGTAGTAAACCCGTTGTGGGTCTTGCCGTTGTGAACGAATGGGATGAAGATCGCCGGAACGAGCCCAAACGGCAGCCACGACCGCCCACCACCAGCCGCAGCCATCGGCATTCCAGGCGCCGTCGATACGAAGATCGGCGGCCCCTCTTCCTCGACAACCGGCGCTGCGGGCGGCGTTGCGGTGGCAAGCTGCGGCACTGGAATCACCGATTGCTCCGTAGGCGTACCCTCGGCGAGCGCCGGCGTTGGACCAACCGGACGGCACATGACGACGGTCGTCGAATGCGCGGCAGCGGGCTTGGCCTTGGGGACGACACGCCGCGCGCGACGTACTACCGGACGGTGCTCCTTGCTCGCTGTCGTCGGCTTCGGCTTGGGTGCCACGTTCGAGGCCACCTTGCGGACCGGAGCCTTGCGCCGCACAGCCGGCTTCTTCTTGACCGAAGTCGCAACCGGCGAGCACTCGACCAGCGAGTCGACGGACGCTCGTCGCGCGACCGGCTTCTGACCCGCACGCGGTACAGTATCGCGCCTCACGGCCTGCGCAGATACCGGCGTTGCAGCCAGAAAGGCAGCAACGAGAAGTACCGCTAATGATCCTGCCGTGAGAATATGGTGCTTCATATGAACCGAATTGCCAAAAAGAGCGCGCAGCGCCGACTGTAGCGTTCCAGTAAACACACTCTGGGCCACGCGTCGAAAACAAAAGGTTACGAGTAAAATAGTCCTGGATTCCACATCGCGCATCAACAAATTGGCCGGTTGAGCAACGAAAATCGCCGAAAGTACCGAAAACCTTGCGACCTACGACGGTCTGGTCTTGGAAAGTGTGGCTGCATATGGCCAAAACAGCGCCATCTGTTGCACGAGTGCCACAGTGGTCGACGATCTTTTCCGACGACTTTGCCGGCAATTACCTTTGACTTCATGCATTCGAGACTTGCGACCACTCATCTGACAGCCGCCATGTTTGTGGCTATCGCCGCGCTCTGCCCGCTGGCAGTGCCAGTATCGTCCGCCGCTGCGCAGGCGGCTGGCAAGTCGCGGGCAGCAGTCGAATCTGACGCCAACCGGTGGGCAGACTCGGTTCTGACCACCATGACGCTCAGAGATCGCGCTGCCCAGATGGTCTGGCCCAACATCTACGCCGACTACGTACCGGCCGATGCGAAGACCTGGCGCAAGGTCACGTCGTACGTCGCCGATCAAAAGGTGGGCGGGATCCTGATGTCCATCGGATCACCCATCGAGATGGCCGTCAAGCTCAACGCGCTCCAGCGCATGAGCGCCCTTCCGCTACTGGTTGGCGCCGATCTCGAAACGGGCGCAGGCATGCGTGCCCGCGGCGGCTACTTCGTCCCCAACGGCATCGACCTCGGCGGCGCCACGGTCTTTCCATCAGAAATGGCGTACGGCGCGGCGAATGACACGGCGCTCACGTACACCGAGGGACGGGTCACCGCGATCGAAGGCCGCGCACTCGGTATCCACATCGACTTTTCCCCGGTCCTCGACGTCAACAACAACCCCGCGAACCCCGTCATCAACACCCGCTCGTACGGCGAGGATCCACACGAGGTCGCGCGCCTCGGAGTCTCGTTCATCCATGGGTTGCAGGACAACGGGATGATCGCCACCGCGAAACACTTCCCGGGGCACGGCGACACCGAGACCAACTCTCACCTCGCTCTCCCAATCGTGAACGTGAGCCGAGCTCGGCTCGATACGGTGGAGCTTGTCCCGTTCCGCGCGGCGATCAAGGCGGGAGTCGGCGCTGTGATGACATTCCACGGCTCCATGCCGGCGCTCGATAGCAGCGGCGCGCCAGGAACCCTCTCATCCAACGTGGTAACCGGACTGCTGCGCAATGAGCTGGGATTCAACGGACTCGTCATCTCCGATGCCATGGACATGAAGGGCGTGACCGACAAGTACGGCTCGACGGAAGCAATCAAGCGCGCCGTAGCAGCCGGCGTCGACGTGCTGATCCAGCCCCTCGACGTTCCCGCCGCGATCGACGCGGTGGTGGCCGGCGTGAGCGAGGGACGCTACAGCGAGACTCGCGTATCGGAGGCGGCGAGGCGCATACTCGCCATGAAGCGCAAGCTGAATCTCGACCGCAACCGTTTCGCGAACCTCGACTCGCTGCGCACAACGGTGGGCGACAGCGCGCATCTCGCGCTGGCACAGCAGGCGGCGAACAGATCGATAACGATCGTCCGCGATTCATCGCACATCCTGCCGCTCAAGCTCTCGACCAACACGAAGGTCCTCTCGGTGACGGTTGCGCGTCGTACAGATCTCGGCGCTGGCCAGATCTTCAACGCCGAGCTCGCCAAGCTGGCACCCGCAACTCGTATGGAATTCGTCATGTCGGACGATCCAGCCGTCAACTATCCCCGCCTCGCAGCGATGGCCGACTCTGCAGATGTGACCATCGTTTCATCCTACGTAGGGCAGAGCTGGAACGTCACGAGCGTCGATGCGCCGCAGGCGTTCGCCGACTGGCTCTCCAGTCTCGTCGCCAGGGGCCGCAAGGTTGTTGTGGTTTCGTTCGGAAATCCGTACCTGCTTTCTCAGATTCCCAGCACTCCTACCTACGTCGTCGGCTGGGATGGTGCAAACGTAAGCCAGCAGTCGGCAGCTCAAGTCATAACTGGCCTCTTGCCTGCATCGGGCCATCTTCCGATCACAATACCGCCAGTCGCGAAGCGCGGCGACGGGTTGACCATCACTCCCTGAAGTCGTATATCACCTGCACCGAAGTTGTCACAACGCATTCGTATTCTATCCTTGACATTAGTCACAATATGTGACTAATATGCTGCGTGACCAGAGAGCCCCGGGAAAAACGTCAGCATTATACCGTTGACGTAGTCGCACTTACTCCACGCGACAACCAGCTCGCGGTGTTGCTCGAGCGGCGCAGCGAAGGTCGAGAGAAGTCTGTGCGCTGGGTGCTTCCGTGGAGTGCATCACGGAATGGCGAGGGACTCGACGATCTTGCACAGCATGCGATCAGGCGAAGCGCGGGCGCCGCATCCATCTGGAGCACACAGGTCGGCGCTTTCAGCGAAGGTCCCCATCCTGGCGGCTCCGATCTGTCGATCGTGTACGTCGCCCTCGTTCCGATGGGCGAAGCAACGGTGCAGGGTGCCGAGTTCCAGTGGTTTCTCCTGAGCGAACTCCCGCCGCTCACCGAGCGACAGAATCAGATGCTGCAGGAGTCCGTGAACGCCGTCCGCGATCGGCTGGATCTGTATCCGGTCGCCTTCAGGTTGTTGCCGGCAACGTTCACGTTGAGCGAGCTGCAGCACATGTACGAGCTGCTGCTTGGACGGAGACTGCACAAGGCGAGCTTTCGTCGCGCGCTCACCGCCGCCGCACTCGTCGAGCCGACGGATGAATGGCGCAGCGAGGGTCGCGGACGGCCTGCGCAACTCTTCAGGTACGGTCCCAGAAAACGCCGCCGGGCAAGGCGCGGGGTGAGGTTCGACCTGCTCGGATGAGTGTGATGAGCGAGTGGAAGGAGTTCGACCGTAACCAGCGAAGCGCGCTCGTCGCAAGCTTCCTCGGCTGGACTCTCGACGCATTCGATTTCTTTCTCATGGTGTTCATGCTCGCCGCCATCGCGAAGGAGTTCGGGACTGATGTCAAGGCAGTAGCCGTCGCGATAACGTTGACACTCGCTGCGCGCCCCGCCGGAGCGCTGGTGTTCGGAATGTTGGCCGACCGGTTTGGCCGCAGACCAGTGCTCATGATCGACATCCTGCTGTTCTCGATACTGGAATTCGCGTCGGCATTCGCGCCATCGATCGTTGCACTGCTGGTGTTGCGTACCGCATTCGGATTCGCGATGGGCGGTGAGTGGGGACTCGGCGCGTCTCTCACCATGGAGACCATTCCAGCGAAGGCACGCGGCATAGCATCGGGAATTCTTCAGACCGGCTATCCGTTCGGCTATCTGCTCGCGTCTGTCGTGTACGGCTTGCTGTTCGACCGTATAGGATGGCGCGGCATGTTCATGGTCGGTGTGCTGCCGGCGTTGCTGGTGCTGTTCATTCGCCGCAATGTGCAGGAATCGCCTGCGTGGAACAGGATGCGCGAGCGACCGACGCAGAGTCTGATGAGCGTATTGAAGAAGCGTTGGCCGTTGTTCATCTACGTGGTTGTGCTAATGACCGCGTTCAATCTCTTCAGTCACGGCACGCAGGATCTGTATCCGGCCTTCCTGCAGATCCAGCACAAGTTCACGACGCACACGGTGAGTATCGTGTCGATCATCGGCAACGTCGGAGCGATAACCGGTGGCCTCGCGTTTGGTGCACTGTCACAGCGCATCGGACGAAGAAAGGCGATCGTGTTTGGAGCGCTGATAGCGTTGCCGATCATACCGTTGTGGGCGTTCAGCGCGACACCGATTCTACTTGGACTCGGTGCGTTCCTGATGCAGGTCGCGGTGCAGGGAGCGTGGGGTGTCGTTCCGGTTCATCTCAACGAGCTGTCACCGGACGAGGTGCGCGGAACCTTCCCCGGTTTCGCGTATCAGCTTGGCAATCTGCTGGCCTCGGGGAACGCTGCGTTGCAGGCGGGATTTGCTGCGAGCCACGGTGGGAACTACGCGTATGCGCTGGCGGTTGTCGCCGCGTGTGCTGCCGTGGTGATTGCAGTCCTGACTTACTTCGGGCCGGAGAAGCACGGAGTGATGTTTGGAACGACGGGAGAGGTGCGCTAGAGCTCCAGCGGTCAGCGCACGTCGACGAGCTTGAAGTGTGGATTCTCTATCACGCCCAGCTCGTTGCCGAACGGATCCAGCACGGTCCCCACACGAATCCCATCGCCGACGTCCGTCGCTGGCGCCTTGAGCGTTGCTCCTGCCTCGACGAGATCCACGAGTGCACGCTCGACACTCTCCACTCCCCAGTAAGCCGTCGTCCCGCCGGTGCCGCTCATGCCACTCGCGGAATCCGGATCCAGCCCCAGCTCGAAGCCACCGATGTTGAAGCCCACGTAGAATGGCTCGTCGAAGTAAGGCTCGACGCCCATCGCGAGCGCGTACCATTTCTTCGCGGCCTGTAGATCCGCCACGTGGTAAATGACAGTACGTAATCCGAAGAACCTGGTTGGCATTGGGAATCGGATTGAATTGATCGACGACGGGACCGTCGCGAGCGCTGTGCCCGGAAATTGCATTAATCTGGCCGAAATGCCACTGTTTTCCAATGTCCTTCGCAACTTTGCCGTCGTAGCAGCGATTGGAGCTGCCTGTGCCTCGTGCGCGGCCCAGTCCTACGATGCGCCCAACACACTCGGCGTTCTACCGCCGCCCAAGCCAACTCCGCTGTGGCTCGGCGCCATGCACAGTGCCGGAACGGGCGGCATCGCCGGAGCTGCATCCGTAACGCCGAGCCCCACGCCTGGATGGGTACACATCCTCATGTCGCTGGAGAATAGTGTGGCCGGCGAAACGTACGCCTGGAGTCTCAAGTCCGGCACCTGCGCGTCGCAGGGCAACATCATTGGTCCGGCCAACAGATACGCGGACTTCAATATCCATGCAGATGGCTCTGGCGCTGCCGAAGCCGCCATTCCGGAAACGCTATCTCCTTCGGCTTCCTACGCCGTCGTCGCGACTCCCGCAGCGTCCCGAGCTCCTTCTGCTAGCGCTCCAGTCGCCTGCGCCGATCTCGCCTTTGGATCGATGTAACGCCGTTCAGAGATTCCGTGTATCCGGTCTGGTTCCGTTCGACGCAGTGATCACCGACTTGATCCCGCCACGCAGATTGAAGTCACCGACAACACGCATCCACTTCGGCTTCACGCGCTCGACGATATCATCCAGAATTCGATTGACTGCGCGCTCGTAGAAGATCCCGTCATTGCGGAAGCTCCACAGATAGAGCTTGAGGCTCTTCAGCTCCACGCAGGAATCGCCAGGGAAGTACGTGATTCGAATGGTCGCGAAATCCGGAGCGCCGCCTTCGAGTGCAGTCAGATCACTCGCATCGCCTTCGATCCCGCCAAGCGGACACAGCGACGTGAACTCGGGACAGTCCATGTGAATCTCATAGTCCCGATCAACGTATGGATTCGGAAACACTTCGAGCAGTTGTGGCTTTGGCATCCTACAAATCTAAGCTGACATGGGGCCGTGATTCCCGCTGCAGGGCACGGATGTGTCCGCGCCTCGGTCATCGATTGTTATGGATCTCCGGAACAACGACGCCGGCCATCGACAGCGATGCCGGACTACTGTAGGGCAGGGATGCATCCCTGCCTGTCACGTAAAATGCGATCGAGATTGGATTGATGTCCCGTTCTCCGGAACGAAACGCGCGCTCAGGACCCGCGCAGCTTCCTCGAAATCTCCTGCAGCAGCGCTCGCTCGTCACCGGACAGACTCCCCATGCCTTCCCGCGAAATCTTGTCCAGCAATCCGTTCACGTCTTCGGCGCGCTGTTTTGGATTCGGATTCGGCGCTGATATCATCGGAGTCTGCGGGCGCCGTTTCACTATCGCGTTGCTGCGCGCCACCGCTTCATCCGCACTTGGCAATCCGTCGCGACGCTTCTGCGGACGTTGCATCTTGGGAATCGGTTGCGGGTTGGAATCATCCGGCACAGTCGCGACGTGACGGCGAATCTTGTCGAAGCTCGAGCTGTTCGGCGCGTGCAGATAGATCCACGCGAAGACGAGGCCGCCGACGTGCGTCATGAACGCGACCGACCCGCTGGAATATCCCGTGAAGTCCGCGAACGCCATCCCCACGTTCCACGCGATCGTCCACACTGCGAGCCACACTGCACGAATCGGCATGACGCCGAGTATGTAGACCTCGTCGTCGGGCCACTTTAGCGCGTAGGCGAGAACCACACCGACCACCGCGCCGGACGCACCGATCACTCCGCTGTGCTGCTCGAACAGCAGATGGAATATTCCGCCGCCGAGTCCGCACCACAGATAGAAGTAGGTGAATGCACGCGTTCCGAACGCGCGTTCCACGCGTGGGCCGAACATCCACAGCATGATCATGTTCGTCGCGATGTGCGCGAAGCCTGCGTGTACGAACATGTAGGTGCCGATCGCCCACCAGTGGGCCGGAAACTCCGTCGCCGACAGACCCAGCCACGCCGCAACGTCTGCCGTCCCGACTGGCGACGTCAGCTGGATGAAATAAACCAGTACGTTGAGCGCGATGAGCCACTGGACAGCCGGTGTTATACCGACGCCAGGCTCGAAATCCGCTGCGTTGAATTCGGTTGACGTTTCCATGGATCCCTGCGCGACCTTTCGTCCTACACAATTGCCAGCTGAACGATCCTCTCGCACAGCTCTTCAAATCCCATTCCCGCGGCGGCGGCGCCCTGCGGAATCAGACTCGTCCTCGTCATTCCCGGTAACGTGTTCGCCTCGAGACAGAAGCACTCACCGCGATCATCCAGACGGAAATCCACTCGCGCGTACCCTCGCAGTTTCAGTGCCCTGAACGCCCGCAAGGATTGCTCCCGCAGTTTATTAGTAACACTTTGCGATAAATTCGCAGGAAATTCCTCGACCGCCATTCCCGCCGTGTACTTGCACTCGTAGTCGTACAGCTCTTTCACAGGCTTGATCTCGCCTACCGGGAAAGTCTCGTCCCCCAGCACTCCAACCGTCAGCTCGCGACCGGCGATGAATCGCTCGATCATCACCTCGTCGTCATATCTGAAAGCTTCGGCGACAGCGGCGTCCAGCTCCGAAATGTCGCGCACGATCGACAGCCCGACAGTCGAGCCCTGCTTCGACGGCTTCACGACAACCGGTAGCCCGAGCGACTGTTCGACGAGTTTGCCCGGCTGCGGAGCCATCAGCCAATCCGCAGTCTGAACTCCAGCCGCCCTGAAAAGGACCTTGGACAGGTCCTTGTCCATCGCGAGCGCGCTCGCCAGGTGGCCGCTTCCGGTATATCGCACACCAGCCATGTCCAGCAGAGCCTGGATCGTACCGTCCTCGCCCTGGCCCCCATGCAGCGCCAGAAAAACGACGTCCGCATCTCGAATCTCCGGCATTGCTGTCAGGCCATCACGCAGACGGGCGCTCCCCAGGCCGGCGAGCTCTTCCAGTGCCGGTGGCCTCGTCCCAACGTTGCTCCGCCGCAACTCATCGAGGTAGGCTGGCGACAGGACACCAACGGCCGGATCCAGCGCGGTAACCATGTGCCCTCGTGTCGCCAATGCGTCGGCGATCCGGAGTCCCGAGGCAAGCGACACATCACGCTCGGCGGACGCCCCGCCCATGAGCACAGTGATCCGGAGTGGGGACAGGATCGGCACAATCCCTACCGCCCCATCATGAATCTCAGCATGTCCGATCGCGTGACGATCCCCTCGACATGACCATGCTCGAGCACCAGCACAGCTGGTGTACTCTTTGACAGCAGCTTCACCGCGAACTCGATCGCCTCGTCACTCGTCAGCGACGGAAACGGTGCATCCATGACCTCGCGCACAGTCGCTTCCAGCAATGCCGGCGTTTCCAGTCCCCGTTGCGACAACGTTGCCTCGACAACCGATCCGACACACTCATCGCCATCCATCACCGGAAGCTGCGACACGTCGTGTAGCGCCATGAGATTGAGTGCCTGTCGTACCCCCGCCGCAGGCGCAACACTCACTATCGCCGGCGCATTGGCATCCTTGCGGCCGAGCATGTCGCCGAGTGTGACGTGCTCGGCTTCGAGCATCTGATTCTCACGCATCCATTCGTCGCTGTACAGCTTGGAGAGATACCGCTCGCCAGTGTCGCACAGGAACGTCACCACGAACGCGTCCGGATCGTCGATGCGTCGCGCGAGGTCCAGAGCGACTTTCGCGATCAACCCCGACGATCCGCCAACGAACAATCCTTCCTCACGCGTGAGACGACGTGACATGGCGAATGCGTCGCGGTCACTCACTGTGTGATACTCGTCGATCACACTCATGTCGAGCGTTCCCGGAACCTTGTCCTGGCCGATTCCCTCGACCTTGTACGGAGCCCCCTCTATCTTGTGCTCGCCATGACTGCGCCAGTACTCAGCCAGTATCGATCCCGTCGGATCACCAGCAATGATCTTGATGTCGGGATTGCGCTCCTTGAGATAACGCCCGACGCCGGTGATCGTGCCGCCGGTTCCCGCTGATGCTACAAAGTGTGTGATCCTTCCTTCGCTCTGTTCCCACAGCTCGGGACCGGTCGTCGCGTAATGCGCATCGGGGTTCGCCTCATTGTAGAACTGATTCGCCAGGATGGCGTTCGGTGTCTGCTCCGCGATACGCTTCGCCATCATCACGTAGTTGTCCGGATGATCCGGTGCGACGGCGGTCGGCGTCACGATCACTTCTGCACCGAACGCCTTGAGCAGCCGCACCTTCTCCTGCGACATCTTGTCGGGCAGCGTGAAGATGCACTTGTAGCCGCGCAATGCAGCGGCAAGCGCGAGACCCACACCGGTGTTGCCACTCGTACCCTCGACGATCGTTCCCCCCGGCTTGAGCTTTCCCTCACGCTCGGCCCGCTCGATGATCGGAAGCCCGATGCGATCCTTGACCGATCCGCCCGGATTGAAGAACTCGGCCTTGCCGTACACCGGCGTGCGAATACCGCGCGTCACCCGATGCAGCCGGATCAGCGGCGTCCACCCGATCGTCTCGAGAACGTTGTCGTATGGCCGCTCGTTTCGTTTTATTGACATATTGCTACTATCTCGATTTTTTGCGCCTGCTTACCGGGCACGGCGACATTTTGACGCTGCCTACTTCGCGGGACCCTTCGCCGCACTATCGGTGCCCGCGGCGTTCTTCTTGAGAATGGAATCCCCTGGCGGTGGCGGCGCGTCTGGATGGCGGAAATATACCGGGAACAGGATCGACACCGGCATGGGTGTGCCGCGCAGCTTGGCGGGAACGAACTTGAGCTCGCGCGACCCCTTGATCGCCGCTGAATCCAGCGGCGCGACGTTGGACGATTCGATCACGCGCGTCGAATCGTCGACCACCGATCCATCCTTGTCCACGAACAATCGCAGCGTCACGTTGCCCTGTACCTTCTCGGCGTACAACGCCGGTGGATACCGGAACGGCATCTCCTTGTTCAGCATGATCGGATAGGTATCAGGATGCGCCATGCCGGCGTCGAACGCCGTCTTGGTGCCGTCACCCTTCGAGCATGCGGCGAACAGTGTGAGAATCGTGACTGCCACGGTAGCTGCGACCGTGCGCAACGCGACTGATCTGGAATCATCGATGGCCATGCTATTCACGTCTTTTGCTGAGCATCCGAAACCAGTCGCGCGAGTGTGTCGAGCGCTTGCAACGGTGTCATGGTGTTTGGGTCGATCCCTCTCAGTTCTTCCATGATAGGATCCGGCTCCGATCCGAATAATGCGAGTTGGCCCGCCATTTCGTCACCCGGCCGCTCGCGCGGTGGCATCCGGTGGTCCCCCTCCAATTGACGCAACAGCGTCCGTGCGCGTTTCAACACCGGGCGCGGCAGGCCAGCCAGACGCCCTACCTCGATTCCGTACGAACGATCCGCACCACCCGGCTCCAGCGTGTGCAAAAAGAGAATCTCCTCCCCCACTTCCCTCACACGCACGTTGAAGTTCCGGACTGCCGCGAGCTCGTCCGACAACTGTGTCAGCTCATGGTAATGCGTGGCGAATACGGTCTTGCAACCAAGCTCATCATGAATGTGCTCGGTCACAGCCCATGCGATGGATACACCATCGTACGTCGAAGTGCCACGCCCTATCTCGTCCAGCAGAACAAGCGATCTGGAAGTGGCAGAGTGCAGGATCGCACTCGTCTCGCTCATCTCGACCATGAAGGTAGATTGGCCGCGTACGAGATTGTCACTCGCGCCAACGCGGGTGAACAGTCTGTCCACCACTCCGATTTCCGCCGACCGCGCTGGAACGAAGCTGCCGATCTGCGCCATGAGCACGATGAGCCCGATCTGGCGCAGGATGGTCGACTTGCCGGCCATGTTGGGGCCGGTGAGAATTATTACCCGTGCATCGCCCGTGAGCGTCACGTCGTTTGGAATGAACTTCTCACGCGGCATCATGCGCTCGACCACCGGATGGCGTCCGCCCTCTATGCGGAGATCGAATCCATCGCCGAGTCGCGGACGTACATATGCCTCGATCTCCGCGACCTCACCGAACGTCGACAATACATCGAGCTCGGCCAGTACTCGCGCAGCGCACTGCAAACGCGAAACTTCCCGCGCTATCCGTCCGCGTAATGCTTCGAACAACGCGCGCTCGCGCGACTCGATCCTGTCGGCAGCCGTGAGGACATGCTCTTCGTATTCCTTGAGTGCCGGTGTCACGTACCGCTCCGCACCTGTGAGCGTTTGGCGGCGCTGGTAGTCGTCCGGAATCTTGTGGCCGTGCGTGTTACTCACTTCTATGTAGTAACCGAACACACGGTTGTAACCGACCTTGAGCGAGTTGATTCCGGTACGCGCGCGCTCCTCACTCTGGATGCGTGCGATTCCGTCCTTGCCTCCATCGCGCAACGAGCGCAGTTCATCCAGCTCGCCGTCAAAGCCTGCGCGAATGGTTGGGTCTTCACCCAGCGCAATCGGCGGACGCTCGACCAGCAGGTTGATGATATCGTCGCCCAGCTCCCTGCACGCATCCCAGCTTTCGAGAACCGTCTGCAATGCGTTGCCACTGATGCGACGTGCAGCGCTTTCGACGTCCGGCAATCGCGCGATCGAATCGCCGAGCGCACGCAATTCCCGTGGAGTGATGCGACTCGCCGCGACTTTGGCTGCAAGTCGCTCGATGTCGCGCACGCCATCAAGTGCCGCGCGCATCGTTGCCCGGGTCATCGCATCGGAAGCGAACGCGGCGACGGCATCGAGACGCGTTTCTATGCGGTCCACCTGCGTGAGCGGTGCAAGTACCCACTGACGCAACAGTCGCGCACCCATTGGAGTGAGCGTGCGATCCAGCACGCTGATCAGAGTTCCTTCCTGACCCGCGCCGCCACGCAATGATTCGGTGAGCTCGAGATTCCGGCGAGTCATCTCGTCCAGCGGCATCGTGCCGCCCGAGCGCTCGATCACAGGCGCACGGAGATGCGGGACTCCGCCCGGTTGCAGCTCGCGTACATAGCGCAGCAGTGCGCCCGCCGCGCCCACCGCAATGTCGTCCGACGATTCCACGCCGAATCCGTCCAGCGAGCGCACACCGAAATGGCGCTGCAGATCCTCACGCGCCATCGCCGAGTCGAACTCCCACACGGGGCGATGCGACACGAGTATGGAATCGAGAATAGTATTGGTTCCCGCGGCCATATCTTCCGGAATGACCATCTCGCGCGGAGACAATCGCGCCAGCATCGCTTCGATCTCCGCTCCAGCAACGACGAACAGCCGCAGCTCACCAGTCGAGAGGTCCAGCGCTGCGATGCCCGCTCGTGACGCATCGCCCTTCACGCCAGCCGCCATCGCGCAGAGGAAGTTGTTGCGCGATCCGTCCAGCAGCTCATCCGAGAATGCGGCGCCGGGTGTGATCGTCTCGACAACTTCGCGCCGCACGACCCCCTTCGCAGTTTTCGGATCTTCTACCTGCTCGCAGATCGAAACGCGATGGCCCAGCTGCACCAGCCTGCGCACGTATTCCGGGCCCGCCTTCACGGGCACACCGGCGAGTGGAACCTGCGACGCTCCGCCGTTGTTGCGAGACGTGAGCGTGATCCCAAGAACACGCGCGATCAACTCGGCGTCTTCGTAGAACGTCTCGTAGAAGTCGCCCATCCTGAAAAAGAGGATGGTGCCGGGATGTCTCGCCTTGATTTCCCGGTACTGCTGCATGAGTGGCGTGGCCACCGGCTTGGCCACGCCCTACCTCTCTGCCACGAACCCGTCTATATGCCTGGCTTTCAGCTTCTCCAGCTCCTGAGCTGCCGCCGCATGAGTCGCGTAATGTCCAATACGCACACGATACGGCGCACTCGTGCCATCGACGTAAGCATCGTAACCGCGTCCATGCAGCCCTGTGGCCAACTCTGCCGCCGCTGCCCTGGTACGGAACGCTGCAACCTGAACCGCGTACCGACCACTCGATGTGCTCGGCGCCTCGTTAGTTGATTTCGCCGCTGATTTCGCCGCTGATCTCGCGGTCGCTTTCGCCGGCGCTGCTGGCGTCTTCATCAGGAGTTTCGATTGCGCAGCCGATGCAAGTGCGCGATCGACCTCCTCTTTCGTAGGAGGGCGGGAAACAACGCCGCTGCCAGCAGCTGAAACGCTACCTGGCGTTGTGCCCACAGCCGCCGTCGGAGCAGCCGCGCTCGCAGGCGAGGTCCTAACTGCCGTGGGTGCGCTTGGCGCAACCACCGGCTCCACCGGTCTGGCTACGGTATCGTGACGTTCCGGAACAGCATTCTTCGGAGCTTCCTTGCTGGTTGCCGCAACTCCTGGAGCAGGCTTGACCGGCGGCTTCGGCGAATTCACGACCGGCACATTCTTCACCGGAGCCGGCGCTGCAGGCGCATTCGTCGCGAGCGTTACGCCTCTGCAACGCTGCTGCTGAAAATCGATGCGATTCCTGAGCTCCACGTTGGACGCCGGAGCATTCGCCATTGCGTCGCTGTTGGCCGCGCATGCATGCGGTGCGTCGTTCGCATCGAAGTACATTCTCGCCACCCAGTAGCTCGCTTCCGCGTGCAGCGGACTCAGCGGATGCTCCAGTACGAGTCGCTGAAAGTGTTGCAGCGCCGCTGCGTTCTCACCACGCGCCGACTCCAGCTGACCGATCCGAAGCAGCGCGTCTGGCACTCTACCGGAGAGCGGATAGTCCACGATGATCTGCCGGTACGCGTGCTCCGAATCCCTCGCGTTGGCAGCCAGTGTGGCGCGCCAGTAAAGCCCCTCGGCGTACGCCGCCGTCCCGGCAGGCGCGGCATTGGCGACCGAATCAGCCAGCTTGCGTCCGCCGGCGGCATCCCCATTCGCGACCATCTGCTGGGCTCGAAGGTACAGTGTACTGTCCTTCGCCGACTGCGCTCCGGCTACAGCCGGAAGCAACAGACAGAGTTGCAGCGCGCGGATATATCCGCGCCTCGGGAATGCCGTCCCCTGCCCAGCCCGTGGCGCTCCGCGGCCGATGAACGAAACTCTGCAGAAATTTGTGAAACTCATGATTTGGCTCATTTGTCGCGAGAATGCTTCTAAGATGGCGTGTTACTGTCGCGAATTATGCCGCGAATCTATGCTGCCCGACGACGACCAGATGCCGCGCAGATGGCAAGAACTGTCGTTGCAAGGATCTGGTTTTCAGATGATACACGTGACTCCTTGAGCGCGACGTCCGCCGCTAGAAGCGCGGTCACCGCCCTGTCGCACTCGGATGTCTTCCACTCCCGAGCCGCCATTGCCCAGGCGCGTGCGGCCCCGCTCCACGGACGGCCCGGGTAAGCACCGGTCGACTTGAGGAGCTGAAAATACTCGCCTTCCAGTCGTCCCGCCGGTAGTCCGGAATCCAGCCGGCAGCGACCCCACGCGAGTGCCAACATCTGCGTAGACAGCGCCATGACGACGCTCACCCCGCTCGTCTTGGGTTGCGACAGAACATGCGGAATGAGATTGAGCGCTCCTGTAGCATCCCGCTGCAGCACCTTGTCGAGAAAATCGGACACGGTTTCGCCACGCCGAATTCCTACGGCCGCGCCAATTGCATCTTCAGTGATCGGCGCGCCGTTGGTGTAACTGGCGAGCTTGTCCAGCTCCGATGCCAGTTGATACAGATCGTTGCCCACTGCTTCGTGCAATAGATCCGCCGCCGATTCCGTTATCTCGACGCCAAGCTCCGATTTGGCATGATGCGCAATCCACTTCGAGACGCGGCTGCCGTCGAGCGGACTGAATTCCATCGGCGTGGTCGACATCTGCAGAGCCTTGTCTGCCTTGGCACCAGGAGCCGCTACGAGCAGGACCAGTGTCTCGTGCGACGGATGCTTGAGATATCTGTCGAGTGCGCTGCGCGCGTCCTTCCTGAGCGCGCCCACCTCGCGAATTATCGCGACCCGGCGCTCCGCCATCATCGGTGGCGTGTCGAGCAGCGATCCCAGTGATTCGGCATCCAGATCAGCAGCCCGACGCGTGTCCAGATTGAAGTCGCGCGTTGCCGGATCGACCGCGGCGAGAACGAGCTGCTTCACCGCTTCGTTCTTCTGGTACTCATCGTCCCCGTAAACGTAATACGCCCCGTCAAACTGCCGTTTTTTCACGGCGTCACGGAGCGTCTTGAGGGCAGCGTCGGTTGCCATGCCCAAAATCTAATTTCGCGGAGCGAAGACTATCGCGGTTGCGTGTAGCTCACGGTCTGAAGACCGCCCTGTTCCACCAGCAACGCAGCCGGCCAGATCGGCATTCCAGCAGAAACCGACGCAACTATCGAAGGTACTGGAGTCGTGTCGGGCGGAACCGCCATTGCAACTGCGGGTGGCAGAACGATCTCCGGCAGTGCCCGCTGTTGCTCCGCCACTCTCATCGTTTCAGCCACGTAACCCAGCATTATCAACGATGCGATTGCGCCAATCGCCGCTACTGTTCGGAATCGTCCCCCGGATGCAGCCGCCTGGTTCAGCCGGCATTCTCTCAGCCGCGCATTGAGCCGGAACGCAAAGTCCGCAGAGGGCTCGATCGGTGCAAGATTGTGTACGAGCATGAGCGAGCGCCGCACACTGGCATCCAGACGAGCACAGTCGGCGCACTCAGCGATGTGACGCTGCATACGTACCAGCTCGACCCCTGCCAGGGTGTCGTCTACGAAGGAGCAGTGAAGATCTTTGAACTCTGAACAGCGCATCGAATAAGGATACCGGGCGGCGTCAATAATAGTTCCCCCAAAACGCGCCGTACAGGTGGCTAGCCGTCCGGCCTGATGGCGATCCGACCCCGTAGGGCGCGGATGTATCCGCGCCTGGCCCGTTCGGGTGCAATCGGAATCGGATATTCGTGGGATCCATCCACACCTATCGCCCCTAAACAGAAAACGCGTGACCAGTAGCCCCAGTCACGCGTTTCTCACCCACTCCGGCCCTTCTAGCCCAGCCAGGGTCCGATTATCTCGGCGAAACTGTTTCGCGCCCGATTCAGGCGCGACTTGACGGTTCCGAGGTTCGTATGGGTTATCTCCGCAATCTCCTCGTACGACTTCCCCTCGAGCTCACGGAGGACGAAGACGTTCCTGTGATGCTCCGGAAGCTGACCGACGGCTTCCTCGACCTTTTCCCGGATGTCACGCTTCCGGAACAGGTCGTCGGGCCGGTTGCCAGGATCCTCGAACTGCAACGGACGCTCCTCATCCTGCCAGTTCTTGGTGATCGTCTGAAATAGAACCAGCGGGTTGCGCGAGCGATTCCGCAGCTCGTTCTTGGCGAGGTTGGACGCAATGGTATAGACCCAGGTCGAGAACTTCTTCGACCTGTCGAAACGGTGCAGATGCCGGTACACGCGGATGAACACTTCCTGCACCAGGTCCTCGGCTTTCTCCCTGTCGCCGATCGTCCGGTAGATGAAATTCAGGAGGCGCGTTTGATAGCGCTCCACGAGCTCCGAGAATGCACGCTCCTCGCCGTTTAGAAACGCCGAGACGACTTCGGAATCTTCAGCCGTGCGAAGTCTGTCGCGGATCGTGGATCCGACGAGCTCGGCATGGGCGAGTGCTGGTAAGGTCTTACGAGCGGCAATGGCCATAAAATCCCCTTTTTTGGGACAACTGTTCAACGGGGCGGGGTCGGGGTTGGCCGGCCCATGCGAAGTCCCTCCGGACAGGTGCTTCGCTCTGATGTTAGACAAGCACCACCCGTGCCGGGTTGCCTGTCGTTGATAAAGTCGGCTAACACCTTATGTAGCAATGATTTAGCCACTATCTCAAGGTTCTTGGACTGCCGTTCTGTCTGCCATTTTGACTGAATCGACTGCGCACGCCGTCCCTCAACGCCAATTAGACGCTCGCAGCGCTCATTTCGTTAACACAAGAATGGAACTTTGTTCCCTTGCAACCATCCCGACGCGGATTGCATCCAATGCACGTAGCTGCCATCCCTGGCCCTGCCACAGGAGTTCGCGTGCTGAAAACCGCCATTACTGCCCTATCCGTCGTGCTCCTTCACGGATTACCTGCCAACGACCCTTCAACATTAACGACGGTCACCACTGTCGCCGACACTTCGGCGGATTTCACGTGGACCGGAACCGTGACTGATGGCGGCTGGCTCCGAATACGCAACCTTGCCGGCACAGTCGAGGTGAGACGGACATCCGGAAAGACCATCGACGTTCAGGCTACGAAGGAGCCGAGCTCCGATCGTTGGATCTGGTTCGGTAATTCTGTCCAACCGGTCAGATTCATCACTGAGCGCCGGGGCTCGGATGTGGTGATCTGCGCCATTTCTGATGAGAAGCCAACCTGCAAGGCAAACGACCTTTCTTCTCCCGACGACGATGATGATTGGCATCCACAGCCGATGCGCATCGTCGTGCTGCTGCCTGCCGGCGTCTCGCTCCAGGCGGCGACGAGACATGGTGACCTCCACATCACAGATGCGGGGGCGGACGTCATCGCTCGCACTGGACATGGCAGCATCGCCATCCGAAACGTCGCTGGCACCATCGACGCAAACACTGGCCATGGCGACATGGAAATAGTCAACGCCGCGAAGCAGGTCAGCGCCAGAACGGGCCACGGCAATATCCACGTGTCCAACGTCGGTGCGGTGCGTGCAAACACGGGCCACGGAGACATCGTTGCGGAGTTGGCTGGTGCTGCTGCCGTTGGCTCCAACGACATGATGTTCGAGACGGGACACGGCAACGTGCGTGTCGTTGCTCCAAAAGCCCTGAGCGGCGATGTGGATCTGCATACCGGCCGTGGTCGGGTATCGTCGGATTTTCCACTCACGATCAGCGATCAGAGCAGGCACTCGAGGACGGGATCGGCGCACGGCGTTCTGGGCTCGGGCGGCCGTTCCGTACGACTGTCAACGGGACATGGGGACATCAGCCTGACGACTGCCGGATGACACGCGGCGGGGATAACTTCTCATCGTCCCCGCCATGTCCATTCGGAATATGTCCCTGGAGCGAAAGCTCCCCCTGCTCGTCATCGCGGTTCTCGTGGCAACACTGGCAACATCAGTGGGCCTGGCGTATCGCGAGGTTCGCCACTCGGCAGAGCTCGCGGCGGGTGCGCGCATTCAAACAGCGTCCCGACAACTCGCGTCGCTGTCTTCCTTATCGGTAACTCAGCGCGCGAAACTGCTGCGCGAGGTTGCGGCGACACCTGCGGTCGGACGCGCCGTCGCGTCGCCGACTTCGCGCTCCCCCACGACAGCCGGTGCACCGAATCACTCGGAGGCATATGCTGCGCTGCACCGGCTGGTCATCCCCAGTGACTCGACGCTCGCAATAGAACTGTGGTCAGCGGACGGGCAGCTGATCGATAGCGTTGGTGGCCCCCCCGCAACACCCGGCACGATCAGCGATACCCATCAGTCCTTTCCAATTCCGGGAAATGACACGCCGCAGACCACGATGCCGAAGGGCAGCAACGTGCAATTCCTGCCGTTCTTCGCAGGTCGCGACAATGAGGTCTATTACTGGATGACCGTGGCGGTGATCGATGCCGGCAAGCCTGTCGGCTGGATCGCGGAACAGGCACGCATCAAGTCGCGCCCGAATGCCGATCGGCAAATCAACGGCTTGATCGGCGACCACACAGCCGCGTATTTCCGAAACGACACCGGTGCGTTCTGGACCACGGTCGGCGGCATTCCGACCACTGCACCGGCCCATGCACCGGCACTTTCCAGGGTGACTGCAACAGATACGCTCCGCGTTGCGTCATACGACCACGCGCAACACGGTACCGTACTGGCGACCACTATTCCGATTGACGGAACACCGTGGGCGTTGGTAGTGGAGGTCGAGCACGCAGCGGTGGTCGCCCCCGCCAGGTCGATGCTCGTGCGATTCACACTGCTGAGTTCTCTGCTCCTGATCGCTGCAGCAGCCGCATCGTGGCTGTTGATTCGCGGCGCAATAGGACCACTCGTCGACGTCACACGAGCCGCCACATCGATGGCGCGTGGAGACTACTCTACGCGCGTTGCCGTTCAGAATGCCGACGAAGTCGGGCGACTCGGCGCCTCGTTCAACGAGATGGCTGGCAAGGTCGCGGCTTCGCAGGCGCGACTGGCGGGGCAGGTTCAGGAAGCACAACGATTGGCGGACGAGCTGGATCACGCAAGGGAAGTGGCTGTGAGCGCAAGCCAGGCGAAATCCAACTTCCTCGCCACGATGTCTCACGAGATCAGGACGCCGATCAACGCCATCATCGGTTACGCTGACATTCTCGATCTTGGTATTTCCGGCCCGCTCAACGCGAAACAGCACGAGAATCTGCGCCGCATCAGAACAAGCAGCAGCCATCTGCTTGCGCTGGTCAACGACGTGCTTGACCTGTCCAGGATCGAGTCCGGTACAATGCAGATGCACACCGCACGCGCCGAGACGCAACCGTCGATCGACGCCGCCGTGGCGCTTGTAGAGCCACAGGCAACCGCCAAGGATATCAGGATTGTAGTCAGCGCGAGCGACCCTGCCGCATCGGTCTACAGAGGTGACGAACGTGGTGTGCGTCAGGCACTCGCCAATCTTCTCTCCAACGCGGTGAAGTTCACCAATTCCGGTGGCGAGATCCTGATCACATGCTCACTGTCCAAGCCAGTAGGCGCAAACGTGACGATGGATCGCAATTCGATGTATGTAGCGATACGCGTCGCGGATACCGGAATCGGAATCGACCAGGAAAAACTCGACAAACTATTTCAACCGTTCACACAGCTCGAGGCGGATAACGGCAATCCGTATACACGCCAGAAGAGTGGTGCCGGTTTGGGTCTCTCGATCAGTCGTCATCTCGCCCGCATGATGGGCGGCGACATCACGGTGGAAAGCCGCCTGCAGCACGGTTCTACATTCACGCTCTGGCTACCGCATCAGACCGAAGCAGCGCGGGAAGCCAGCATTGCATCATATCCGTCACACAGAGTATAAAGTGATCAAGTTGATTGTTGTCATAAAGCGTAACGCCGCCATGTCGCCCGAAGAATTTCACAGATACTGGCGCACCGAGCACGCCGCGAAGGTGCGTTCGCTTGCCGCCACGTCGAGATATATCCGGCGCTATGTACAGGCGCACACACTCGACACCGAATACGCCGCTGGCAATCCTGCGTACGACGGCACCGCCGAACTCTGGTTCGATTCAGTGGAGGACAAGAACGCTTTCTTCTCCGATCCTGATTACCTGGCGATAGTCGCTCCCGACGAGCGTATCTTTGCCGACATGGATCAGACGCAGTTTCTGGTCACGAACGAGGAAGGCGTAATATGATCGTGATACCGGAGCGAGCGTGATCTACCGGAGCTCCGCTCCGAATCCTGCCGCATACAGAATTATCAACGCAGTCTTCGCATCCCGGATCTCGTTCGTCTGAATCATCCTGAGGGCGTGCGACAACTTGAACGTCACGACCTCGCTGAACTCATCCGCTTCGAGATGCTTCTCACCGGTCGTCAGTCCAGTCGCCATGAACGAGTGAATTACCTCGTCCGTGAAGCCCGGCGTCGTCAGGAAGCTGAACATCGGCTCGATACGTTGCGCGCTGCAGCCGGTCTCTTCACGCAATTCCCGCTCAGCGCAATGCCTGGGACTCTCGTCCTTTTCCAGCTTTCCAGCCGGCACTTCGTACAGATAGCCGCCGGCGGCATATCTGTATTGCCTGAGCAGCATTATCTGCGGATCTTCGCCCGCTGGATCGGTCAGGAATGGCAGAATCGCAGCGGCGCCGGAATGCCGGATGATCTCCATCTCGCCCGTCGTCCCATCGGGAAAACGAACCTGATCCACATCCAGGGATACAACCTTGCCGGTGTAGATGCGGTGCGATGCAATCAGTGGATCAGACATGAGCCCAATGGTTGAAGTTCTACGGATTCACGACATCTACAGGACCGAACGCAAGTGCTTCGAGGGGCTCGCGAATGGCACCGGCGTCGCCCACGATCACGATCTGCAACGAATCCGGATGTACGTAGGCACGGGCCGCTGCCAGGACATCCTTCACCGTCACAGCACCCATGTGCGCACGATAGCAGTCGTACCAGTCAGAAGGCAGGTCGTATATCACTAGCGTCGCGAGTGCGGCAGCAATGGCAGCCGTCGTCTCGTATCGAATCGGGAAAACACCTTCGAGATAGCTTGTTGCCAGCGACAACTCGCTCTCACCGATCGGCTCCGCGCGCATCCGATCGATCTCCTTGAGTGTCTCCTGAATCGCAGGCACGGTGACGTCGCTTGCAACCGCGGTGCCGATGACGAACGGACCTGCCTCGCGTCGCCAGTCGAACGATGACGAGGCACCATAAGTGTACCCGTGCGCTTCCCGCAAATTGAGATTGATGCGCGACGAGAACAGCCCTCCCAACACAGCGTTCATCACCGTTATCGAGAAGTAATCCGGATGTGTGCGTGGAACCCCCACGTGTCCGATCCGTACCTCCGATTGCGGAGCGTCTTCCTTCCGCACGATCCTCACGGCGCGCGACGTCCGCACCGGTTTGTCGTTCGCTTTCGACGAGAGAACGATGGATCCATTCCACCCGTCCAGCTCGCCACTTACCATCCTCTCGACTTCAGCCACGTCCACGTCGCCGACCACGATCAGCGTCGTCGCGGATGGCTGGTATCTCGACGCGTGAAATTCCGCCACGTCATCACGCGTAAGATTACTTACCGACTGCCGACTGCCGCCGAGCGGAAGGCGGAAGCGGGACGTCACGTCGTAGATGTACTCGTCGAACTTCTCATCGGCGAGCTCTCGTGGCTCTGACTCTATCTGCATCAGCTCGGCAATCCGTTCACCCTTGAGTCGCTCGATTGCCGCTACCGGAAAGGTCGGCGTGACAAGGATTTCGGCGAAGTGTACAAACGCGTTCTCGAGATTGTCACGCAATACCGTCATTGCGAGTGACGCCGAATCCCATCCAGCCGATCCACCGACCGATGTACCAAGCCGCTCCAGATACTCCGTGAGCGCTTCGCCATCATACTTCGGTGTCCCCTCGTTGAGCGCGAGCGCTGCCAGATGCGCGACTCCTTCCTGCCCTGATGGCTCCGCGACAGCGCCTGCATCGACGATCGCAAGAAGCGTGACTACCGGCAGGTTGTGCGCTGGCGCAACGAGGAGTGTGAGTCCATTGGAGAGCAAGCGACGCTCGAACGACGGAAAATGATAATCGCGCGCCGGACCGGGTTGCGGACGTATGGCTGTCGTCATGCGGTCACCAGAGCTGCATCGGTACCTACTGTGTCTCTCGATTCTGCGTTTTCACTATCATCACGTGGTACATACATCAGGAAGGCACGGTTGTCCTCACCCAGTCGCGTTGCAGCGAATCGATCTACATCTTCGACTGTGACGGAGCGGTAACGGTTCATCTGATCGTTGATGAACGATGGATCACCGAAGTACGTGGCAAAGCGCGACAGCTGGTCGGCGCGCTCCGACGCCTGTTGCATCGATACAACGAAATCGGTGCCGATAAGCGAGATTGCGCGATCGACCTCGCTCTGCGTCACGCCGTCTGATCGCATGCGGTCGATCTCGCGTGTTACCTCCGCCTCCAGGTGCGCCGGCGTGATACCCGGTCGCGCCGTGACATCGACCACCAGAATGTCGGCACCCTTCGGGAGATCGAACGTGAACGCGGCCGCATCGGTCGCAACTTCACGCTCACGCACCAGCGCTCGCTGCAATCTGCTCCCTTTGCGCATTCCGAGAATTGCACCAGCTATGGACGCGGCATAGTACTCGCTGCTTCCGAACGCCGGCGACCGGAACGCCAGATACAGACGCGGAAGACTTACGTCATCCTTCACCACCTCACGCAGCGTGCCGCCGAATGTTGTGGGTAACGACATGTCCGGAAGTGCAGGCTTGCCCTTGCCGCGCGGGATTGCCGCGAAGTACGACTGCACCAGCTCGCGTGCCTCCCGCGGATCGAAGTCGCCCGCGATGGTCAGCACTGCGTTGTCTGGTGTGTAGTACGTCGCGAAGAAGTGCGCAATATCGTCCAGCGACGCGGCATTCAGATCCTCGAACGATCCGATCAGAGAATGATGGAACGGATGCGGGTCGGGGTATGTGAGCGCCGGAAGTTTTTCCCACCACGTGCCATATGGCTGATTGTCGACCGACCAGCGCCGCTCATTCGAAACGACATCGCGCTGTGTGTCGAGCTTCTGCTGAGTCATGGCCGGCAGAAGAGCACCCATTCGGTCTGCCTCGAGCCACAGTGCGATCGCCAACTGATTGGAGGGTACGGTCTCGAAGTAGTTCGTCCGGTCCAGCCATGTGGATCCGTTAAGCGTGCCGCCGGCGCGTTGCACCAGCTCGAAATGCTCGTTCGCCCCCACATGCTCCGATCCCTGGAACAACATGTGCTCGAACAGATGGGCGAAGCCGGTACGCCCGGGACGCTCGTTCGCCGACCCCACGTGATACCACAAGTTTACCGCGACGATCGGCGCGGTATGATCCTCGGAAAGGGTTACTAACAAGCCGTTCCCGAGTCGGAATGTCTCTATCGGAATGCGCATGACAGTGATTGGTTTCCGGGTAATATAGAATGTATCCACCCTTACTTCTTCCCCTGGCAACCTCTTCAGAATGACCGATGCATCTGTCTGGCCAAGCACGCTGTTCATCGTGCGACACGGCGAATCGGCTGGCAACGTGGCCCGCGATGAGGCAAATGCGGCACGTGAGCCTGTCATACGCAGATCCTCATCCCGTGATGTCGATGTCCCACTGTCCCCGCTTGGCGAGCGTCAGGCCACGGCACTGGGTCACTGGTTCGGCGCGCTACCTGTAAACCAGCGGCCCACCATTGTCATCACCTCTCCCTACGTCCGTGCCCGACAGACCACAGCCATAATCAAGGAGCTGGGTGATTTCCCCTACGCAAGCGACGTGACGAGCCTCCTGGTGGATGAGCGCTTTCGCGAAAAGGAGTTCGGGATTCTGGATGGCCTGACACGGTACGGAATCGCCGAGCGCTTTCCGGAGCAGGCTGCGTTCCGTACATCACTCGGAAAGTTCTATCACCGCCCGCCGGGTGGCGAGAGTTGGTGCGACGTGATTCTACGGCTGAGAAGCGCCTTCGAGATGATGTCCCGGGAGTACCATGGCGAGCGCATTCTCGTCGTAGCACACTCGGTCGTCGTGCTCTGCATGCGCTACATCGTCGAAAGCCTCACCGAGGAAGAGATACTGAAGATCGATCGCGAGAACGAGGTGGCCAATTGCTCGGTCACCCGCTTTGACGTGGACATGAGCCAGGGTCCGGTTGGCAAGCTGATCCTGGACAGTTTCAATTTCGTCGCCCCCCTCGTTGCAGAAGGCGCGCGCGTTACCTCCACGCCGGACGTTCCCCCGACATCTCAAATCAGCTGATGAGAGATCCGACTGACATCGTAGCTCTCAGTTCGCCGGCTTTTCCAGGACGATGAACTTGGTATCATCACGACCAATCGCGCGCAACCAAGTTACAAGTTCATCCACGCGACTCGGCGGGTATATCCCCGTCCCGCCGACGATGCGGCGATCGATGAGTAGATCGCGGCCATCCTGAGAGTATGTCGCCGTATAGCTGCCGAATACACTCGTCGCCGTCACATTGACTGGAAGCCGAGCGCGCCAGCCTTCAGGAAGTGTCACACGAAACTCCGAGATCCCGGTCAATCGTCCCACGATCTTCGACGCGTCGATCGGGAAACGCCGGGTCGGAAGCCGCGCAATGTCGTCAGCGGCCGTCGTCATTTTCGCAAAACTGGCGAATGGGTTGTTCAGCAGCTCTACCGTGCCTGCTTTTGTCGTCGCGTCCGCATTGATGATTCGAACGCTCACGCGGGCCGGCGCCGCGTAGTCCTTCCCATTGAACGCCAATAGCGAATCTCCATCAGCGTTCGAGAAATACTTGCGCGCAACTGTGCGTGCGGCATTCACTCGTTGTGTGGAATCTAGCGGTGATGCGAACGATGCCCGCATCGCAGCCGCGATCGACCCTACAGCCGTTTCTACATAATGGCCTTCGAATTTCCCATCGGCCGACAACGTTCCGGTAATTGCAGTAGTCTGAACATCCGATGCGGGTGCGTCCACTGGTATCGTTACCTCTTCATTCCGCCCATCGGGAAAGACCAGGAGGCCGAATCCACCCTGAATGCTGCGTGGTAGCTCCCCGTACGCGTTGAACGAAGAGGTGAGATCTACGAACCGATACCCACCGGAGCTGAGCGCGACAGCCGCAATCTCATGATTGAACTGCTGCGGTGTCGGTAGATCGCGCCGAGCGGTTGCATTGATGCTCAACAACACCGGATATGCACGTATGCCCAGATGCGTCAGTGCGGCAACGAACAATGTAGCCTTGTCCTTGCAGTCGCCATAACCGGTGGCTATCACAGTCTCAGGCACGCGCGGCTGATAGCCGCCAATTCCGAGCTCTATGCCGACATATCTGATATCCTGAGCGACCCACCTGTGAACGGCCCGAATGGAATCATCTCGTGTCTTTGCGCCGGCTACAAGAGAGTCTACAGTCCTGCTGAGTGTGGCTGTCGCCTTGTACCGGTCACGTGCGAGATCCGCGTACCAGTGAGATACGTCGTTCCAGCTGAGCGGGCCTCCGATACGAACGCGCATCACCACACCATTCGAGTCGGAGGCAAAGGGCTCCGGCCGCACCTTTGGCGTCGTGTCACGTGACCACATATACCGCGTTCGCCCGCCCGACGTATGCATGATGTGCTTGAAATCGAGATTCTCCTCTCGAATCAGAGGCTTCATCGAAGACGGCACATCCAGAACCAACCGCGCTCTCCCTATCGATACACCAGGAGTAAATACGTATGTCTGCGCAAAGTCATCCTTCAATACTGGCTTGCGCTCCTCGACCGTGAATTCCACGTCTAGAATGGTCCCGACTGCAATGCCGGAAAGAGACATGCGCACAACTTTCTGATCACTGTAGATCGGTGACGTCGATACGGGTGCGGGAACGTCGGACTCCTGAATCTGCGTCGGAGCCGCGCTGATGACGGATCCATTCGGCCGCACTACTCGAATCCAGTGCACGTCGAAGCTCTGATGCCCCGGGACGTACCCGAACTGCTGCTCGCGCAGCTGCGATGCACCAGCATCCGTCAAAACCTGAATGACCCGCCGGAAGGTCTTGAGAACCCGCCCATCGCTCTCGACCGTTACTGTCGCCAGATCTGCAATGGGATGTGTGGTCTCGCCTTCGTGCGTCGCCGGATCGACCACGAGACGATAGAGTGAATCGTCAGCTGGAGTTGGAGCTACTGAGGGAACTTTGATGCCCTGCGCGATACCGGGCGACGAGGTTGCGAACAGTAATGCAACGACTGCCAACGCAAATCGCTGCGTCAGGCCCACCCGTTTCGCTCACGCAATGACGATATGTGTGCCGTATGATGCCGGCCATGCCATGCATACAACGCTACAACTTCTCGCAGTGGCACCTGGCGCTGCTGCTCAGGATGAACGTAGCTGCGCTCGAAGTCGGCATCTGACAAGGACTCTAATAGCGCTACCCATCTGGTGTGAAGAGCTTCGAGAAGTACCAGCGATACGTCTATCGGCACAGCTTTTACGTCGCCAAGCCTGGACCAGGCAGCTTCGTCATACGGTTTCACCAACGGTGATTGCTCGGTCAGAGCAAGCTTGCAGCGTACGTATGCGTTCATGTGGCTGTCGGGAACGTGATGCACCACTTCCCTTACCGTCCAGCCTCCTTCACGATATGGCGTATTCAGTTGATCGGTACTCAATCCATCGACTGATGCGCGCAGCAGAGCCGGCAATCGGGCGATGTCGGCAATCGAGCGATCGATTGCTTCACGGGACGAGTCACCGTCATACTTGAATCGTCCGATCGGGTACCGCATATCCTGAATCATCGATGTCATTGGAAGGAAGCCCGACTCTCACGAATCGCGGAGTTGACTACGCTGACGAAGTGTTGCGCATCATCCGGCGTGAAGGACTGCAATGCCTTGTGACCGTTCTGAGTTACATCCTCGAACCCCATGCGCCGCTTGTCCCGATACGCGAACTTGATGGCTCCCCCGTTGTACGTAACACTGTCCAGATCGGCAAGTGGATACTTCAGTCGCGTCTCCAGCGCGGAGCTCACACGCTTCTTGACGAATCGCTCGATTGTACCCGCGATGACACTCTTCGTTTCCTCCGTGTCGCGCGCCATGTCCGTCCGCGCCACCGCTAACACCGAATCCGTAAGTCCCATGTAAACGGTGTCACGTGCCAGCCCAAGTTGTATGGAACCGTCAGTCGTTCGAATCGCCACACTGTCGCGAGATGCCGCAGCAGCTCCTGCTGCTTCAGACGCGCTTCGCGGCGGTGCATGTGAATTCTCAGCCTGCTTGCATCCCGCCGTCAGAAGCAGTGACATTACTGCTACCCCTGAGGTGATTCTCCTCGACATAGGTGCTCCTGGCCCCTCACTGATTATTGAACCGGGTTGCCATTCGTATCACGAAATACGATCGGTCCGATGTTGAGCGCTCTGATTGGCCCTTCGATTGTCTTTCTGTCTCCCACAATCAACACGGTCAGATGCGACGGGTCGATGTATTTCTCCGCCACTTGCTGGGCTTCACCCTGTGTAACCGCGCCGATCCGGTCGACAACGTGATTGTAGTAGTCGAGCGGCAGGCCATATAGCGCGACGTCACCCAGACGTGTCGCGATCTGGCCTGTGGTTTCGAACGCGCTCGGCAACTCCAGTTGAAGGTAGCGCTTTGTCTTGCTCAGCTCCGTCGCTGGGATCGTATCCCGAATGGCCTTCAATTGCTGCATGAAATCTACTAGCGCGGAATCCGACTTCGCCGATACAATCTCCGCCGACGCGACGAACAGCCCGCCATGCTTCCGCATGTCGAACCTGGACGACGCGCCATACGTATAACCCTTGTCCTCACGCAGCACCTGGTTCAGACGGCTGGTGAACGACCCACCGAGCGCCGTGTTCATCACCTGGATCGGGAAGTAGTCGGCCGTAGACCGCGCCACCCCCACGGAGCCGATCCTGAACGACGACTGCGCGGCACCGGGCTTGTCTATCAGATAAATCGTCGTCGCCAGCGCAGGAAGGCCAGCACCCACATCTGTAGTTGGTACAGTCTCGCGCGCCCATCCGCTGAACAACGCGCTCACCTTCTGTTCAACCTCCGCCGGCGTTACATCGCCTACGGCAACGAGCGTCGCACCATTCGGAGCGAAATGGTGGTGGTAGAAAGTGCTGAGATCCGTCACGGTCATTGCACCCACCGACGCATCCGTGCCTACCACCGAACGACCGTAAGGATTGTCCTTTCCGTACAGAAGCGTTGGATACACAAGGTTCGCTATCGCTGGACCTCTGTCCTTCAACTGGAGCAGCGCGGTCAGTCGCTCCTGCTTCACACGCGCAAACTCGGTCGGTGGGAACGACGGGTGCAACGCTACGTCTGCGAACAACGCGAGCGCACTGTCCAGTTGCGCTGTTGGTGTCGACAGTCGAACCGTCGTCGCGTCCCATCCGCTCGAGCTGAACAACGAGATGCCCAGATAAGCGGTTTGATCCGCGATCTGCAGCGCACTACGACTGGTCGTCCCTTCCGTCAGCATGTTCGCGACGAGATCCGCGGCACCGGCCCGATCCGCCGGATTCGCTGTCGCCCCGGAAGGAATCACGAGAACGAAATCAGCTACGGGCAGATTGTGGCGCTCTACAACCATCAGCTTGAGTCCGTTCGCAAGCTCACGCACCACGACAGGCGGTATGTGCAACGCCGGGGGAGGACCAAGCTCCGGCGGCTTGCTGCGATCGACCGGCGCCTGCGCCATCACCGGCATGGTCGCCGCGAGTACGACGAGGATCGCTCCTGCGATGGTGCTCGGGATACGATATCTCATCTGGACCCTCCCCCTCCCTTGACCATCAGTGCTGTCATCCCGTCTGGCACAACCGTCAACACGACTTTCGGCTTGCCGAGGTACATCCGTGCAACACGTTGAACGTCAGCTCTGGTCACAGCGTCATATCTGGCTGCATCACGTTGCACATAGTCCGGATCTCCCACGAAGTAATTGTACTGATTCAACAGCTCGGCTTTGCCGAGATCCGTGGCAAGCGATCTGAGAAAATCGGACCGCGTGGAGTTCTGCACACGCGCCAGTTCGCGCGCGGTTATTCCGTCCTTTTGCAGCTTGACGAGCTCCTCACGAACCAGCGAGTCGATTCTGGCCGGTGCAATTCCCTTTCTCGGTGTCACGATGATCTGGAAGTAACCCGCCAGATGCTCGCCGTTCTGATATGCATTCACATCCTGGGCGATCTGCATGTCGTAAACGAGCCGCTTGTACAGCCGCGAGTTCTTGCCCTCAGCTAGTACCGAGGCAAGCACGTTCAGCGCCGCGTCATCGTGCGCGAAGTTTTTCACCGACGGCCAGGTATAGTACACCCGTGGGAGCTGAACCCTGTCCTGCAACACCAGAAATGTGTCACGCGGGATCACAACCGGTGCCGGCGATGGCCTCGACGGAATCTGTGGACCACGCGGGATGTCACCGAAGTAATGCTTCACCAACGCCTTCGCCGAATCGATGTTGAAATCCCCGGCGATAACCAGTGTCGCGTTGTTCGGTGCGTAATACGTCCTGAAGAAATTCTTGACGTCCGCGAGCGTCGCCGCAGAGAGATCCGCCATCGACCCGATCACAGGCCACGAATACGGATGGCCTTTCGGATACAACGCTGCCAGAATCGTTTCGTCCGACTTTCCGTACGGCACGTTGTCCACACGTTGGCGGCGTTCATTCTTCACCACGTCCCTCTGCAAATCCACCTTCGCGCTGTCCAGAGCCGGAAGCAGGAAGCCCATTCGATCGCTATCGAGATACAGCGCCAGGGGGAGTGCGTTCGACGGCATCGTTTCGTAATAGTTCGTACGATCCTCTGTGGTCGAGCCGTTGTTGTTCGCGCCCGCACCTTCCAGAAGCTGGTCGAACTGTCCGGTAGGCACGTGCTGCGACCCCATGAACATCAGATGCTCGAAGAGATGTGCGAACCCTGTATGACCTGGCTTCTCGTCCCCCGAACCGACATGATACCACGTATCCACCGCTATCATCGGCGTCGTGTGATCCTGATGAAGGATCACCTCCAACCCGTTTGGCAGCGTGTACTTCTCGAATGGAATGCGCGGTATGGACTGCGCACCACCCGTCGCAGCAAACACCACTGCGGCGGCGGTAGCCACAGAGAGCAGCCGTAGAGCGGCGTACCGGGATCTTACCATGTCAGACCGTTCGCTTTACACGGGGTTCCGGGCATTCTACCATGTACCCCTTCGCAGTTAGCGCTGTCTTGAAGACGTCCTGTACGTCCGCCTCTCCGTGCACCAGAAATATTTCGCTCAGTTGGGGCGATGTCGCCTTCACACCGTCGATCCATGCTGTCAGCTCCGCCCGATCGGCGTGGGCGCTGTACCCATCGATGATCTTCACCTCGGCCCGCAATGGAATATCATCCCCATAAATACGCACCGTAGGCGGGCTCGCCTCGATTCTCCTGCCAAGCGTTCCCTCGGCCTGATAACCCACGAATAGAATCGTGTTCTTGGGATCCCCAGCCCCCTGCACCAGATGGTGCAGGATGCGGCCTGCTTCCACCATTCCCGACGCGGCGATGATCACCATTGGCCCGTGCGCTGTGTTCAGCGCCTTTGACTCCTCCACGCTCCGCGTGAAGTGCACCTGCGGAAACTGGAATAGGTTCTTCGCCTTGTTCACCAGATCTTCCGTGTGGTCGAACACCTCCGGATGCAGCTCGAATACCGTGGTGGTGTCGGTCGCGAGCGGGCTGTCCACGTAAATCGGAATCGGGGGAATCGCCCCCTCCCGTGAAAGTCCATTCAGGTTGTAGAGCAGCTCCTGCGTGCGCCCGACGGCGAACGAGGGAATCAGAACCCGGCCGCCACGCGCTGCCGTATCCCGCACGACCGCGGCAAGCTGAGCCCGTGCGTCGACTACGGTCTCATGATCACGGTTGCCGTACGTCGATTCCATGATCACAACGTCCGCCCCCTCCGGCACTACCGGGTCACGAATGATCGACAGACCGGGCCGGCCGATGTCACCGGAGAACACCAGCCGCCTTGTCTTCCCGTGCTCGGTGATGTCCAGCAGCACCGATGCCGAGCCCAGAATGTGGCCGGCGTCGATGTATGTGCACCGCACTCCCGGTACGACGTCGAAGGTCTTGTTGTACGGGATCCCGATAATCAGATCCTGCGTCCGCACTGCATCCTGCATCGTGTACAGCGGCTCTACGAACTGCTTGTGGTTCTTCGCCAGATGTTTGGCGTCGCTCTCCTGTATGTGCGCCGAGTCGGCCAGCATCACCGCACACAGGTCCCGGGTCGCCGACGTCGCGAATATGCTCTTGGAATAGCCCTTTCGAACCAGGTATGGCAGTCGCCCGGAATGGTCGATGTGCGCATGCGACAACACCACGGCATCGATCTCCGCTATCGCCACGGGCAGTGTCTTGTTCTTCGCGGTGGATTCGCTCCGCCGCCCCTGGAACATTCCGCAGTCCAGAATCACGACCTTGCCGTTCACGCGCAGAATGTGGCACGACCCGGTAACCTCCCGGGCTGCGCCGTAGAACTCGATTTCCATATTTAGTGGCTAGTTGGTACTAATTGGGGGATCGGTCAGCCCTCGGCTGACCTGCAGAATATCAGAACCAGCTGGTCTTTGTCCTGACTTATGAGCGCAGGCTCCCAGCCGCCACGGATCCGCTCGTTGAGCAGATCTGTCAGGGTATCTTCATTCTCACGCGTGTGGCGCGTAAGCTTGACCACTACTGCCTGATATTCTTTCATTGGAATTATGGAGTTTTCGAACCTCACTATTATCCGTCACCCGCTGGTCCTCCACAAGCTCACGCTGCTTCGGGACAGGCGCACACCCACCAAGATCTTCAAGGAATTGGTGGATGAGATAGCGACCCTGATGGCTTACGAAGCTACCAAGGATCTCGGTATCGAGCCCCGGGAAGTGGATACGCCCCTGGAGCACACGACGGGTCACCATATAAGTGGCAAGAAGCTCACACTCGTTCCAATCCTGCGCGCCGGCCTGGGAATGGTTGAGGGAGTTCTCCGACTCGTCCCGTCGGCACGCGTGGGCCACATCGGCCTCTACCGCGATCACGAGACTCTCCAGCCCGTCGACTACTACTTCAAGATTCCCGGCGATGCCGCCGAGCGCGATTTCTTTCTTCTCGATCCGATGCTCGCAACCGGCGGGAGCGCAGTCGCCGCAGTCTCGTCACTCAAGAGAACCGGCGCAACACGTATTCGCTTCCTCTGCCTCGTCGCGGCACCGGAAGGGGTCCAGAAACTCCTCGACTCACATCCGGACGTGCAGGTCTACGCAGCATCGCTCGATCGCGAGCTGAATTCCGTGGGTTACATACTTCCCGGTCTGGGCGACGCAGGAGACAGACTCTTCGGCACGCGCTGAACGCACGCCGAAGCCAGCTGTACCAAAGCCGATCCTAGGCAAACCACTCGCGAGGATCGGCTTGCTGTCGCCGCGCTGCCTCTATCACCCACCGTTGCGCGACCGGATCGGTAATCTCGTCCGGCACCAGATCGAACCACGCATTCGCCTGCGTCAGGTCACCAATGCGACGCCACAGCTCGCCGACCAGATACACGAGAACTGCACGATCTTCACGTGGAACCGTATCGTAGAATTCCAGGGCCTGCTCGAATGACCACGCCGCCAGCCGCCTGAAATACCGCTCCGCTTCGATGTCGCTTTCGTCCACGCAACACCAGGCGGCACGCAGCCACAAGTCACCGATGTAACGTTGGTCGGCGCTCTGCCACTGCGCCACCTTGGCCGCGGCTTCGTACTTCTCCGATCCAGTCACCGCTCCATGAGCATGCGGCGATAGCTCGCTCCACACTCGCTCCCGCACGAGCGGGCTGATATCGGTCTGATCGGTAAAATCTCGCTCCGCGCCGGAGTAGCCGCATCGGTCGCACATGTGCACCTGATACGCCCATGGCTGCGCCCCAGCCGCACGTTCATGAAAATCCGTTCGCTTGCCACCAAACCAGTTGGTGGACACCACCGTCTCGGACGGAAACTCATGGCTACATGATGGACACCGCAGCTCGATCTTGCGCAATGCAGTCATAGGATCTTCAATCGCCTCCCCTGTGGGCACGTAAGGAATTTCTGTGCCAAGGCGCGGATTTGATCGTCACTGCCGCCAGCCGATACTCGACGGGACGATCGGCAGCTCGAGAATATTCGCCGAGTTGGCCGTTTACTCTTGTTGTGCATTTCCCAACGCGGTATTTTCTTGGCGCCGATGCTGATCAACTTGCTCCCCGATTTTTTCGCTGTCATAGACAGCTCAGATCGCGTCGCAGCTTATCTGCGCTACTTCGAAGCGCATCGCCGAATACTGGAGTCGTACTGGACGAACTACGTCCTCGATCCCGAAGGCCCGCACTTCCAGGAAGTAGTTCGAGCTACGACCCACGCTAATCGCGATGACCTCCGTGCCATGCTCGCACGCATCGATGTCGTCGCACTGGCTCGTCTCGCCGAGACCGAAAGCCGGCGAGTCCTCGAAGCCGACGTCGACACCGATGTCGTCCTCATGGTCGGTGTCGGTGCAGCGAACGCAGGTGAACTCGTCGTCGGTGGCCGCGGAATGGCATTCATCGCCCTCGAGCATTTCACCGGACAACCCAATCCCGATACGAGCGCTCTGGGTCTCGAGCCGGAGCTGATTCCCCTCTGGCTTGCACACGAGATCGCGCACGCAGTCCGGTACACGTCGCCCACCAGCCAGAGTGAGATGCGCCAGCTCATCACGGAAGCCGGCGGATACTACGACTACTGGGAAACCGGCCGACGCGCATCGCTCCGCGAGCTCATAGTCAACGAAGGCCTCGCCGTGCAGACCAGCCGAATCGTCAGTCCCGGCCACGCAGCCTGGGAATACTTCGGCTACGCCCGCAAGGAATACGCTCGAGTACGCGAAGCAGAGCCCTTCATAATGCGCACCGTAGCCAAGCATTTCGACCGGGCGGGACTTGGTCTACGGCTGCGCTATCTATCCGGGGGAATGAGCGACGACGCACGTACCGTCGATCGTAACGTCATCCCCGAACGCAGTGGCTACTTCGTCGGAGCTCGCCTTACCGACGCAGCCGTCAACAGTCGCGGCCTCGCCTGGGCGATCCGCGCAGACGCGTCACAGATTGCGGCCGCGGCCGCAGGCCAGCAGTCGTCCGCCGCAAGCGCCTGACCTGACATCCATCATGGCAGCTTGGCTTGCATCGCTGCCAGACCCCAGCGCCAGCCCGCAGCGCTGATGTCCGACTTCCGCCCGCGTTCCAACTCCGAGATACTCGATGCAGCATTCGAGATCTACCGACGCCACTTCACGGTCTTCATAGCGATCAACGTCCTGGCAGCAGTACCCTGGGCCGTCTCGTCCTATTTTGGCCAGACAGCGGTCTTGCTGCAGCAGACGGACGGGCTATTCACTTCCGCACTCATCCGCTTCGCTGGCGTCCTCGTATCGCCTTTCGCCGAGGGCGCCATCGCTTGCGCCACCTCGGCTGCATACCTCGGTAATCAGGTCGATTTCGAGCAGTCCGTGCGCGCAGCGTTCAGCCACCCCGGCAGACTGTTCGTCGCCATGATCACCAAGTGGATTCTCATCGGCTTCGGTCTCGTCCTCTTCATAGCACCCGGACTTGTGGTCTTCAAACGCTACTTTGCGCTTCCCATGACCGTATTGTTCGAGGATAACAAGGTCGGTGACGCCATGTCGCGCTCGCGCGAGCTCGCCAATGGCAATGGCACTCGCATATTCGCCCTCCTCGGCGGAGTCTTTCTCTTTGTGCTCATCGCAACGGGCATATTGCTGCAACTCGTTCAGGCTTTCGCGCACAGCGCAGCAGCTACCGCCATCGCTACTCTCGTGCTGACTACCGCGATATCGCCGTTCTCCAGCATCGTCGCGACTCTGCTGTACTACGACATCCGGATACGCAGAGAAGGCTATGACATCGAGCTCATGGCACAGGCCCTCGGAGCACCGCAGTTGCATCCGGCATCCTGATTCAATATTAGTATCTAATCGATACTAATGGGCCCGCTCGATAACGCCGCCATCGCGGATACAGTCGCCGCCGTCTTCCGCAGCAGCACCTTCGCCGGTCGTGGCTCTGTTTCCATCAGAGAGTTGATCGCACAATGGATATGGAATCTGGTTCTTCGATTCTTTGGCTTTGCCCAGAGTCATCCGGCGGTCGGCATCGTATTTCGCATCGCCCTCGGATTGTCCCTGCTGGCCATACTCGCTCGCATCGTGTATGGCCTCCTGCTGCGTTTCGCACCATCCACAATCGGATTGCGGAGGTCCGAGTCCAACCGCGGCACCGATTGGTGGGCCACCGCACAGACGCTCGCCGCGCAGAACGACTATACCGGCGCAGCACACGCTCTCTATCTCGCGCTCATAGGGGCAGCCGCACGCCGCGGACTCGTGTCCCTCCATGAATCCAAGACCACAGGCGACTACCTGCGCGAGCTTCGCAGAAAGCCAGGCGCGATCGACCTGCCGCGCTTCACCGACTTCACACGCTCGTACGAAACGGTGATCTACGGCATTGGCATCTGCGATCGAGACCGCTTCACCACACTCAACACGCTGGCAGGTAGCCTCCTGCAAGCTCCTCCATCGAAGTCCGCTGCGAATGCTGCCCTGGACGGTACCGGTAATACCGCACCCGGTCTCGGACAATGAGCGACGCGCCATCCATCACCGGATTCAAGACACGAGCTGGCGGTAGTCTATTTACGGCTGCCCGCGTTCTCTCCGCTGTAGCAATCCTGCTGGTCATCTTTGTCCTCTTCGCTCCACAGGAACGAGAAGATGTGGGAACGGCGTACAGCTCCCAGGCCGTAGGAGCGGGTGGCGTCAGAGCGCTCTACGAAACGCTGGGCCGGCTCGGCTTCATCACGAGTCGCAACGAAAAGCCGCTCACTTCACCCGCCACCCTCGATTCGACCTCGGCTTACGCTCTCATACAACCCGCGCAACCGCTCACGACGATCGAGCAGGCGCAAATTCTGGCGGCAGTGCGTCGCGGTATGGTTCTCCTATTCACCCCGGACGACGACGAACTCACCGATTCGCTGGGCTTCGAGCTGAATTCAGCGCCGAGTGGATTCTACACATTGAGCCGAACAACCGTCGCCGGAGGTAATCCACCGACTCCGGCAATACAGGATCCACGCGCTGCCTTTCAGGCTGCCTTTCCCATATCTGTGACCGTCGCGTCGAAATCCAAGTCGGACAACCAGACATTCCTCTGGCTCCAGTCATTGCGCGACGGCGATGGCGCAAAAGCCGACTCGGCTCTGCGACCGGCATTGGTGCTCGGGCACCGACTTGGTCAGGGCTATGTGATCGCCGTCGCGCCGGCCGAGATCCTGATGAATCAGGTCATGCGTAACCCGCAGGCAGCCATCGCGATCGTGCGCGCACTCCAGTTCGCGAATGGCTCCGGATCTTCCCCGAAACGGCCTGGGAGTGTCGTCTTCGACGAATATCATCACGGCTTCGGAATTCACGCCGACATGCCAGCTGCCATCTCGCATGCGCTCACAGATACCCCGTTAGGACGGGTAACGCTTGGGATCGTCGCCGCTGCCCTGGTGCTTCTCCTTGCGTTCGCCGTGCGACCGCTTGGACCGTTACCGGTGCCTCTGATCTCGCGTCGCTCCCCGCTCGAGCACGTTGGCGCACTCGCGCATGCTTATTCGCAGGTCGATGCGCGTAGTCTCGGTACCGGCATGCTGGTCCGCGGCCTCCGGCGGCGCCATTCGCTTGGTCTGCCTCGATCGGTATCGAATTCGACCTATCTGTCGGCACTACGGGACCGGCTACCGGCGACGTCCCCGGATATCGATCGCATAGCGACGGCTCTTGTACCAGATTCCCCGAACTCATCAGACCATCTCGCCGCCGTCGGCGCTGCGGTCGCGAACATCGAGAGGGCATTTCGAGAGTGACTGATCTCACCGCTACATCCGCCGCGCTCCAGCGCATTCGCGATACCGTCGCAGCCCGTGTCCTTGGCCAGGAAGACGTGATCGATCAGATCCTCGCCGCATTCGTTGCCCGGGGACACATTCTGCTCGAAGGCGTTCCCGGCACGGCGAAGACATTGCTTGTTCGAGTACTCGCCGGCGCATTGGATGTGCGCTTCGGACGTGTTCAGTTCACGCCCGACCTCATGCCATCCGACGTGGCTGGCGTGAGTGTCTATCAGGAATCGTCGCGCGCGTTCGAGTTTCGTCCAGGCCCGATATTCACCGATCTCCTCCTGGCGGATGAGATCAACCGCGCCCCTGCCAAGACTCAGTCGGCTTTGCTCGAAGCGATGCAGGAACGGCAGGTCACCGTCGATGGTGTGACGCATTCACTCGGTGACATGTTCAGCGTATTTGCGACGCAGAACCCCGTGGAATACGAAGGCACCTACCCACTCCCGGAAGCGCAGCTGGACCGTTTTCTCGTCAACGTGCGAATCGGCTATCCGGCAAAGAGCGCCGAGCTCGCAATGCTCGAGAACTATTCCGAAGGATTCGACGCGGAACGTACGAGTACATTCATGCCCACGCCCGTCGTGACAGGTGCGGAAGTGTCACACCTTCGCATGATGACGGATAGCGTCAATGTGACGGTCGACGTCCGCGAATACATCACCGACATCGTACGAGCCACGCGCGAGGATACGTCACTGACACTTGGAGCATCGCCACGCGCGGCAGTCGCACTTTTCCGTATCGCGCGGGCCGCTGCGCTCGTGGCAGGCCGCGACTTCGCCACCCCTGACGACGTGAAACAGCACGCACTTCCAGTGTTGCGTCACCGCATTCTTCTCGCTCCCGAGCTGCAGGTCGAGGGTCGCTCGACAGACGACGTGATTACGGCGATCCTCGCACGAGTGCCTGCACCGCAATGAGTCCTGCGCGGGTCCGTCCAGCCAGAGTGCACCTGCGATGATTCTATCGCGGTTGTTTGGCCGTATCGCCCGGCCATTGCGCTCGCTGGCGAGGTATGCTCCCACGCCGAGACTGGCATTGGTGGTAGCGATAACTGCACCGGTCTGGATCTTTTCCTCGAGCACGGCTGGTCAGGTAGTCGCGACTGCAGTAACTGCAATCGTCGCGATCGCAGCCCTTGTCGATGCACTACGGATTCCCGGCGCACGTTACGTGAAGCTGACGCGTGATTTCCCGGCCACGATCGGTGTCGGTGACAGCAGAATGGGAACATGCACGATCACGTCGTCGTGGCCTGGCCCACTGAGCGTCTTCATGACTCAGCAACTTCCCTCGGCGCTCCTTGCCACCAACCTCGACGCAAAAGAGATGGAAGTCGGTCCGGGTAGCTCGGTTCTTACCACTCTTACGGTTACAGGACGAGCCCGCGGCACGTTCCCGCTCGGCCCGGTTGCAATCACCATCTCTGGCCCGTGGAAGTTAGTCCGGCGCTCGGTGATTTATTATCCAAGTGATACTATTTCGATAATCCCGTCCATGGCTAACGCTGGCCGGTATCGTCTCCTCGCTGCGCAGTACCGCGTGAGAACCGCGGGCCAGCGTGTGATACGTCGGCGCGGTGCAGGAACATCGTTCGCCAATCTCCGCGACTATGTACCGGGCGATGACCCGCGCCGCATCGACTGGAAGGCGACCGCGCGCCGTCACCGCCTCATCTCGCGCGAGTTCACGGTGGAGCAGGGCCAGACCATCATGATCGCGATCGACTGCGGCAGAATGATGACTCAGCTCGCCGGCGACAGACCGCGCTTCGAGTATGCTCTCGCGTCAGCACTGACTCTTGCGGATATCGCTCTCTCCACCGGCGATCGCGTCGGTCTCATTGTCTTCGACTCGCTTGTCCGCCGTTACATCGCGCCGACGCGCGCGCCCGGCACCCTCGGTGCCCTCCGGGACGCATTGACCGGCGTCACGGCAACGATGACGGAACCGGATTACGCAGCTGCATTCCGTACCCTCACCGAGCGCAATCGGCGCCGCTCACTCATTGTCCTCTTCACCGATGTGATAGACGTTCGATCTTCACGCGCCGTGATAGCACTGACTGCAAGAAGCGCCGAACGTCATCTTCCGCTGGTCGTGGCCTTGCGCAATGAGCAGCTGGTTCTGGCCTCCGTTCCATCGCCGGATGCCAGTGACGAGCAGACCTACGAGAGCGCCGCCGCCGAGGAGCTTCTCTCCGCACGGGACGAAGCGCTTCAGATCATGCGCCAGGCCGGAGTCGCAGTCCTCGATACAGCGCCCAGGGGCATGACTGCTGCTCTGATCAATCGCTATCTGGAAATCAAGGAACGCTCGACGCTTTGACCCGCCGTCCCAGCGACAGATAGCCGAGCATCAAAAGCGCCGTCACACCGGAGATCGTGAGCTTCCAGGTCAGCGGCCATACTCGCGGCGACACCAATCCCTCCAGTGTTCCCGCAACGATCAGTAACAGAGTCGACGCTGCAATGAGATCGATTGCACGCCTTCCATTTTCCACCAGCGCGTCTCGTCGGGTTCTATTGAGCGGAAGCAGAATTCCCTTGGCGATCAGCAACCCACCACCACCGGCGATGCAGATTGCGCTCAGCTCGAGAACACCGTGTGGCGCTATGAACGCAAAGATGAGTCTCGCCACACCGCGCGATGCAAACAGGCCGACGCCGCTTCCAATTGCGACACCGTTGAATACGAGCATGAGGATCGTTCCGATTCCTGCCGTCAACCCCATCGCGAATGTGAGATACGTCACCGTCACATTGTTCGAGATGATCCTGCTTGCTACGACTGGCCGAATCTCCTCTGGTATGGATACATACCCTTCGCCGCGCTTTTCTCGCTCACTGCCCATCGTCGCTCTGCTTATCATCTCATCTGGCAGGATCCGGCTGGCAATTGCCGGATTCTGAACGATGCTGGTGTACGCGGCGGCGGCTGGCCCGAACAGCAACAGCGCAGCCAGCGCGATAGGCCTCCATGACCTTCGTACTTCCGACGGCACGGTGTCCGTCATGTAATCAAAGACCGTTGCGATGGTGCGCCCACGCTGGCGGTACAACAGATTGTGCCCACGCGCAACCAGACGACTCACGTAGAACAGAGACTCGTTGTTGCGGCCGCGGCTCGCAGTCTGAAGGCGCGCCAGATCGGTCGTCATCTCCCTGTAGCGCGCGACAAGAGCCGATACGTCTTCGGGCGCCATTCGTGATAGCCGCTTCTTGTATGCGGCATCGAGCGCAGCTGCGAAATCATTCCAGCGTTTGAGGCCCAATGCGACAATTGCGTGCTGCTCTCGCTGAGCGCCGGTATCGCTTCGTGACGCAACACCACTTGCCCTTGTATCTCGTTCGGATTCATACAACCGCACGAGCGCGCCCCTCGGCGACGTTGCTGATGGCAGATGCTCCGCAAACCTGGCCGCCAGCTGCGCGACAATGACGTCCCTGTGCGCCGGGTCAAGTGTGCCGCGCCGTTCGATATAACGCTCGAGCACCGAGTACTCGTCATCGCTGAGGCGGGCAAACAAGTTGCGATCCCGTGCGGTCGCGGGCAACGGCGCGGAGCGAGCCTGCACCCGCTCCTCCTTCACGACGAACGTGCCGGCGACGATGTCCCCAAGCCGCTTGCGCGAGCTGTTCATGAGCGCGACGACGATTGCGACGAGATAGACTCCAAATGCATCGACGACGCGTAGTAGATTCCGCACCGCAGACGCACCGAACGTGACCGAAAAACCCCCGTCACGAACGACACGCAGCTTCATGATCCTTTTACCAGGAGTCTGGCCATCCCAGATTCCCTCGAATATCACGTAGTAGCCCCACATTATCACGAACTGCGCGATGAAATAGAATGCGAGCACCCATGCCGATGACGGAGGTGCCTTCGCCAGCCGGGGCCCCATGTGATTGGCTGCGATCAGCAGTATCACGGTCAGTCCAACGAGTATCGCCAGGGTGATCAATGTGTCGATCGCCGCTGCAGCACCGCGTGATCCTATCCCGGCAATGGAGTAGGATAGAGCGATCTGCTCCGGAGTCTCCACCTCCAGCGAGATGTCCAGGCTCGATGCCGGCACAAACGGTGGGTTTGTTGCAATCGGTGCGGAAGTTGTCATTTGCCCACGCAGAAAGTTCGGAAGAGACGATCCAGAACGTCCTCCACGTCGATTGTGCCCGTTACGTCCGCCAGCGCGTTGACGGCACTGCGAAGATGCACCGCCGCGATCGACGCTGGCAATGCTTTATCTTCAATCGCGGCTGCAAAGGCGACCATTTCCTCACGTGCCTGTTCCACACAAAAACGCTGCCGCTCTCGCGTAAGGATGGGAGCATCCAGTGGCGCTCTTCCGTAGCGCTCGGATACCACCTCCGTGACCCTGTCGAGAAGCTCGCGTATGCCCTGTCCAGTTGTTGCGCTTACGGTGTTCACGTCGACAGAGTGTGCGAGATCACCCTTCGTCCGCACCGGGATCACCGGCGCATCCGTCAGCTGTGATACAGCGGTCGTTGTCCGTAACACGCCGTCGGCACTGTCACCGCATGCGAGCACGGCATCCGCCGATGCGAGATATCGCGTTGCGACCTCGATCCCGAGTTGCTCGACGGCGTCCGTCGTTTCGCGCAAGCCCGCCGTGTCCACCAGGCGAATCGGCCACGGGCCGGCATCGAGCACGGCCTCGATCGCATCCCTGGTTGTCCCGGGAATCTCGGTTACGATGGCACGCGACCGGCCCAGCATTGCATTGAACAACGATGACTTCCCCGCGTTTGGCGCCCCCGCGATTACAACCAGTGCCCCGTTCCGCACCAGCTCCCCCGCCGGTGCCGTCGCGAGCAGATCGTTCAGCGATGCGATGACGCTTGCCGTCGCCACAGTAATTCTCGACTTCGGAATCGGGCCGTCGTCCTCTTCCGGAAAGTCGATGTCGTATGCAAGGAGCGCTTCCAGACCGATCACACGGTCGCGTAGCTCCTCGATCCGCCGCGACAAGCCGCCGTCGAGCTGAGTCATCGCCACTCGCTGCATTGCGCGCGAAGTGGAATCGATCAGATCCCCGATCGCCTCTGCCTGTACCAGATCGAGCTTGCCGTTCAGCACCGCCCGGCGCGTGAATTCGCCCGGTAGTGCAACGCGCGCCCCTGAGGCAACGAGTGCAGCCAGCACCAGCGTCGGTACAGTCGTACCGCCATGTGTGGCGATCTCGACCACATCCTCGCCGGTGAACGACGCTGGACCCACGAACGTGGTGACAAGCGCCTCGTCCAGGACGTCGCCATCCCGGTCTCGTATGGTGCATAACGTTGCCTGGCGCTGATTTGCCGGCCACGTTGCCACGTGACGCTTCACGATCGTGAACGCGGCCGGCCCGGAAATGCGAATCACGGCGATGGCACCCCTTCCGTGAGCCGTCGCCTCTGCTGCAATCGTGTCTTCTTCGCCGCTACTCAAGCAGACGGCGACGGCACTTGCAGGGACTCCCCGGGTTCGAGAATGCGCACGTCTGTACCACGTGCATGCGTCTCGACATGCTCCCGCATTTCACGTATCGCATCATATGCCGACGCGGTCACATGGTTGAACGTCCCCCAGTGATAGGGAATCAGGTATCGCGCATCGAGTCGCTCGAACAGCGTCAGCGCACCCAGGCTTGTAAGGTGTCCCTTGTTGAAGCTCTTAGCCTTCCACGCGGGTGCGTACCCAATCGGAAGCAGCGCGACATCCAGTTGGCGCCCCTTCAGCTCGCGCTCCACGAGCGCAGTCGTATCCTCCGCAAGCGCGGTATCGCCAGCAAAGAACACGCTCTCGCGATTAGTAGCGACTAGATACATATTAGCCTGCTTGCGCCACCGATCTATCACGTACCGGTTGCCGGAGTGAGTTGCCGCCTCCACCTGTACCGTAAGGCTTCCACTTGTAAGTGACTCGCCAGGCCCGAGCTCGATCGCATTCGTCACTCCATGCCGGCGGATCCATCGCGCAACGGGAGGTGGGGCGTAGAGCGGTACGGATTTGATTTCAGCGAGCGACCGGAACGACAGATGATCGGCATGTGCATGCGTCAACAGAATCATGTCCAGCTTCGGTAGCTTGTCGATCGCAATTCCCGGTGCACTTACCCGAGCCAGAAACCGCCCCAGTGCTGGATCGAAATTGGGGTCGGTAAGAATCGTCTTCCCGCCAATCTCGATCAGCAGAGTCGCATGCCCGATGTACGTGATGCGCATCTCTTAAGCTACACCAACCACACGCCGATCCGGTACGCCCGCGTAGGGCGCGGATAAATCCGCGCCTGGCCCATTTCGGCGTAATTGGATCTGGATGTCCACCGATGTATCCGCGCCGGGCGCCCTTCAGGCGCTACGCAGCTGGATACGCAGATCGATGCTACCCCTTGCCCTTTCCCTTCGCTTTGCCCTTCGCTAGCGCAGGTGTCGCCGGTGTCGCCGCGACTTCCTTTGCCCCGGCAGCAGCTTTTGGCTTGCTCATCCCGCGCGTCCGTGACAGGTGCCACTGCTGTGGCAGGGTCGCAAGGTTCTGAGTCGCGTAATACAGGTTGAGTCCCGCAGCCTCTCTGTAGAGAAAGAGCGTGAACATCGCCGGCATTATGTAGCTCATCATCTTCGCCTGCGGATTCGGCGGTGTGTTCCGCATTCCCATCCATGAGATGAGATACATTGATGCGCCCATCAGCAACGGCAGAATGTAGTACGGGTCACGCACCGACAGGTCGCTCATCCACCAGAACGGAACTCCGCGAAATTCGATCGTGTTCCTGAACACGAAGAACAACGCGAGCAGAATCGGCATCGGCAATAGCGATGGAAGACATCCGAGCAGCGGCGAGAGCGGATTCATCCCGTGGCTCTGGTACACCTTCATGATTTCCGTCCGTTGCTTCTCCGGATCGTCCTTGAACTTGTCCTGCACGGCCGTCAGTTCCGGCTGCAGGATCTGCATCTTGATCGATGTCTTCATCGACGTCTGATACAGCGGCCACATCAGCAGACGGATGAGAAGCCCGAGTGCGATGAGAACCAGCCCATAGCTCAGATTGAGCGCGCTGTGCATCCACAGCACCAGGCGAATCACCGACGTCGCAATTGGTTGCATCAACGGCCGCACGAACGCCCAGCCGTACGGGTTCACCTGGTCGAAGTCGCGACCCAGCGCGTTGAGTTTCTTCCACTCCTGCGGACCGGCGTATATGTCGAATCCGAATGCGCCATTCGCTATCGGTATCACGACAGTACCGGAGGCACGAGTTGCGACTTTCGTCGTACGCGGCCCGCCGACGAGCGTTGCCTCGGTGAACTCCGGTCCCTTCTTGGGCGCCAGCAGTCCCACCACGAAATACTTCGACTTGGCCACGATCCACGTAACCGGTCCCTCTACCAGCTGCCTCTCACCCGGATCGAGCGAATGGAACGACACATTCCGCGCCGCCTCGCGCTTGGTGAGGAACGCAAACGCCAGCGAATTACGATCGTCGTTTGTGTCTGGTTCCGTAGCCGCAAAGGTTTGCGGCAATTGGACGATGAGATAGCTCCCTGACTTGGCGCCACTCACAGAACCCGTGACATGCGACACGAAGCTGTCCGGCACGATCGCATAATTGATCGTAACGGTCGAGCCAGCTACATCGGCGGTATACGTGACGACGTCCCCGGACCGTGCCGTCTGAAATGCAGTCCCGGACAGGTCCGTCGGCTGGCCACCATTGGTAACTAATTGGTACTTAAGTACCGGATTGCCAGCAGAGCCCAGTCGCACCTTCGCGCCATTGCTGCCACTTACACGATTGGCGTAGGTGTTCATCACCACCACGCTGGGCGCAGCGCCAACGTTGCTCATCTCGAAGGTCGCGCCACTGTCCCGTCGCGCAGCGACAGGCGCCACGATCGTTGTTTCAGCCACTGCGGCCGGAACCGATGCAGCGACTGCTGCAGAAATTGCCGCTGCCGCCTTTGTCGAATCGACCCTCGACGTCTCGGCACTTGCCTTTGCGGTTCCTGCCGGATTGTGTACCGCAGCGCTGTCAGCGCTACTGGCTGGCTTGGGTTGAGGCTTCTGAGGAAACAGAAACTGCATTCCAAAGATGACAGCCAGGGCCAGTACGATGGCGAGAACGATTCGCTTGCTTGTATCCATGAATCAGTGCGAGCTCAAGGGACCGGATCGAAGCCGCCCGGCCGAAAAGGATGACATCTCAGTATGCGCCGTATCGCCAGCCAGCCGCCTTTCAAGGCACCGTACTTGTCGATGGCCTCGATCGCGTAGTTGGAGCAACTGGGATAGTAACGACATACGGACGGCGTCATTGGCGATATGGCGAGCTGATAGAATCGGATCGGTCCGCGTAGCATCCAAACCGCCACAGACCGCCTGCGATCCGTCAAAGCTCGTTCTTTCTTCAGTGCATGATGACCGTCGGTCGGATGCTCGTGTAGATGCGTACCGGCCTCCAGACCATCATGTGATTCGTGCGACAATCCCATCTATCTCCCGCTCCAGCACCTCAAAGCTAGCCGAATAGGCCCGCGGAAGCGCGCGGAATAGCACGTCCATCGGCGGCACTGACAAAAGCACTGGAAGCACGCGCAGGCGCACGATCTCCCGTATGCGCCGCCGAAGGCGGTTCCGATCGACAATGATGTGCCCGTACTTCGGCACAACAATCCCAACCCGCGCACACGAAGACGGGGAAGCAGTGACCCGGACGTCCAGCAGTCCAGACTTCACCCGCTTCCCCGTTCGCCTGACGGACTCGATATCCGGCGCGCGTGACAAACGCTGCGCGCGAGAAAACCTCAGATGTGACGTTGGTTGTGCCGTTGAGTTCGAAAGCCGAAAACCCCTCTCTCCCGCCTCGTCTGCAGGTACGTGCTGCGACCTGTCAGCCGGCTGCTTGCTTCGCTTGCTTACGCGCCGGCGTACTTCGACGGCAACTGAACCGTCAGGCGCTTGCGACCCTTCTTGCGGCGACGTGCAAGTACTTCACGTCCCCAACGCGTTGACATACGCTCGCGAAACCCATGCGTCTTGATCCGGCGCTTATTACGCGGACGATAAGTCGGCTTACCCATATATGATCCTCAGTGCTCTAAACGGCTCTTGAACAACTTTAGCGAAAGACCGTTAAATCTAATGGCGGCAACAAGATGCAACAATAGCATAAATGTGCCGCCTCACTACGGATCCGGACCCTTGGCCGCGGGTGATTGACTTATCCACATTCGTTCCGTAGCTTCGCCTCCCCACCATATGGAATCGCTCGATCTTCTCCCCGCCGAAATCTGGTCACGCCTTCTGGAGCGCGCTCGGCGCGAGTTGCCCGAACAAACCTTCAAAACCTGGCTCGAGCCAACCGAAGCTCTCGAAATAATCGGCGACACGCTCATAGTCGGAGCCCCTGATCGCTTCGCAGCTGACTGGAACGAGTCAAAACACGCAGCCTTGCTGAGCTCGTTTGGACCAGTCGCCCTGGGCCATCCGGTCAAGGTCGCATTCCGCGTCACCGAAGAGCGCCAGGCTCGCCCCCAGATGGATTTCTTCGTAGCCCCAAAACCCGAAGAAACAGCGACACGATCGCGACCACAGCGCGCCACCGAGGCGCCACTTAACGATAGATACACGTTCGCGCAATTTGTAATCGGCAAATCCAACGAGCTCGCCGCTGCTGCCGCACATGCAATCGCCGAGGCTCCTGGAAAGATCTACAACCCGTTTTTCATCTACGGCGACACCGGCCTCGGAAAGACCCATCTCATGCAGGCCGTAGGACACGCGATCTACGAACGCGACCCGTCCACACGTATCACCTTCGTTGGAACGGAACAGTTCACCAACGAAATGGTCAACGCAATCCAGACTCGGACCAATCACGAGTTCCGGCGTCGTTATCGCGAAACAGATCTCCTTCTCATCGACGATGTGCACTTCCTGAAGGGAAAGGAGGGCACCCAGGAGGAGTTCTTTCACACCTTCAACGCGTTGTATGAGGCCGGCCGTCAGATAATCCTCACGAGTGATCGTCCTCCCTCTGACATAGCAGGACTCGAGGCCAGACTTGTAAGCCGCTTCCAGTGGGGTATGGTCGCCGATATCGAGCTGCCCGATTTCGAGCACAGAATCGCGATCCTGCAACAGAAATCTCAACAGGATGATCTCGAAACCACGATTCCGGACGATGTGATCCGTTTTATCGCGGAGCACGTGCGGTCGAGTGTCCGCGAGCTCGAAGGGTCCATAATCAAGCTGCTGGCTTACGCGTCACTCAGGCACAAACCCGTAAGCGTCGAAGTAGCCAAGGAAGCCTTACGAGACAAGCTCAAAGCTTCCGAGAGCCTGACAGCTGACACAGAACCGCTCGGTCTTACAGTCAGCGCAATTCAGGTTGCTGTCGCAAAGGAGTGGGGAACTACAGTCGACGGATTGCGGTCAAAAACGCGAACCAAGGCCCTCACAGTGCCCAGGCAGATTGCGATGTACCTGACGCGCGACCTGCTCGGCATGCAGCTTGTAGAGATTGGTGCAGCCTTCGGAGGTAGAGATCATTCGACCGTAATCCACAGCCTGGATAAAGTCGCCGAGATGATCGCTGCAGATGCAGATACCGGAACGAGAATCAGCAGGATCCGCGGACTGTTGGCATCTCTCAGGATATGAACAAACCCCTGTCAGTTATCCACGTATATCAATACGCGAACGTATTACTCCGACAGGCCCAGTGTTGACAACTGTTGAAATCAAATGTTCTCCACCAGTGTTCCACAGCGTCATATCGCTGGAACTCCATATAGAATCGATACTTACAGAGGTTATCCGCTTCTGAACACTCCTCTACTACGACTGCTAGATTTCTATATCATTTAGGCTGTATTAGAGCCGGCGAGTCTTCCACACGAAGACCCCCCGACAAGCGACATGGTACGTTTACTCTCCTCCTCGGAAGTCAAGGAATACGGATGCGCTTTACGATCTCTCGTGAGAAGCTTCAGGAAGGCCTCAATGCCGTCTCGGCAAGCATTCCCACGAAGACAACTCTCCCGGTCCTGGCGAATATCCTGGTCGAGACGACTGACCGCGGTATACGGCTTTCCGGGACCGACCTGGATATAGCCGTCAGCACCGAAGTCGCAGCTGATGTCGAAGCTTCGGGTGCTGTTACGATTCCGGCGAAGAAACTGAGCGAGCTCGCCCGTGAATTGCCACCAGCGCCAGTAAAAATTGCAGCTCTCGGCGAGCAGCGAATCACGCTCGAGTGCGGCCGGTCGAAGTTCAAATTGCTCGGCCTTCCGAGGGATGAATTTCCAACCTTTCCGGTTGTGCGTTTCAACGAGAGTTGGCGTATCAAGTCAGGTGATCTTCAGAAGCTCATTGGCGCGACGGTATTTGCCGTTTCGACGGAGGAGAGCCGGCCGATTTTGAATGGTGTGCTCTGGGAGCTTCGCCCGGAGCAGATGCGGATGGTTGCCACCAATGGGCATCGTCTCGCGAAGATGGAAACTCCGATCGTTGCGAGCAGCGCGCCGGCGAGTGATCTGATTGTTCCACCCAAGGCGTTAGAGCAGGTACGCCGTCTTTTCCCGGCTGAAGAGGAGCTGGAAGTTGCACGTGGAGAGAATCACATTGGTTTTCGCTCACCGCTCACTGCCGTATACACGCGGCTGATCGAAGGACCCTATCCCAACTACGATCAGGTAATTCCTCGCGACAACGACAAGTACGCAATCGCCGATAAGAATGCGTTGATCAGTGCACTCAAGCGCATGTCAGTGATCGCCAGTGATCAGACGCACAGGATCCGTATGGCCTTCAACTCCGGAATGCTCAAGTTCAGCGTCACGACTCCGGATCTGGGCGAAGCCCAGGACGAACTTCCGATTCGCTACGATGGCGATCAACTGGAGATTGGATTCAACGCGAGCTATCTGCTCGAGATCCTGCGCTTCATGCCGACCGATGAGATAAAACTCACCTTCAAAGCACCAGAGCGCGCTGCCACAATCGAGCCAGAAGGCTGGACCGATCCAGCGACGTATATGTGCCTCGTAATGCCGCTACGATTGATGGATTGAGTCTTACCGAAAACCGGCAATTGTCGCCGTGTCGGTAACGTGTTGAATGAACTGTGTCAGCTTTCCCGACGTGGTGATGCTCACGAGGGTGGTCTGCAACCCACGGGAGCTGAGCAATCTGCCGGCGGCAGTGTCCAGGAAGAGATCCATCACGCCGGTTCCAGTTGCTGTAACGATGATTCGATGTTGACCTTCAGTACCTTCGCCAGCTGCGGATAGAGAATCCGTACGATGTATCTGAAGCGCGACTGCATTTGTGAAAGCTGTGTCTCCAACCACGATGTAATTACTGATCACGGTTGACTCGGCGGGAACGGTCCCCCTGCACCCTGTCGTAGTGGTTGAGTCTCGCCACCGATCGCCGACTGCGAGCTGGTTGGGCAACTTTGGGATAAGTTGCTGGGCGCGTGTTATCAACGCGGAGCTGCTGTCGCACGACGCTGTAGTACTAGGAGCTGGATCTACTACCTGTAAATCACCCGACGCGGAAAGAGAGATAGTTGTTTTCTGACTGAGCTCTGGAATCTGCCGTTTCTGGGTCGTATCGAGAGCCGGTGCTATGACAGCATCAGTGATGATCGTGTATGCGTAAGTTCCTGGCGCATACGTGAAACTCCACGGGCCACCTCGTGACATGCGGGCTGGGAGTGCAGGAGCCACGGGCACTGGTTGCGACTTGGGCTGAGCCGGATTGACTTCAGGCTTGTTTACGGGTGTTGGCTCGATTGCTGGCGATGCGGCCACACATGCAGCCATGAATACCGCGCCCAACACGCTCGCCATCCCGGACAGTTTCATCATCGGACCTTGAAGAGAGAGGTGCCACCGGCCTATAAGCCGGGTTCTGTACGCCAAGTCTTTCGACTGGCTGACGGTCATTTCTCTCGACGCGTAGTCACCCACGCGTTCCAGCAGCCTACCCGCGGCGTCTTTGTCAGGGTGGACACCCTTCGCCGCCTATTTGGCCTTGCTCCCACTGGGGTTTGCCAAGCCGTACGTGTTACCACGTACGCGGTGAGCTCTTACCTCGCCGTTTCACCCTTACCAACGGTTTCCCGTTGGCGGTTTGTTTTCTGTTGCGCTGTCCGTCACTTGGCGTTTTACCGCCTCGTGCCCAGGCGTTACCTGGCAGTGTGTCCATGGAGCCCGGACTTTCCTCGGAATAGTATCGCAATGATACTATTCCGCGACCGTCCAGCCGGTGGCACTGCCTGAATCTAACGGAGTCGAAGAGTACAGTGTGATGATCCAGTGGTGATGGAACGATGATGTCGTGATGATGTGCCGCTATATGATCGTGCTCGTGAGCGAACATCCGCTCCGTTTACCATCATCCCGAGGATGCGTCATTGCCGTCTGACAAGCCACGCACACATGTCCCGTCTGTCGCTGTTCGAGCGCCGGTAATTGCAACGGTGCTCACACCATTGGAGCGAATCAGGGTAGACGTCGCTTCCAGTGGAGTCTTCGAGGTCCTGCATCGCGGTTCAGTGGATGAGCTGGCTGAGGATGTCCGGTCGCAGGAAGTGGACGCTGTAATCCTGTCGGTTGCCAGGTACGATACCGGAAGCACGGCGCGAATGGCAGCGATGGTGAGGGAGTTTCCAACTGTGCCGACATTTGCGCTTCTCACGGATGTACAGCGCTCCACTCCGCATTCGGTTCTCGAGCTAGGTCGGGTCGGCGTACGCACGCTGATCGATGCACGATCGCCGGCTGGATGGTCGGCATTGCGCGATCTGTTGACTCATGAGCGCTCGACTGACGTCCAACGGCAGATGCTGGGCGCGCTGAACCTGGATCTTGCAGGGGTAGCGCCTGACTGCTGGAAGTTCTTCGAGCTTCTATTCACCCACAAACCTTACATCGCGAACGTCCGTCAGATGGGACGCCATCTCAACGTTATTCCGGGGACGTTGATGAGTCGGTTCTATCGTGCGAATCTGCCGTCGCCCAAGCGTTACATCGACGTTGGGCGTCTGGTGCGAGCGGCGCGGCTACTCGAGAACGCTGGACTTTCGGTTACGAGTGTGGCACGAAAGCTGGATTACTCTTCCCCTCAGGCCTTCAGCAGGCATGTACGCTGCGTGCTCGGTATGTCGCCTGTGCGTTTTCGTGAAGCGTACGACGGGGAGAAGATGCTGCGCAAATTCAGGGAGGAGTTGATCCTTCCACACGTAGCCACCCTGCGGTCATTCCGGCCCGTGAGTGCCCAACCGGGATGGATATCCAAATGCGCTTAGTTCCAGCCGAGGATCGTCAGCTGCGCATTCTTGTGATAATTTCGGCTGCCTTGGCAAGGGATCGAACGTGGTAGCCAGCGGCCTCTATACGTTCGCGGCCGCCCTCCTCGCGGTCTACGAGTGACAACACGCCGATGACCGTGGCTCCGGCGTTCCTGACGGCTTCTATTGCCTTGAGCGCCGAGCCACCGGTTGTGATGACGTCCTCGATTACGACTACACGATCGGATTGCAGGAATGGACCTTCGATCAGCTTGCCGGTCCCGTGTGTCTTGGCTTCCTTCCGCACTGTGAATGCGCGAATTGGCTTGCCAGCCAGGGCGCTCGCATATGCAATGGCGTACGAGACGGGATCAGCGCCCAGTGTAAGGCCACCGACGGAATCCGGTGTCCAGCCAGCGCTGGTGATCTCGTCGAATCCCAAGGGGCCGATGAGTGCAAGGCCCTCCGGGCTCATGGCAGTCATTCGAGCATCTATGTAGAGATTGGAGCGCGCGCCGGATGCGAGTGTAAATTCTCCAAGGCGTGCAGATCGCGTGGCGAGGAGCTCTACCAGTTCATCATGCTTCGTCATGCGCGAAGAATATACAGAACTCCTCTCGGATTCTTCAGTGCTTGATCAGTGTTAGATAATATTCCGGCAGGCCTGGGCTGGGTGCTCGTCGGTATTGGGGCAATCGTTTTTGTCCTTGTTGTTCGTCGTTTTCGTACCCAGGCGCACAGGCTTCAGGAGCGCTCCAGAGAGCTCGAGCATCTGTCGACCGAGTTGATTCGTGTCAACAAGATGAAAAGTGAGTTTCTCGCAAACGTATCCCACGAATTGCGCACACCGCTGAACGCGATAGTGGGGTTTGTGGACCTGCTGCGTGAAGGTGTGTATGGGGAATTGACACCGAAGCAAGCCGGACCAGTCCAGCGAATCGAGGCATCTGCCAGCCATCTCCGACATCTGGTCGATCAGATACTCGATCTTGCCAAAATCGCTGCAGGACGACTGGAAGTTCATTCCGAGCCAATCGACCTGCGGCCATTCATTCTTGATGTTGCAAGCGAGGTCGAACCACTGGTGTCGGAGAAGAGTCTCTATCTATCTCTCGCACTGAGCTCGGTACTTCCGCGGGTTCGGACCGACCCGACTCATCTACGGCAGATCATCCTGAATCTGTTGGGAAATGCCGTGAAGTACACACATAAGGGCACAATAAGTGTGCGTACCCGAATGATTCCGGCTTCCGACGCATCCATTCCAGCAACTGTCAAATCGGTTCAGGACGCATCTCTTACCGTCGGGCGTCCATGGGTTGCAATTCTGGTGTCGGATACCGGAATTGGAATCGGGAAGAACGATCAGGCGCGAATATTCGAAGAGTTTGAGCAGATCAACGCTGGACCGCGTGGTGATTCGATGAATCGCGGAACCGGGCTTGGTTTGCCGATATCACGTCGCCTCGCACGGTTGCTGGGCGGTGACGTTACGGTAGAGAGCGAGCTTGGGAAGGGCTCAACGTTTACGGTCTGGTTGCCTGGAGAAGCGGCGTAGTAGCCTGGATAGTTTTCCCTTCTCTTCAACCGGCAGTGCAAGTGTCCGTTCCAGCTCGACGGCGAACTCCATGACGCTCGGATAGCGGTCCTTGGGTTGTCGGGAGAGACCGCGCATTACGACTTCCTCGACTTCCGGGCGGAACTGCAGATCTTCATTTGCCTGGCTGAGTGGAATTGGCGGCATGGTGAGGAGCTGCGTGAACATTTCCCGTGGCTGCTTGGCCGTATAGGGGTGGCAGCCTGTGAGCAGAAAGTACGCGATGGTGGCCAGGGAATACTGATCTGCGGCTGGTGTGACCAATTCACCAGACAACGCTTCGGGGGCCACATACATCAGCGTTCCCACGAAGAAGCCGGCCCGCGTCAGACGCTCGTCGGCTGGTGTATTCGTGTCAGTCGCGATTCCGAAGTCGAGCAGCTTGACTGTACGGGTTTGCGGGTCGTACATGACATTGTCAGGCTTCAGATCGCGATGGACTATGTTCTGGCAATGCGCGGCATCGACGGCAGCGGCAATCTGAACAGTGATTACCGACGCCTCGGCTGGATCGAGATGGCCTTTTGTTTTGGCGTATCTTTCCAGCAATTCCCCGGCAGCCCATTCGATGGCGAGGAATGGGATTCCGCCTTCGGCTTCGCCTGTTTCGATCGTGCGAACGACGTTGCCATGTTCTACGCGAGCACCGAACTTCGCTTCACGGATGAACCGCGCGACAGCAGTAGGATCCTGCCGCAGACGCTCTCGCAGCACTTTGAGCGCTACGCGCCCATGCTCGGAGTGATGCGCTTCGTAAACGGCGGACGTACCGCCTTCACCGACCTCTCGGTCGATCGCGTACCCGGCGATCGTCGTTCCGACCAGATTTTCTCGTGGCACTCGGCGAACCTAATGCGAATTGGGCGGCGGGGACAGGGGCAGGACGCTATATAATACGTAATGATCGTGCGATGCCTTCGCTGCCCTCACACCCATGGACCAGTGCATGACAGTGATGTCGCTCAGATGGCTCAGACTTGGCGCGGTGGTATTTCTAGCGGCGTGCGCCTCGGGTAACGCTGCTGGTCCTGGGTCCGGGGGTAGAGATCCCCTGCAGAGCTACGACCCGAACCGTGCCTCGACGGCTGGGGATACGGGGGTATTTGCTACCATCTATGGCAGGATGGGACTCGCCGCATCGGGTCCGCCGATCTTCTTTGTCGGTGACGTTGCCTACTTCGCCACCAAGTCGCCTGACACTACGCTTGTTGTCGTTGGAATGTCGCTGCCGAACAAGGGCCTGTCCTTCAGGAAGGATCCGGATGGCTACTCAGCCAGCTATGCTGTGGATCTCACACTGGAAAACAGTGCTGGCATGGTAGCCCAGTCTCGGGACAGCGAGTCGGTGCGTGTGCCGACGTTCAGGGAAACGTCCCGGACGGACGAGAGCGTGATATATCGTAGAGCATTCCGTGTGGTTCCCGGCAGTTATTCGGTGACCTATGCGGTACGAGATGGAAGCGGCCAACGTAGTGCGGGCCAACGCCAGTCAATCACTGTTCCGAAACTGTCGTCTCCGGCACTATCCACCCTCGAGCCGGTATACGAGGCAAAGTCACGGCAGAACCTGGACTCGGTGCCATCGTATCTTCCCGCCCCACGCGCGTCTTACCTGTTCGGTGTCGATGACTCCGTGGCGGTCTACCTGGAGTCATATGGCACAGCCGGTCCGGTCTCCATGCAGGTTCGTACTCCGGACGGCAAGGTCGCCTGGCAAGGAAGCAGGTCACTTTCAGCGCAAAGTGCTGGCCTTGCATCGGGCATTGTAACTGTTCCGCTCGTTCATGCCGATGTGGGCATCGGGACCATCATCGCAACGCTGCCTGGATCGCCCGACACCATCGGTACGCGGATGTTCGTCGGCTTCGGTCCCGATCTTCCAGTGTTGTCATTCAAGGACATGTTGGGGTATCTGCGTTTTTTCAGCACTCCGGACAAACTGAAACCGCTGTACGACGCAAAGCCAGAGGAACGCGGTGCGCGATGGACCGCGTTTCTGCACGCGACCGATCCAAATCCGTCGACGCCACAGAACGAAGCGCTGGACGATTATTTCGGCAGGATTCGCGATGCCAATGCGATTTTCATCACCGATACGCCACGTGGGTGGCTGTCGGATCGCGGCATGGTGTTCGTGAGCCTTGGTGCACCGACGAACTCGTACGAGGATTACGGGTCGATGTATATGGGAGATATCGGGGTGGTGAATCAGCTGTCGACGCGCGTGCGGATTCTCGTGTGGGAGTACAGCCAGTATCAGACACGGATCATATTCTACGATCCCAACGACACCCGCCAGTGGCGTCTCACACGACCGAGCATGGCGGTGTTCCAATCATTACTCACCCGCATGACGAACAGATAAATGGACGTAGAGCTACCACAATCACCAAGACTGTTTCTGGTCGATGGCTATGCGCTGATCTACCGCGCCTTCTTTGCCTTGATATCGCGTCCTCTCACCACGAGCCGTGGGGAGAACACGTCTGCCGCGTGGGGAATTGCAAACTTTCTCCAGAGGCTGTTGAATACACACCGCCCGGAATATCTGGGATGGGTGCATGATTCGGGTCTGTCATTCCGTCACGAACGGTACCCTGCCTACAAGGCTACGCGCGAGAAGCTGACCGAGGAGCTGCAGTCGGACTTCGATCGCGGTATGGAGCGAGTCAGCTCGCTCCTCTCAGCGTACGGAATTCCGATTCTGTCGCTGGAGGGTTACGAAGCTGACGACGTAATCGGAACGTTGGTAAGGAAATCCGTGGACGCCGGCGTCAACGTTGTCGTCATATCGGGAGACAAGGATTTTCAGCAGCTAGTGCGTCCAGGGGTGTGGTTATTGAATCCCGGGCGTGGTGGTCCAGCGAGTGTCGAAGAACACTGGGTTGGTGTGGAGAATGGCGCCGAGCGGCTTGGTGTACCACCCAGTTTCGTCACAGATTATCTGTCTCTTGTTGGTGATTCGTCGGACAACGTGCCGGGTGTGAAAGGAATCGGTGACAAGACTGCATGTGAATTGGTGGGCACCTATGGTCACCTCGAGGAAATTCTCGCACATGCCTCCGAAATCACGAAGAAGCGACCGCGCGAGGCTCTTCTCGAACATGCAGAGAACGCGCGCCTCTCGAAGGAGCTCGTCACAATCCGCGACGATCTTCCGGTCGAATTTGATCTCGACGCATTGAGGGTCGGCGCGCCGGACAACGCAGCTCTGGCACAACTCTATGTCGAGCTGGAGTTTCATACGTTCGCCAAGGAAGCCGCTGGCGCTGTCGAAACGCCAAAGGTCACCCAGTCGGCAAAGTACAGTACAGTAGAAACTCTGGTGGAAGTCGAGCGAGTCGTACGTAAGGCACGCAAAGCGCGGACGATCGCGGTCGACACGGAAACGACCATCGATCCAGGATCGCCATCGAAGGTCGATCCACTCAGATCGCATCTCGTTTCGATATCCATCGCGGTGGCGCCGGGCGAGGCATACTACTTTCCCTTCGCGCATACGGACGGTACCAGTCATCAAGGAGAGCTGCTCGGGACAGCGATCAAACCGGCATCGAACGTGAAGAACCTTCCGGCACTCATGTCGGATGCGATGAAGCCACTCCGGGATCTGCTGGAAGACGAGTCCGTTTCAAAGACGCTTCAGAACGCAAAGTATGACATGCTGGTCCTGCGTAGTGAGGGCGTCACTCTTCGTGGTGCCGAGTTCGACACGATGATCGCGAGTTACGTTCTGGACCCAGGCCGTCGGTCGCATTCCCTCGACATGCTGGCGCTCGAGTTCCTGGATCACACGATGACGTCATATGTCGACGTGTGTGGCAAGGGAAAATCGGAGATCACCTTCGACCGGGTGTCTCTGGACATCGCTCGGGATTATTCGTGCGAAGACGTGGACATGACGCTGCGGATGCGCGCGCATTTCGAGCCACAACTAGACGCCCACGAGCTCACTCCTCTTTTCAAGGAAGTGGAGATGCCGCTCATCAGCGTTCTCGCCGAGATGGAATGGAACGGCATCGCAATCGATTCCCAACGATTTGCGACACTGAAGGAACGCTTTCAACGTGAACGCGAACTGGTACAGCTGCAGATCTACAAGGAAGCAGGTGAGGAGTTCAACATTGGATCCAACGTGCAGTTGCGTGAGATCCTGTTCAATAGACTGAAGCTTCCGGTGCTGAAGAAGACATCGACGGGTCCTTCCACCGACGCGAGCGTCTTGCAGGAACTCGCCGAGGAGGGGCACCGTCTCCCATCGTTGTTGATGGAATACCGGGAGCTCGCCAAACTGGAGAGCACGTATCTGGACACCCTGCCGCGGTCAGCAAATCCGAAAGACGGAAGGGTTCATACATCGTTCAATCAGACCGTGGCGAGCACCGGCAGGCTGTCTTCGAGTGATCCGAATCTTCAGAACATTCCGATTCGCAGGGAGCTTGGCAGGGACATCCGGCGTGGTTTCGTGCCGCGTGCCGGGTGGACGTTGCTCGCTGCCGATTACTCGCAGATCGAATTGCGGTTACTCGCACATCTGTCACGCGACAGCAATTTTGTCGAGGCATTCAATGCTGGTGGTGATATTCACAGGCAGACCGCGTCGATCATCTTCGACGTACCGCTGGAGTCGGTTACGCCTGAAATGCGCGGTCGTGCAAAAACCATCAACTTCGCAACGATTTACGGTCAAGGGCCGCATGCGCTCTCCAGACAGCTCGGTATTACCCATGCTGAAGCGCGGGATTTCATAGCGAAGTACTTCGAGCGGTTCGAAGGTGTCAAGCGATACCTCGACTCGATGGTGGAGTTCGCGCGTGAGCACGGGTACGTGCAGACGATCTTCAATCGTCGCAGGTATATCCCCGAGTTGCGAGAGCGCAACTTCAACATGCGCGCCTTTGGCGAACGTACCGCGGCAAATTCGCCAATCCAAGGTTCGGCCGCCGATCTGATCAAGATCGCGATGATTCGTGTGGATGAGTCATTTCGCGAACGGGGCTTTGAAAGCCGGATGCTGCTACAGGTTCACGATGAGCTTGTCTTCGATGTCAAGCCATCGGAGCTTGATGATGTGCGCGAGGTAGTTGTCTACCAGATGGAGCACGCCGCCGAGCTTTCAGTACCTCTGGTCGTGGACGTTGGAGTTGGCGACAACTGGCTCGATACCAAGCTGTGAGGTCGAGCAATCATCGCTCGACCTCAGGACCGTTTCGGGAAGCGTTCCGTGTACGCAGCGCAGTATGCACCGGAAACGAGTGATGCGAGAAACACGAGCCCAACGACTCTGCCGAGTAGCGCCCAGATAATCGGGACTTCGATCAGGTAGGACACCAGGGTTGCTGCGAGGCCGAGGGTCATCGTGTACATCGCAACCTCACCGACGTCGCCGCTGAGCCTGATCGCCTGGCGGCGCGCGATGCGGAGTGGGATTTCGTGCATCACTCGTCCCCACCAGGCTGCGGTACGTATCAGGATATTCCGGCGCGCCTCCACGGGTTCGTTCAGTGCTCGTACATCTCCGGTAAATGAAACGGTCCGAAGCCTGCTCGCGACGTCCTGTGTGAGCCGATGCACATCGTCATCGGGCCAGTCATCCATCAGTATTGGCTCGCCAATCTGTACGGACACGACTGTATTCGGCTCAGCCTTGTCGGCAAACGTGGTTCCGATAGGGACTATCCGAATGTCGTGCACGTTGGCCTCACGTGCTCGCAGTGCGACGCGTGCGAGGCCCGTCCTTAGCGGCGCAAGGTCCGGATCATTATGGCTCGTTCCTTCTGGAAACAGAAGCACTGCTCCGCCCGCGCACAACTCTTCTATGATTGCCTCGAAAGAGCGACGATTGCGAAGCGGATCATGCGCAACAGCTCTATCGGATGCGCGGCTGAGCGGCACGATGTGAGCTACCTTCATCAAGACTGCGCCGGCGAGGCTGTCGCCCAGTGTGGCCTTCGCGGTGATGCGTACTTCGCGTGGAACGACATCAAGCGCCAGCATTGCATCGACCAGCGCGCTCTGGTGATTCATCGCCACCAGAATCGGACCGTGCAACGGGATACGGTCCAATCCAGTGATGCGTATGTCGCTGTAGAACCAGTGCAAGCCGATTCCGCTGAGCCAGCGTGCCAATCGTTGAATCATTCCACTCGGTTATAACGAGCCGGACGGCGTCTGCGTTCCTGGAAAGTTGTCCGGGACACCACGCATGATAAGTAGCGCAATACACATCGCGATGGCTACAGTTGCAACTCCGGCGCGGTATGCAATGCCCTTGCCGAAGCTCGGCATGAGTCCGTCAACAGCCAGCGCCCACACCAATGGCCCAACAATGGCGGCCGCTCGTGCCGAGAGTACCATCAGTCCGAAAAACCGCCCCGCCTCTTCGTCAGGGATCAACCGCAGCAGCATCGGACGCTCGGCCACGTTCACTCCGCCATAGATAAAGCCGATCATTGCACCAACTATCCAGAACGCCTGACGTGACGGCGCGGCAATCATCGCAACGAGAAGTACGACCCAGGCGCAGAGCACGGTCATGAGTGTATTCTTTGGTCCGATGAAATCGGTGAGCCTTCCCCACAGCCACGCCCCGAAGACGGCGGGAATCGTCAGCACGACAAATAGTGTCGTCTCACTTCCACTCTTGAATCCCATCGCCACCACGGCGTACAACGCCATGAAGCTGATGATCGTTCCCATTGCGTCCTGATATACGAACGAGGCGATGATAAACCTGAGAACACCGGGATACTTGCGTGATTCCCGAATCGTATTTGCCACATCGTGGAATGCCTGTCGCCACGGTATGGTCTGGCGGGTGCGTACCGGAAAGTGATCCCGACAGAATACGAACAGCGGAATACTGAAGACGAGATAAAGCAGCGCCGTTGGTGCGAATGTCGCAACACGGCCGCCCGATCTGGCGAGCGGAAACACCGTCCGCAGGGCGTGCATGAACGTACCTGGGAGCTGTCCAAGTACCGGGAGCGACCCGTCGAAGAATGGCTTGATCATGAGCACGCCGAGGATGGACCCCGTATATCCGAGAATCGCGCCGAGTCCGGAGAGACGTCCCCACTTGTTTGGTGGGGCCAGCTCGGGCAGCATCGCATTGTAGAATGGAAGCGCGCCCTGATAGGCGTAGTTCGCGACGACGAATGCGGCGATTACGAAAACCAACGGAAGTCCGGATATTACAAATCCGGTAGCACCGGCCGGGTTCAGCACTGAATCCCCAACGCGAGGTATCAGGTATTGGCCCACGGCGCCGATGGCGACCGTCGCGAGCACGGCGACCAGAGTGAATCCGACCACCCAGGGCTTACGTCGCCGCGTTACGTCGGAAATCGCGCCGAGGACAGGTATGGATAGCATCACCAGAACGGAAGCGATCCCATTTCCGACGGCTACGTCGGCATTCGAGCCGTGAAGATCAGATACCAACCACACGGCGAAGTACAGAGTCGCGATGTTCATCGAGAAGATGGTATTTGCGAACTCGTATAACGCCCAGCTCCAACGCTCCCTTGCAGGAGCCTGATTCAGTACGAGAGCTGTACCTGGCTCTTCTGTTCCCGACGGGTCATGTACTATGGCTGTCATCGGCCTCAAATTAAGGCTCCCAGGTGGATGGCGCTTTCAGTGTGGACTGGTTCTGGCAAGCGGGGGGAGGTGAGCTCTTGCATCTGATCGGCTCGTCAAATGTCGTAGCCCGGCATGTAAAATCTTCTGTCGCCTGCATGCTGGTGACGTTAGCCATTATGTCGGCGCGGTCTGGTGCACAGGCCGCGAGAGGGCCGGCAGCCGAGGTGCTGGCCCCACCGGTTGACTCGAGTTTGATTGCCCGTCCCGCGGACCATCACTGGTCCTATGGGGCATGGTTCGCTGGTGGGACTCATGAGCCTATCAAGACGCGCGAAGGTCACATGGAAGACCGTGCGCTCTATGTAGCCGGCGTTAGCGCGGCGCGTTTAATCGGTCGGTGGCGGTTCGGCGAAGTCAGCTTCACTCCAACTCTGGTTCCAGCGGTAATCGCGACGGCAAACAGGGAATACGAAACGGTGTTTTACAATGGAGGCGGGGTTGGGCTCCTGCCCTACAAGAAGACGGCGTTCGGAGCTGGCCTGATTCCGATCGCCGCTGAAGCCACGCTGCATCTGTCAGACAGGACTGGTATCGTCATTGGTGGGGGTGGCGGAGCCGCGTTCTTCGATCGCCGAATTCCGGATCCCGCTGAAACCCGGTTCAACTTCCTCGCGGATGGCCACACCGGCATGTATCTCCACTCCAGCTTCGGAACGGCCACCTTTGGATTCAGATTGCAGCATATATCGAACGGTGGCACCGGGCGCGTCAACCCGGGAATGGATACGCGGATGTTGTACATCGGCTTCAGGCCTTAGCTCTGCTCTAACTCTGTTCGAAGTCCTGTCTTCCAAGCGCCGCCGGCGAGTTGGTTCTTCCGTGCGTAGCGGCCAG
>JAZKBK010000001.1:600000-781628 GCA_040388625.1 Gemmatimonadota bacterium | reverse complement strand
TCTCGACCACGTGCTCGGCGAAATTGCAGTCTCGGTGAGGATTCCGAGTCCCCGCAGCAGGACAAAAAGACCCCATGCACCTTTACTGTAGCTTGCCATTGGTCGTTGCACTTCACTGTGTAGCATAGGTGGGAGCCGTTGAGGCCCAGGCGCTAGCTTGGGCGGAGGCAATAGTGAAATACCACCCTGTGTTGTGCGACGCCCTCACCACGGAATGAAAACCATTTCTGGGACCGTGGCAGGTGGGCAGTTTGACTGGGGCGGTCGCCTCCGAAAGTGTAACGGAGGCGCGCGAAGGTTCCCTCAGCGCGGTCGGTACTCGCGCTTGAAGAGTGTAACGGCATAAGGGAGCCTGACGGTGAGACCGACGGGTCGAGCCGGCACGAAAGTGGGCCGTAGTGATCCGGTAGCCTCGCGTGGGCGAGCTATCGCGCAACGGATAAAAGGTACGCTGGGGATAACAGGCTTATCGCGCCCGAGAGTTCACATCGACGGCGCGGTTTGGCACCTCGATGTCGGCTTATCACATCCTGGGGCTGGAGCAGGTCCCAAGGGTCCGGCTGTTCGCCGGTTAAAGTGGTACATGAGCTGGGTTCAAAACGTCGTGAGACAGTTTGGTCTGTATCCGCTGCGGGCGTTGGAGAGTTGAGGGGTGCGGACTCTAGTACGAGAGGACCGAGTCGGACAGTCCGCTCGTGTACCGGCTGTGACGCCAGTTGCAGCGCCGGGTAGCGATGACTGGTGGCAAGAACCGCTGAACGCATCTAAGTGGGAAATGCCCCCCAAGATGAACTCTCCCTCCTTCTTAAGAAGGCAAAAGGGCCGGGGAAGAACACCCCGTCGAATGGCTGCACGTGGAAGTGGAGCAATCTATTCCAAGCGAAGCAGTACATATCGCCCGAGAGGCTTGACTCCAAATCTGGGCTGGTCTGAATACCGATCCAGCCCGAGCAACCAACAGGTTGCGACTCAGCAGAAAACTGCGATCTTGCGATACGTAGTTTCTTATACCACAATCACTACTGACTTCCGATCTTCCTACGCTGGCGACTAGAGCGCAGGGGCCACACCCGTTCCCGTTCCGAACACGAGCGTTAAGCCCTGCAGCGCCGATGGTACTCCGATCGAGAGATCGCGGGAGAGTAGGCCGTCGCCGGCACCTTTTCAAAAGGCCGTCCATCACTGGACGGCCTTTTGTATTTTCCACTACCGCCATGACCAGAGCCGGAACAGTCACCGTCGCCGGAAAGCCTAACGCTGGCAAGTCCACGCTCCTCAACCGACTCGTCGGCCAGAAGCTCAGCATCACCAGCGACAAGCCACAGTCCACACGCGATCGCATCGTGGGCATACGCACCGACGGCGACACCCAGATGATCCTGGCCGATACCCCTGGCCTCCTGGATCCCGGCTATCTGCTCCAGACCGCCATGCAGTCTGCCGCCGTTTCAGCACTCCGCGACGCCGACTGCATAGTCTACGTGTGTGACGCGCGCGAGGGTGTCCCGGGTCCTCTCAACGAAGTCGCTGGTCTCGAATCTCCACCACGCGCTCCAATAATCGTCGCACTCAATAAATCCGATCTGCTCGATCGTCGCCAACGTGAGAAACTGGCTCTCGCCCTGCCGGATGCTATCTTCATCTCCGCGCTCACCGGTGAGGGATTTCCCGCCCTCATCGCGGCGATCGAAAGCCATCTTCCCGAAAGCCCGTTCCTGTTTCCGGTCGAAGACGTAAGCATCCATTCAGTCCGCTTTCTCGCTGCGGAGCTCATCCGCGAGACGGCGCTCGAGCAGCTGGGCGCCGAGGTGCCGTACAGCGTCGCTTGCGAGATCGAGGAATTTCGCGAAGATCGCTCGCCCATCTACATTCGTGCAGTGATCCACGTCGAACGCGACAGCCAGAAGCGAATACTCATCGGCGAGAAGGGAAAGCGCATCAAGCTCCTCGGCACGGCTGCCCGCAAGAAAATTGAAACTCTCGTCGGCGCAACCGTGTACCTCGACCTTTGGGTCAAAGTATTGCAGAATTGGAGAAAGGACGCCGCGGCACTTCGCCGCTTTGGTTACACCACACACGACTGAAGCCCAACATGCCACTAGCACCGCAGCTCCTCGAAATACTCGTCTGCCCCAAATGCAAGGGGCCGCTGGAATACAACGAGGCAGAGGATGCATTGACGTGCCAGCGTGACAAGCTCAAATATCCGGTGCGCGACGGGATCCCGATAATGCTGATCGACGAGGCGACACCCGTATAGCGTGGCGCGAATCCTGACTGACAGAGCCGCAACCACGCTAGCTGCACTAGTCGCAGCATTCACCGTGGCTGCGGCAGTCGCGTACCCGCGCACGTCATTCGCACAGTCCGGCCAGGAGGGGATATTTCTCCTGCTGCCGGTCGGTGCTCGCGCCGTCGGAATGGGCGAAGCGGTCGTCGCGCAGCGCGGCGGCAGCGACCTGCTATGGTGGAACCCGGCCGGCATCGTCGGTAACGGTCCGCAGACGCACGAGGTCGCGCTCCATCATTCCACCACGGTCGTCGGCCAGGGGAATGCGCTTGCCTTCGTCTGGCCGGCAGACAAAAAGACGGCGTTCGGTTTCCTGGTCAACGTCCTCGATCTCGGCCAGCAGACGCTCACCGACGATCAGGGGAACAGCATCGGCGTCGCCAGTCCCACCGACTACTCCGTGGCCGCAAGCTACGCCGTGGCGCCCGCCCCCTGGCTGGCGCTCGGCGTGACCGCAAAACACGTGGAGGCCGGAATTCCCTGTTCAGGTGTTTGCAGCGGGCTCGGCATCGCCAGCTCGCGATCCAACGGCTTCGACATCGGCATGCAGTTTCGCCCCGACGCAATTCCGCTCACTCTCGCGGCAGCTGCCCGCAATCTGGGCATTGCCGGGGCGGCGGGCCGGCCCGGTCGCATCGACCTGGGCGCCGACTACAAGGTCATGGCATTTGCCCGGGGCGACGACAGCGTCGAAGTTCATGGTGCCGCAGACCTGGTCTCGACAGTCAAGATGGATAGCACCACGGCTCGACTCGGCACCGACATAGTCGTCGACCAGCGGCTGCACGTTCGGGCTGGCTACATCCGCGACGCGGTGAACGGTTCCGGTGGTGCAATAGGTGTAGGGCTCCAATCTGGTAAACTAGTGTTTGACATCGGACGGACATACGGCGGGCTCACAGGTACGAACGACAAGCCCCCGACGTATTTCTCGCTCCGATATTTGTGGTAGGTTGCGTGGCAGGTTGCAACGCCCGGCGCAGGCCGGTCGCACAAGTACCTTATGAGGCTGCCGCGATACCTGCCTGTGCGGTTATCTTCCAGGGATCGAGATGACGGACCAGTCGCTTTCAAGCCCCCAGCTCCCCATAGCCTTGCTGCTCCAGGCCGTGGAGGCACAACTCCCTCCGTCGGTTGCGGGGTGGGTCGATCGCCAGCCGGTAACAGTCGTTCCGGTCACATCGATCGACGAGCTGATGGTCTATGCGCTGCGCTCCCGGCCACGCTTTGTCGTCATAGACGGGCGATCGCCGGTTGGAGATCCGCTGGCTGCCTGCCGCAAGATCAAGCGCGATCCGTTTACCGGAGTGGTCCCGGTCGTGTACGTTGCACCAGACGGAATGCCAGCGCGCGTAGAGGCGCTGGATGCACTGGCGGATGACGTGGTATCGGCCGAGATGGACGACGCGGAGACTCTGACACGGCTACGCTGCACGCTGGCGCGCTCGGATCGCGACGTCAACGTCCATCCTTCGACACGGCTACCCGGTGCGCCGGCGATTCACGACGCAATCCGGGACCGGCTCGATACGCCATTCGCGGCCTGTTACGCGGACCTCGACCATTTCAAGGAATTCAACGATCGCTACAGCTACGTCGAGGGCGACCGCGTAATTCGCCTGCTGGCGGCGTTGCTTCACGATACCGTTCGCGGCCTGGTCGGCGACGACGGGTTTGTGGGTCATATCGGCGGCGACGATTTTATTTTCCTGATTCCTCGCGACCGAGTTGACGATGTGTGCACTGAGATCGTCCAGACATTTGATACGCTCATTGCGTATCAGTATTCCGAGAACGACCGGCGCGCAGGCTATTTTTTCGGGAAGGATCGACGTGGTCAGCTGCATCGTGTTCCCTTGATGACGCTTTCGATCGGCGTCGTTACGAACGAACGGCGCACATTCACGAGCTCCGTGGGTGTGAGCGCGCTTGCTACCGAAATGAAAACGTACGCGAAGACGCTTCCCGGATCGGTCTACGCCATCGACAGGCGAACAGATGACCGCTCCGAGATCCAGACGCCGCAGTTGACTGAAACCGGTGCCCGCCAATGACGCCAATGGTCGTACAGTGTTCCTCGTGCCTGACCGAGTTCGAGCTGGACCCGAACAAGGTGCCGGCTGCCGGCGTTCGCGCACGCTGCTCCGTCTGCTCCGCGGTAATCACCGTTCCCGCTCCGCACGTTGCGGCACCGCAACGAGTCGAACCGCAACGCGCTGAACCGCAAGGCGCTGAACCGCAACGGGGCGCGCCCGAGCGCGCGGTACCGGAACACAGAGAGACTGAACCTCAGGCGCCCGAATCCGCCGGCGCCGCGACAACTACCGCGAAAGAGTCCCCGTCGATCGCCGCCGAGCCGCCGAAGCAAGCTGTGCATCCCGCGCCTCCGCCTCCTGTCGCGGCTGAAGCGGCGCCCGCTGCTCCCGAGCCTGCACCGGCTGCGGTGAGTACGGCGGACAGTGTGATGGGGTCTTCGTGGGCAGTGCCCAAGCCGTCGGTTGCGCCGGCCGTGTCGCCGGTCGAGTCGGATGGCGGCCAACGCCGGCCGATCAATCCGTTTCTCACGCGTGATCCCGCGTTGCGCGCAAAGCGTCTCGCGCGCGCTCTCGTCTCGGATATCGTTGCCTACCACCCGGCGCGTCACGCCGAAGGCCTGCGCGACGGAACGCTGAAGACGTTGTTCCGCGATGAGATCAAGAAGAGCTACGAGGAATACGTCGATCAGGTGGGCCGTGACTTTGCAGGATCGACCACGCACTTTCAGGATGCGCTGAACGACGTTCTCGCAAGCGGCAAGAAGCTTTTCTAGGGACACGCCTCGTCGCGCGATGTCGTCATTCCCGCTGTAGGGCGCGGATGCATCCGCGCCTTGGGAATCCATGTTATCGTTCTCTGGACGCGATAAGGGTGGAAACTGGTCGGCAGCAAATGGATTCCCGCGTTAGCGGGAATGACGGCTGCCGGCGGTTGCCGCTTTCATCGGATGACGAGCCCTAGTGGTTTTCCAACTCTCGTACTCAATAATCAACCATGCTGGATCACGAACGGGCGCGCCTGCTCGAGCACGCCACGCAACGCCTCGCGGAACTGCGGAGGTATCTTTGACATCGCCGGGAAGCAGGAGCGCCTGACGGCGCTCGACGCGCGCACGGCCGACCCCGAGTTCTGGGATGCCCGCGAGGCGGCCCAGGGCGTGGTGCAGGAAACCAAGATTCTCAAGACGTGGATCGATCCCTTCGAGGCACTCGACGCACGCGTTCGCAGTGCGGTCGAGCTGGACGACATGCTTCGCGAATCGCCCGATGCCGAAATGCTGACCGATCTCGACGCCGAGCTGGTATCGATCGACGATGCACTCGGCGCATTCGAGCTGCGCTCGCTGCTCCGCGGTGAGGATGACTTCCGTGACGCGCAGGTCGAGATTGCGGCTGGTGCCGGCGGCACCGAGGCCCAGGATTGGGCCGAGATGTTGATGCGCATGTACACGCGCTGGGCCGAGCGTCGCGGGTTCAAGGTCGAAGTGCTCGACAGAAGCGAGGGAGAGGAGGCGGGAATCAAGGGCGCCGTATTGGAGATCAGCGGAGATCATGCGTACGGATTCCTCAAGCCGGAAGCCGGAGTGCACCGTCTCGTCCGCATCTCGCCATTCGATTCGAATGCACGCCGGCACACGAGCTTTGCGTCGATCTTCGTGTATCCGGTCGTCAACGAAGAGATCAACATCGAGATCAAGGAAGATGATCTCCGCATAGACGTATATCGTGCATCCGGCGCCGGTGGCCAGCACGTCAACAAGACGAGCTCGGCGGTCCGCATTACGCACATTCCTTCGGGACTGGTGACCGCGTCGCAGCAGGAGCGCTCGCAATACAAGAACAAGGCGACCGCGCTCAAGATGTTGAAGAACAAGCTTTACCAGGCCGAGGTCGCGAGGCGTGAAGCCGAGAAGGCGAAGGTGGACGCGTCCAAGACGTCGGTGAGCTTCGGCAACCAGACGCGGAGCTACGTGTTTCAACCCTACACGATGGTCAACGACCACCGTACCGAGCTCAAGATTCCCGACGTGCAGAAGGTCATGGACGGCGGAATCGATCCATTCATCGAGGCGTACCTCAAGATGCAGGCAGAGCAGGGGAGCGCAGAGTCATGACGGACGAGCTGCACTTTCTGATGGCGGCGCGCCGCGAGAAGCTCGACGCGATGCGTGCCCGCGGCATCGAGCCGTTTGCATACAGCTTCGATCGCACTTCGACCGCACAGCACGCCGTCTCGCTCGCTCCGGAAGATCAGTCCAGCGAGGCGTCCGAGCGCGTGAGCGTAGCCGGCAGAATCGTCTCGATGCGCGCGCACGGCAAGACCGCCTTCGCGCATCTTGCCGATGCAACGGGCCGCGTTCAGTTGTATTTCCGGCGTGACGACCTGGGTGACGCGTATTCACTGATCGACATGCTCGACATCGGCGACGTGATTGGCGTGAGCGGCGTGGTATTTCGCACGCGAAGTGGCGAGCCGACGATTCGCGTGGCTGCATTCGAGGTCCTTGCCAAGTCGCTCCGTCCGCTGCCGTTCGCCAAGGAAGAGACGGCGAGCGACGGATCGGTCGTCCGGCACATGGGCTTCAGCGATCCGGAGCAGCGTTTTCGTCAGCGTTACGCCGATCTTGCGGTAAATCCCGAGGTGCGCGCGACGTTCGTCGCGCGGGCGGGAATGACGCGTGCGATCCGCGCGTTCCTCGATGCGCGCGGATATCTCGAAGTGGAGACCCCAGTGCTGCAGCCGCAGTACGGCGGAGCGGCAGCACGTCCGTTTGTAACGCAGCACAACGCATTGGACATGGCGCTGTATCTCCGTATCGCGGACGAGCTGTATCTCAAGCGGTTGATCATCGGCGGAATGGAGCGCGTCTACGAGATCGGACACGACTTCAGGAACGAGGGCGTTGACCGGACACACAATCCGGAATTCACCATGCTCGAGTTCTACGAGGCGTACGCCGATTACGAAGTGATGATGGACGTCGTGGAGCGGCTGATCGTTGCTGCCGCCGACGCCGTGCGCGCTGTGGAACCGTTCAGCGATGCGGTGCCGGTCTTCACCACGCCGTTCAGACGGATCGAGTGGCTTGGTGCGATCAACGCCGGCCTTGGCACCGACATCCTCGCGCTGGATCACGGCGGGTTGATACAGCACGCCACACGACTCGGTGTGCCGCGCGCGGCCGCGATGAGCCGGCCCAAGCTCATGGACGAGATTTTTCAGCTGCTCGTGGAGTCGAAGATTGTCGAGCCGACGTTCGTGGTCGATTATCCGCTCGAACTGTCGCCGCTGGCCAAGCCCAAGCGCGGTGACGCGCGGCTTACCGAACGGTTCGAGCTGTTCGCCAACGGACGCGAGCTCGCCAACGCATTCAGCGAGCTGAACGATCCGATCGATCAGCGCGAGCGGTTCGAGGCTCAGGCAGTGTTGCGGGCGGCGGGCGATCTCGAAGCTGCAGGCGTCGACGAGGATTATCTCCGCGCGATGGAGTACGGCATGCCACCGACAGGCGGAGTCGGGATTGGAATCGATCGTCTGCTCATGTACCTGACTGGAATCCAGCACATCCGCGACGTAATTCTCTTTCCGACCCTCCGGCCGGAATGACGCGCCTCGAGCTGGCGATCGCCTGGAGGTATTTGCGGAGCCGGCGTGGATCGAAGTTGTTGTCGTTCATAAGCGTCATCGCGATCGCCGGCGTCGTCGTGGGCGTGAGCGCTCTGATAATCATCATCGGTGTGATGAACGGACTACAGCACGACCTGCGCGAGAAGATTCTGGTCGGCAGCCCGGACATTCGCGTGCTCACCTACGGCGACGATCTCAAGATGGATTCCTGGCGATTCGCGCTCAAGCGTGTGCGTCAGGTGCCCGGTGTAGTCGCGTCTGCGCCATTCGTGCAGAGCGAGGGTGCCATGAACGCGGGGAGAACATACGCGAGCGGCGTGTACGTGGTCGGAATCCCCGGCAAGGGATCCGGCTTCCCGGAAGTCACGAGCATTCGCGAGCACGCGGTTCGCGGGAAGTTCTCCTTCGATACGCAGGACGGAGCCCACCGTGGGGTGGTGATCGGGCAACTGCTTGCGTCGCGCTTCAACGTATGGCCGGGCGACACGATCAATCTTATTTCTGTTGCGGGTGTTCAGCAGAACGCGGCGACCGGTGCGTACATTCCGCGCGTTTACCGCTACGAGGTGACGGGCGTCTTCCAGACCGGGATGTACGAATACGACAACGCGTACGTGTACATCGATCTTCGCTCCGCACAGGAGTTCGCGGGAATCGACAGCTCGGTAACCGGGCTCGAAGTGAGCACGAAAGACCGGTGGAACGCGGGCGTCGTTGCGAGCGCGATCACGGACCACCTTGGCTTCCCCTACCGCACCGTCGATTGGCAGGAGCAGAACCATTCACTGTTCCAGGCGCTCAAGCTGGAGAAGCTCGGAATGAGTGTAATCCTGTTGCTGATCGTCATCGTTGCGGCGTTCAACATCGTGAGCACGCTGTCGATGGTGGTGCACGACAAGACGCGCGAGATAGGCATTCTCAAGGCGATGGGACTCCCGTCGTCGGCGATCCGAAACATCTTCCTGGTACAGGGCCTCGTGATCGGTGCCGTGGGCACCGGGCTGGGTCTCCTGCTCGGTTTTGCGGGGGCGCTTGCACTGGACAGATACAAGTTCATCAAGCTGGACCCATCGGTATATTTCATAGATCATCTTCCGGTGACGACACAACCGCGCGACGTGATATTGATCGTCGTTGCGAGCCTGCTGATCGCGGCGCTCGCGACATTGTATCCGGCAATTCAGGCGGCCAAGCTGTATCCCGTCGACGCGATTCGGTCGGAATGACGACGGTTCTGGAAAGTCGCGGCGTGACCAAACGGTACATCGGCGGCGACGGTGTTGCACTGGATGTTCTGCGTGGAGTGGATCTACGCGTCGAGTCGGGCGAGATGCTTGCGATAATCGGGGAAAGTGGCTCGGGGAAGAGCACTCTTCTGCACATACTGGGCGGACTGGACCGTCCGACCTCCGGTGACGTGCTGTTGTCTGATCGTCTTCTGTCCGATCGTTCGGATGAAGAACTCGCGGCCGTGCGAAACCGCGGCGTCGGTTTCGTGTTCCAGTTTCACCACCTTCTGCGGGAGTTCTCCGCGCTCGAAAATGTCGCAATGCCACTTCGCATCGCTGGTGAGAGTCCAGCCGTAGCCGAAGCACGAGCGACGTCGCTTCTGGAACGCGTGGGGCTTGGCGGGCGATTGCACCACCGGCCCGGCGAGCTTAGCGGCGGCGAGCAGCAGCGGACAGCGGTCGCCCGCGCGCTGGCGGCGTCGCCGGGTGTCGTCCTGGCGGACGAGCCGTCCGGCAACCTGGATCTCGCAAACGGCGAACGGTTGCACGACCTACTGGCCGAAGTCGTGCGAGACCTTGGCGTTGGGATGGTCGTCGTCACGCATAACATGTCTCTGGCCGACAGGGCGCGAGCGGTGTATCAGTTGAAGGAAGGAAGGTTGTCGGAAATCGTGCGGGGCGAGGGAGGAGGTTGGATCGGTGCTGTGTGAGGTTTGCAAGGAAAACGACGTGGTCATAACCGTTACGGAGATCGACGGGAACGGCGTGCGTCAGGTTCGGCTCTGCGAGCAGTGCGCCGCCGAGCGCGGACTCCAGGCGTCGGTCTCGGCGCCACCGCCCGCGGTAACCGATTTCCTCCAGTCGGTTCAGCAGCACATCCCGCCGTCGCAGACGGACGCGGTGCGTTGCTCGTTCTGCTCGTCCACGCTGCGCGACTTCCGCCAGACTGGCAGGCTTGGCTGCCCTTACTGCTATACCGCCTTCGAGCAGAGCCTGCGCGAGTTGCTCCGAAAGGTGCACGGGCAGGGGCAGCATCGAGGCCGGGAGTACAGTGGCGCACAAGGCGCGCTCGAAGCGCCGATTCCAGCATCGCCAGACCGGCTGCGTGAGCGGCTCGAGCGGGCGATCCGGAACGAGGAATTCGAACTGGCGGCGTCGCTGCGCGACCAGCTCCGGGCCATCGAATGAGCTTCGATCCGGAGACGCTGCCCGGCGGCGGCCTTGGCTGGATGGACGGGACCGGCGAGCAGGCTGGCGTCGTTCTGTCCACCCGCGTGCGTCTGGCCCGCAACGTCGAGGGCTACGCCTTCTCGGGGCGCGCCAGAGAGGGCGAGCGCCTGAGAGTGCTGTCGCAGGTCAGGGATGCCTTGTCGGTGATTCCGGCCGCACGGGACGGGGTCCTGGTGCGCGTTGACCAGCTGGAGGAGCCGGACCGTCTGCTATTGCATGAACGGCACGTCGTGAGCAAGGAGCTCGCGGCGCTCGATACCGGAACTGCGCCCCGCAGCGGCGCGGCGGTTCATGTCGGGCGCGACGTTGCCATCATGGTGAACGAGGAGGACCATCTCCGGATCCAGGCCATGCGGTCCGGGCTGGATCTGGATCGGGCCTTTGCGGATGCGCGTGACATCGACGTGGAGCTGGGACAGCGTGTCCCGTTCGCGTATCATCGTGAGTTCGGATTTCTCACCGCCTGCCCGACCAACGTCGGTACCGGGCTCCGGGCATCCGTGCTGGTTCACCTGCCCGCACTCGTTCTCACCAAGGAGATCGGCAGAGTGCTGGTCGGTCTTCAGCAGGTCGGCCTGACGTACCGAGGCTTATATGGAGAGGGCAGCGAGGTCATAGGCAATCTGTTCCAGATTTCCAATCAGACCACGCTCGGGAAGTCCGAGCAGGATCTGCTGGATTACCTCCAGGATATCGTTCGGCACGTCATCGAAAAGGAACTGGAAGCGCGTAAAGTGCTCCTGCGGGACGCGGAGTATATTCTAGAGGACAAGTTGTGGCGGGCATACGGCACACTGCGGTACGCGAGAAGCCTCTCTTTCGACGAGGCGATGAATTTTCTGAGTGGAGTTCGCCTGGCCGCCGGACTGAAACTGATCGATGGGTTGAGTGTATACATTCTTAACGAACTCCTGGTATTCACTCAATCAGCGCATCTCTCCGCACGCGAGGGAAGGGTATTGACAGAGGATGAGGCGAGCGTGGTTCGCGCTGCCTTCGTACGGGAGACTTTGGAAAGGGCTGCCCAATGAACGGATACAACTTCACGGAGCGGGTGCGCAAGGTTCTCGCGATGGCACGCGAGGAAGCGGCGCGTCTGCACCACGAATACGTCGGCACCGAGCACATTCTGCTCGGGCTGATTCGCGAAGGCGAAGGCGTTGCAGCGGCGGTCCTGCAAAACCTCAGCATCGATCTCGACGACATTCAACAGAAGATCGAAGAGACGGTGAAGAAGGGGAAGGCAACTGTCGCTACGGGTCCGGATCTACCCTACACATCACGCGCAAAGAAAGTTCTCGAGCTTGCAATGGCTGAAGCTCGCGAGCTCAATCACTCATATGTCGGTACGGAACACCTTCTGCTCGGCCTTCTGCGCGAGGAGAAGGGAATTGCAGCACAGGTACTGACCGACGCTGGAATCAATCTCGACGAAGCGCGCAAGGAAACGTTGCGTCTGCTCGGCACCGAGCTTCCGCAGGGTGCGGGTGCCGCGGCCACAGCCGGTGCACCAGCCACACCGCCAGCCGCCAAGGGCGAGAAGAAGTCCAAGACTCCCGCACTCGATCATTTCTGCCGCGATCTCACGCAGCTTGCGGCCGAAGGGCAGCTCGATCCGACGATCGGGCGCGCAAAGGAAATCGAGCGCGTTATGGAAATCCTCACGCGCCGGAAGAAGAACAATCCAGTTCTGATCGGCGAGCCTGGTGTCGGCAAGACGGCGATCGTCGAAGGACTGGCGCAGCTGATAGCAACTGGCGAGTGCCCTGATTCCTTGCGCGACAACCGCGTGCTGTCGCTCGACATGGCGGCGGTCATCGCTGGCACCAAGTATCGCGGCCAGTTCGAGGAGCGCCTCAAGGCCGTGATGAACGAGATCGCGCAGAACAAGAACATCATTCTCTTCATCGACGAGCTGCACACGCTCGTTGGCGCTGGCGCTGCAGAGGGCGCAATCGACGCGAGCAACATGCTCAAGCCAGCGCTTGCGCGCGGCGAGCTGCAGTGCGTCGGCGCATCGACGCTCAACGAGTACCGCAAGTACATCGAGAAGGACGGCGCTCTCGAGCGTCGCTTCCAGACTGTAGTCGTCGAGCCGCCCTCGGTCGACGACACGGTCGAGATACTGAAGGGACTGCGCAGCAAGTACGAGGATCACCACAAGGTGACGATCCCCGATCTCACGCTCGTCGCGGCCGCGAAGATGTCGGAGCGCTACATCACCGACAGATTCCTTCCGGACAAGGCGATCGACGTGATCGACGAGGCTGGCGCTCGCGCACGTCTCGCGACGCAGGCTCCGCCGCCCGAGGTCATCGCGCTCAAGCATGATCTCGAAGGCGTGAACGCGGAAAAGGAAACTGCGGTGCGCGATCAGAACTTCGAGCGTGCAGCGTCGCTGCGCGACAAGGAGCGCGATCTCCAGGCGCAGATCAAGCACGCGCAGGAAGATTGGGACAAACGTCGTCAATCGCATCGTCCGGTGCTCGGAGAGGATGAGATCTCCTTCATCGTGAGTCGCTGGACCGGCATTCCGGTTCGACGGCTGCAGGAAGCGGAGACTGCGCGTCTGCTCCGGATGGAGGATGAGCTTCATGCATCCGTCATCGGCCAGGACGAAGCGATCAGAGCGTTGTCGCGCTCGATTCGCCGGAGCCGCGCCGGGCTGAAGGATCCCGCGCGTCCGATCGGGTCGTTCATCTTCTCGGGGCCAACTGGCGTCGGAAAGACGGAGCTTGCCCGCTCGCTCGCCAAGTTCCTGTTTGCGGATGCGAGTGCGTTGATCCGCGTCGACATGAGCGAATACATGGAGAAGTTCTCCGTGTCGCGGTTGATCGGCGCGCCTCCGGGATACGTCGGCTACGAGGACTCGGGTACGCTCACCAAGGCCGTACGGCGCAAGCCGTACAGTGTGATCCTCCTGGATGAGATCGAGAAGGCGCATCCGGACGTGTTCAACATTCTGCTGCAGGTGCTGGATGAAGGACATCTGACGGACAATTACGGACGTGTGATCGATTTCAAGAACACCGTCGTCATCATGACATCGAACGTCGGTGCAAAGGACATCACGAAGGGCGGGACGCTCGGCTTCAACACCGGCGAATCGCGCGACTCGTTCGAGCGCATCGTGCAGCGCGTCAAGGAAGAGATGTCGCACACGTTCAATCCGGAGTTCCTGAACCGGTTGGACGACGTGATCGTGTTCCACCCGCTGTCGCGCGAGAACATCCGCTCGATCGTCGACGTGGTTCTGCGCGATGTGCAGAAGCGGCTGGCAGACGAGGAGCTGGTGCTACGCCTCACTGAGTCGGCTGCGGACTTCCTCGTGAAGCACGGTTACGATGACAAGTTCGGCGCCCGTCCGTTAAAGCGGGCGATTCAGCGCTACATCGAGGACCCGCTCTCGGAGAAGATCCTCATGGCCGAGTTTGCCAAGGGGGACGAGATCGAGGTCGACACCGCGGCAGAGGGCGAGAAGCTCGAATTCCGTGTCATGACCAAGGCGAGCGCGGCGTAGTTCAGCGCGCTCGGGGGGGATGAAAAAAGCGGGTGAGGCTGCATGCCTCACCCGCTTTTTCGTGTCCAGTCCTCCGACCGTCCTACTTGCGGCGATTACGGAGCAGCGGTGCCAGTCCGACGATGCCCGTGAGCAGAAGGGCAGCCGAGCCGGGTTCCGGGACCGTGCTGGCGTCCGGTACGAAGCCCTGATCGTCGTTGGGCGGCGGCGTCTCGCCGGTGGGAGCGTTGGGCCCGTTGTTCGGCGGCGGGTTGCCGTCGTTGAACGAGGGCGGGTTGCTCTGGGGCCCGGGCTGCTGGGGCGGGGTTACAGTGCCTGTGTCTGCCGGAGTCGTCGTCGTGTCGGCGGGGCTCGGTGGCGTCGCGCCGCCCGTTGGAGCGGGATCGTGCGCGCCGGGCGTCGTCGCCGAGTGGAGATTGAAGCTGGAACCGTTGTCGGACGGGTTGTGTCCGGAATGTGTGAAGGCCATGAAGAGGCCTGCTCCGGCGACAGCCCCCGCGCCGGCGATCCATCCGCGGGCATTGTGGTCGCTGCCAGTGTCGGCTGGCGCGCCCGACTGGCCGGACACTACGCTGATTGGGGCAGCAGCGATTGCTGTGGCAAGGAGGAGCTTGGCGATAGACATTGTTGTGTCCTAAGGGACTTTAGCGTAAGAGGACTGTCGGTCGGTCAGCGCCATACATTGGCAAGCGCGGGGCCACGCAGTAGCCGTCACTTTTCTGCTGTTCAGGGCCGACAATTGGGTAGTATTCCGGTTATCTCGTCCGGATACGCTTCCCGACCGGTCCATCAGGGACCCTCCTGGGGGAACATATGTACGAATTGGGGGAGGCGCCTATGCGCGGCTGCAACAGGTGTTGCGTCATCCCCGCAGCGCCCATGAAGGGGGATAAGGCGAGTTGAACCGGCTTGCTCCGCGGCGAAGAGAAGAGCGCAGAGGGCGGTGGAAACGCGAACCGCCGCTCCGGAGTGGGGAGCGGCGGTCAAAGGTGCTTGGCGTCAGTAATGAAACTGGGCGATCGTGTGGCTGGCCTTCGGGCGGGCGGGGAGTGTGCTGCTCGCGGGACGGATTGGGTCACCACGCGTGTGACACATCGTGGTGTCGGCAGCAGGAGCGCAATTCTTGAGTGATGCGGTGAACGGCGGCGGTAAAAAAATGCCGTGTGGCGCGCGCAACTTTCCTGCACCTCGTGGTGTCGTACGGACCTGATAATTGCTGCAAACTCGAGTCATGGATGGATGCGCTCAAACCGACTGCCGTGGTATATTAGAGGGATGTTCAAGTTTGCTGGGAGCCTGCTGGCCTTAGCGCTGGTAGGGCTCCCTTTGTACGCCCAGGGGGCAGATTCCACGGTCGCGGGCGGCCGATGCTCGGTGCCCGATACAATCACGGTGACGGGCAACTCGCGTGTCGACAACGCGACGGTGCGCGCCACCATAGGCCTGGTTCCCAAGACCACTCTCAACTACCGCGATGTGCAGCGCGCAGTCAAAGCGCTGTACGCAACCGGCAATTACGATGACGTTCACGTCATCTGCACTGTCGATCCAAAGACCAACAAGGCTTCGCTCGACGTACAGGTGAAGGAGCGACCCGTACTTGCGAGCATGTCGATCCACGGCGTGGATCAGGTATCGGCGAAGGATGTGAAGGAGCGCCTCGATCTTCCCATCGGAACCGCCGTCGATCCAGCGAAAGTCGCGCTCGCGATCTCGCGCACGGATTCGCTGTACGAGAGCCGCGGATTCTATCTCGCTCGAGTGCATGTCGATTCATCGCTTGCAAACGACCAGCTGACGCTGAGGTTCGACGTCACTGAAGGACGGCGTCTCGCAATTTCCGGTATAGGCGTTACGGGAAATCGCTCGGTTCCCTCGCGCGCGATTGTCGGTGCGATGGAGACCAAGCCAGAAGGGTTCTGGTGGTTTCGCAACGGCGAATTCGACGATGCAACATTCGCGGGCGATCTCACCGATCGCATTCCGTCGCTGTATGCGAGTCGCGGCTACATCGACTTCAGGCTGTTGCAGGACACCATGCGAGTGGACAAGAAGAACGGCAAGGGTGAGATCCAGCTGAACGTTCAGGATGGTCCGCGCTATACGGTGGGCAATTTCGAGATTCTCGGGAACAAGCGCTTCACACAGGAGCAGCTTCGTAACTACTTCCCGTTCGATCGCGAGGATCGCTCGCTGGCGGAGAGTGCCCTCGGTCTGTTTCACCACACGTACAAGAATCCCAAGGGCACCTTCGACGAATCTCGCTGGACCGACGCGACGGAGAAGGTGAAGGAGGCGTACAGCAACGAAGGGTACATCTACGCTGTCGTGACTCCAGTGGAGGAACGGGTTCCGTCGCAGGATTCCGTGCGCAAGGTCAACCTGCGTTGGGACATCGAGGAAAAGTCGCCGGCGATAGTGAATCGAATCGACATCGCGGGCAACGACTACACGTACGAGTCGTGCATACGCGAGCAGATCGTCATGGCGCCAGGCCAGGTGTTCAAGCGCGACTATCTGATTCGCAGCTATCAGAACATCGCGAATCTGAATTTCTTCGATTCGCCAATGCCAGAGCCCGAGGTCACGCCCGACGAGAACGGCGACGTCGACATCACGTTCAAGGTGAAGGAGAAGCGCACCGGCAACGTCAACTTCGGCGCATCGATGGGCCAGGGAACCGGTCTCGGCGGATTCATCGGTCTGGACCAGCCGAACCTGTTCGGCCGCTGCAAGCGCGCGCAGCTCAACTGGCAGTTCGGCAAGTACATCAACGATTTCAGCCTCACGTATTCCGATCCCAACATTCGCGACTCGCGCATTTCCGGATCGGTGACTGCGTACGACACCAAGACGCGCTACACCATCGCCGACCTCGGTCAGAGTACGCGCGTCGGTGGTCAGATCCAGTTCGGCTTCCCGGTTCCCAATTCATACTTCAGCCGCATCTTCCTGTCCTATGGCGGCGAGTCGGTGAAGTACGCCAATGAGCAGGGAACGCTGCTCAGCACCATCATTACGAGCTGCAAGAGCTGTTTCCGGTCGTCGCTCGGCGTGTCGTATCAGCATGACACGCGACTTGGACTTCCGTTCGCGACGCAGGGTGGATTGCAGAACTTCAGCGCCTCGTTCAACGGCGGCCCGCTCGGTGGAACCGCGAACTTCCAGAAATACACGACGGAGCTCCGCTCCTATGCGCCGCTGGCGTACATCGGCGGGAATCCGCTTGGTGGCGAGCCGATGACGATCGTGGCTGGCCTCACGGCGCGCGCAGGTGCAGTGCTGGGCGATCCGGGACCGTTCTTCTCGTCGCAGTCGTTCGCACTCGGTGGCACGCAGTACGGTGAGCCGCTGCGCGGCTATTGCGAATTTTCCATCACGCCGGCCGGATACGATCCATCGGCGTGCAACGGCAACGCCAAGACCACCTCATTCGGGAACGCGTTCTTTGTCACGACCGCGGAGCTGGGGCTCCGGGTGAATCAGTCGGTGTATCTGGATACGTTCATGGAAGGCGGTAACGTATGGCAGCGGCCGCGGGACTTCGATCCCACGCGCCTCTTCCGCAGTGTAGGCGTGGGCGGCTCAGTGGTGAGTCCGCTCGGCCCTCTTGGTGTCGACTTCGCGTACGGCCTGGACAGGGTCGACGCGCAGGGGCACTCTAACCCGGGGTGGAAAGTCCACTTCAAACTTGGACAGTACTTCTAGGAAAACATGATGAGCAAATGGATGCACTCCGCGATGTTTGCGGCAGCGACACTCGCACTCGCTCCTTCGGCATTCGCACAGGCGACGCCGCTCAAGCTGGCCTATATCAACTCCCAGAAGATCCTCGCGGAAGCGCCGGGTCGGGCGGAGGCCGAGTCGACGTACAACAAGGAGATGGCGACAGCGCGGGCGCAGCTGCAGCAGATGGACGACTCGCTCAAGGGGATGGTCGCGACCTATGAAAAGGACGCGCCTGGCCTGGACAGCGCACGCAAGGAAGCGCGCGGCAAGACGATCCGCGACACGGAAGCCGCGTTCACGCAGCGCGCGCAGGATCTGAACAACCAGATGCAGCAGCGCCAGGCAGATCTGGCACGACCGCTCATGGATCAGGTGTCACAGGTGCTCGATCAGGTCCGCTCGCAGGGCGGCTACAGCATGATCTTTGACGTCGGGGCTCAGGGCAGTGCACTGGTCTCGGCAGACAAGTCGCTCGATCTCACCGATATGGTTCTCGCAAAGCTCAAGGCGCTTGGTCCGCCGAAGACAGGGGCCACGCCAGCGACCACCACGTCCGCGAAGCCACTCGGACCAGCACAGAAGCCGGCGGGCGTGACGCGTCCAAAGCCGTGATGACGCGATGGCGCTGACTGCACGGGAAATCGCGCAGCTCGTCGGTGGCGAGTTGCGCGGTGACCCGGAGTCTGCGGTGGATGGCGTGGCTGCGCTCGACAGGGCGGGGCCACGCCACGCTACTTTTCTGGCCTCGGCTCGCTACTCCGAGCAACTGGCGGAATGTCACGCCGGGATTGTGCTCGTTGCCCGCGAACTGGCTGACGCAACATGCGGCGCGCCGAGCAGAATCGTCGTCGAGAGGCCGCACGAGGCGTTGCAGACAATACTTCCCCTGCTGTACGACCTTGCGCCAGCGGAACCGTGGATCGCACCTACCGCGCGGATTGGACACGGCGTGCAACTTGGCGCCGGCGTCCGTATCGAAGACTACGTGGTGCTGGGCGACGGGGTGAAGATTGGCGATGGCACGCGGCTGTATCCGCATGTGACGGTATACAGCGGCGGCGAGATCGGTGCGCGGTGCGCGATCCATTCTGGTGTACGTATCGCGAGTGACGGCTTTGGATACGTGTTCCGAAACGGCCGGCACGAAAAGATTCCGCACGTGGGACGCTGCATAATTGGTGACGACGTGGAGATCGGCGCGAATACGACGATCGATCGCGGCAGCATCGACGACACGGTAATCGGCGCCGGCACGCGCATCGACAACCTCGTGCAGATTGGACACAACGTGCGAATCGGATCGTTGTGTCTGCTGATGTCGCAGGTCGGCATAGCAGGCTCGGCGCACATCGGCAACGGCGTCATCATCGCGGGGCAGGCCGGTATCGGCGGCCACGTGACGATCGGCGACGGTGCGCGCATCGCCGGCCAGGCGGGCGTATTCGGAGACGTTCCGGCCGGCGAATCGTGGTCCGGCTATCCCGCGCGCCCGCACCGCGAATCATTGCGCGCGACTGGCGCGCTGTTCAAACTGACTGGTATAATCAGGAAATTGGAGAAGCTTGTTGACGACAAGGCGCCCGCATGACGCGGCGCACAGTATCAGCACCGGCGCGGATCGCCGGCGTGGGGCTGCATCTGGGTCAGCCTTGCGAGCTCACGTTCAGACCTGCGGCTGCTGGAGAGGGAATCAGGTTCCGGCGCGTCGATCTTGCAGACAAGCCTGTAATTCCGGCCCGGGTGGACCAGGTTACGGCGACCGAGCGACGGACACAGCTCGGGAGCGGCGCGGCAGCGATCCACACGGTCGAGCACGTCCTCTCCGCGGTGGCTGCTCTCGAGATCGACGATCTCATGATCGACATGAGCGGGCCTGAGCCGCCGATTCTCGATGGCAGCGCAGCTCCATTCTATGATGCATTGATCGGGGTGGGGATCGAGGAGCTTCCGGGCGAACCGGAATATCTCACGCTGACCGAGCCGCTTCGGGTAATCGACGGGAATTCGGTGTACGAGGCGCATCCCGCGAACGAGCTGTTGCTGGACGTGACGATCGAATTTCCGCATCCGGTTATCGGACGCCAGTCGGCTCGCTATGTTGTTGGGCGGGAGAGCTATCGCGATCAGATGGCCGCGGCGCGGACGTTCGGCTTTCTCAACGAAGTCGAAGATCTGCGCGCGAAGGGTCTGATCCAGGGCGCATCCACCGACAATGCAGTAGTTCTTGACGACATTGGCGTCGTCGCGAACGTGTTGCGCTGGGACGACGAGTTTCTGCGCCACAAGGCGCTGGACTGTGTGGGTGACCTCGCGCTGGTCGGCTCGCGCGTGAAGGCGCGAATCGTCGCGGTGCGGCCGAGTCATCGCGGTACGGTGACGCTGGTTCGGGAAATGGTGCGCGCGGGAAGGCGTTCCAGATCAACAGAGCAAGGAGCGAAGAGCATGGCTGGCACGATGTCGATTGAAGAGATCATGAAGGTCCTTCCGCACCGGTATCCCTTTCTTCTCATCGATCGAATACTCGAGATCGAGGGGAAGCAGCGAATCGTCGGGATGAAGAACGTCACGATCAACGAGCCATTTTTTCAGGGACACTTTCCCGGCCATCCCATCATGCCGGGTGTGCTGATAATAGAGGCGATGGCTCAGGTCGGCGGAATGTTGCTGATGGGCGGACTGGAGGAGACGGAGCAGAAAGTCGTGTACTTCATGTCGCTCGACAACGTTCGCTTCAGGAAGCCGGTCCGGCCAGGCGATCAGATTCGCTTCGAGCTGGACGTGATCCAGATCCGCGGGGCTGTCTGCAAGATGCGCGGCGTAGCGAAGGTCGACGGCGAGCTGGTAGCCGAGGCCGAGATGGCTGCGATGGTGCGCGATAGATGACGGCGAAAATTCATCCGAGCGCGATCGTTTCGCCCTCCGCGGAGCTCGGGGACGGCGTCGAGATCGGACCGTTCGCAATCGTTGGCGAGGATTGTGTGATCGGCGACGGCTGCGTGATATCGGCGCGTGCCAGCCTCGAGCGCTACGTGATACTCGGCAAGAACGTGAAGATCGGAGTCGGGACGGTTCTCGGCAGCGACCCGCAGGATCTCAAGTTCAAGGGCGAGCGGACGACAGTCGAGATCGGCGACAATACGGTTGTGCGCGAGTACAGCACGATCAATCGCGGAACGTCGCAGTCGTTCAAGACGAGTGTCGGTCCTAACAGCTTCGTGATGTCGTATGTGCATCTGGCGCACGACTGTCATATCGGCGAGGGCGTCGTTCTCGCGAACATGGTGCAGCTTGCGGGCCACGTGACGGTGGAGGATCGCGTCATCCTTTCGGGCGTGACGGCGGTTCATCAGTTCACGCGAATCGGGCGCAACGCGATAGTTGGCGGCTGCTCACGTGTGTCGAAGGACGTGCCGCCGTTCGTCAAGGCGGTCGGCAATCCGATGAAGCTGTACGGACTGAATTCGGTCGGACTGCGCCGGAACGGGTTCTCGGCGGAGACGATTCTCGAGTTGAAGCGCGCCTATAGGCTGTTGTTCCGATCGGAGCTCAATCTCGCGCAGGCGGTCGAGCGGGTCATGGCGGAGGTGGAGCAGATTCCCGAAGTGATACAGCTCGTGCAGTTCGTGGAATCGAGCCAGCGCGGGGTCGCCATTTGAAGCCACTGCGCATTGGTGTAGTCGGAGCCGGCGCGCTCGGCTATCATCATGTTCGATTGTTGCGTCAGATGCCCGAGTTCCGATTGTCGGGATTCGTGGAGGAGCGGCCGGAGCGCGCCGCGCAGGTGTCATCCGAGCTGGAGGTTCCCAGTTACAGCGATCTGGAGACTCTGCTCGACGACGTCGATGCGGTGACGATCGTCGTTCCGACACCGCGGCACTTCGCGGTAGCGAGCAAGGCGCTGGAGCGCGGCAAGCACGTGCTGATCGAGAAGCCAATCACGGCGACCGTCGAAGAAGCAGACGCGCTGCTTGAAATCGCGCAGCGGACGGGTGCGGTCGTGCAGACGGGGCACGTGGAGCGATTCAATCGTGCGATACGTGCTGCGCTGCCCTACGTGAGCAATCCGCGCTTCATCGAGAGCGACCGGTTGGCGCCGTTCAACATTCGCGGATCGGATGTCGCCGTCGTGCTCGACCTGATGATTCACGACATCGATCTGATTCTGACGCTCGTCAATTCCCATGCGGGAAACATCGCCGCGGTGGGAATCCCCGTGCTCACGCAGACGGTGGACATTGCAAATGCGCGCATCACGTTCGACTCCGGCGCGGTGGCCAACATCACCGCGAGCCGCATCTCGCGAGAGCGATTCCGCAAGGTGCGAATCTTCCAGCCGAGTGGCTATCTCTCGCTCGATCTTGGAGCGGGCAATGGTGAATTCTTTCGATTGAAGAAGGCTGGCGATCTGCACGCGCTCGTCGCGAGCGGGACGACGCCGGATCTCGCGGACTTCGTTGAGCGTATCGCACTGGAGGCGCCGGAAGGGGAGCCGCTCAAGCTCGAGTTCGAGAGTTTCGCGGCGGTACTCAACGGCAGCGCACCGCTGGTGGTGAGTGGTGCCGCGGGTCGTCGGGCGCTGGAAGTCGCGCTGAGGATCGTGGGCGACATCGAGCGCAACGCCCCGTCTATCGGTGCGTGAAGTTCTTTTCGTCGCCGGAGAGGCGTCCGGCGACATGCACGCGGGCAGCGTCGCGGCGCGGCTGCGAGAGATCCGTCCCGATCTGGCGACCGCGGGCGTAGGTGGCGCGCACATGCGCGCGAGCGGCGTCGAGATAACGCGGGATTACGCCGAGCTCGCGGTGATGGGATTCGTCGAGGTCGTAAGGCACATACCGAAGCACGCCGCGCTGTTGCGTCAGCTTCGAGCGCGCCTGGCCACCGGAAACGTCGCGGTGGTCGTCCTGATCGACTATCCCGGGTTCAACATGAAGGTTGCAGCGGCCGCGCGTGAGGCGGGTGTGCCTGTGCTGTACTATGTCACGCCGCAGGTATGGGCGTGGGGTGCAGGGCGGCTACCGAAGCTCGCCAGGCTCGTGACAAAGGCTGCCGTGATCCTTCCCTTCGAAGCCCCGTTGCTCGCGGGCTACGGAATCGACACGACGTTCGTAGGTCACCCGTTGCTGGATCGCGCGCAAAATCTGCCGACGCGCGCGCAAGCTCGCGAGCGGCTCGGAATCGGTCCCGATGAGCAGGTGCTCGCGTTGTTTCCGGGTAGTCGGGAACAGGAGATAGCGCGTCACTTTGCTCCATTCATAGAGAGCGGACGTGAGCTGGCGCGCCGACACCCGGGCCTTCGCGTCATCGTCCACGGTGCGCCGACCGTGAATCTGGATGCGCTGGAGTGTCCATTCGAAATCGTGCGCGGCGCGTCGTTCGACGTGTTCCGTGCTGCCGACGTCGCGCTCTGCAAGAGTGGGACGACGACGCTCGAGGCGGCGATCGCGCAGTGCCCCATGGCTGTCGCGTATCGCACCGGCGGGCTTTCATATGCAATTGCGCGGCGTGTGGTCAAGATACCGTACATCGGGCTTGTCAACGTCGTCGCGGGACGCGAAGTTGCGCGCGAGTTCGTGCAGGGAGCATTGCAGCCGATGGCGGTGGCGACGGAGCTCGGACGATTGCTGGATGACGCAGCGTACCGCGAGGTGCAGCGTGAGGGGCTGATCGAAGTCAGAAACCAGCTCGGTACCCCCGGTGCTGCCGGTCGCGTGGCGGAGATGATCTCGGGGCTGGCGGGATGAGTGAGCCCGCGCCCGAGCGGAGTCGGCTGACTGGGATTCAGCGGCTGGCCGTGGCACTCGGCCCCGCGTTGCTGCGCATGTTGTACTGGACGTGGCGGGTGAGCGAAGTGAACGACGCCGGCTGGCGCGCGCTGCGCGCCCAGGGACATCCTTTCGTGTTTGCACTGTGGCACGGCCAGCTGTTGCCGTTGACAGTGCAGCACAGGTCCCAGGGGATAAAGGTATTGATCAGCGAGCATCGCGACGGTGAGTTGATCGCGCGGATCACTGCGAGTCTGGGATTCGGGTCCATACGTGGATCGACGACGCGCGGTGCAACTCGCGCATTGCTCGCGATGTGCGACGCGCTGACGACAGGGAGTGAGGTAGCGGTTACGCCCGACGGCCCACGCGGGCCGGCGCGGAAATTCGCGAGCGGGGCAGTCGTCGCCGCCCAACGTGCCGGCGCGCCGATAGTCACTGTCGGCGTTGCGGCATCCCGCGCATGGCATCTGCGCAGCTGGGACCGGTTCATGATTCCGAAGCCGTTCGCCCGGCTCACTTTCGTGTACGGCGATCCCACGTACGTGAATGCGAGCGACTCGCGCGGCGCGGCGATGCAGGGTGAGACGTTCGAGGCGTCACTGAACGCGGTGGTCGCGACAGCGCAGGCGCTCGATCAGGAACGTCGATGACCGTCGGCGAGCTATGGTACGGAAGATCTTTTCGCGCGCGACTGATGCGCGCGGTCGTGACGCCGCTGTCATGGCTTTATGGCGCTGTGGTCGCAACAAGGAACGCGTTGTATGACCGCGGCGCATTGCGCGTACACCCGGCATCGATTCCGACTATCAGTGTTGGGAATGTCACTGTGGGCGGCACTGGCAAGACGCCGTTCAGCGCCTATCTGGTTGGCGAGCTGATCTCGGCCGGGCACCGTCCCGCGGTTGTGATGCGTGGCTACGGCGACGACGAAGTGCATCTCCATGGACGAATGAATCCCGGAGTTGCGGTGATTACGGGGGCCGACCGTGCTGCGGGAATCAGCGCGGCTGCAGCGGGCGGGGCCGACGTCGTCGTACTGGACGACGGCTTTCAGCACCGCAGGGCGTCGCGCGATCTCGATGTAGTGCTGGTGAGCGCAGAGAGCTGGCGCAACGATCTGCGATTGCTTCCTGCGGGACCATTGCGGGAGTCGCTGCGGTCGCTGGACCGTGCGGACTTCATCGTCATCACGCAGAAGAGCGCGACCAGCGAGCAGGCGGGTGATGTGATGCGGGCTATTCGAGCCGAGCATCCCGATGCTGACTTCGCAATAGCAGCGCTGCAACCGGACGCGCTGGTCCGTGCGTCGGATGCGGAGTCGATGGTGCTCGACAAGCTTCGCGGCGAGCGAGTGCTCGCGGTGGCTGGAATCGGTGATCCGGCCAGCTTCTTCGCGCAACTGCGGAAACTTGGCGCCGATGTGACGGAGCTGCGTTTTCGCGACCATCACGGCTACATCGCTTCGGACGCTGCGCGGATCGTGAGCGAATCGCGAGGTCACAAATATGTTGTCACGACGGAAAAGGACGCGGTGAAGCTGACGAGGGTCTGGCCTGCGAACGGAGTGGAGCTTTGGTATCTTTCACAGGCTGTGCGCCTGACGGAGGGATACTCTCTCGTCGCGTCAGCTCTCGCGAATTTATTCAAACGAGCCACTTCAATCGCTGAATAATGGCCACCGATCACCGTCTTTCGACTCATAAAATCGTCCACCCGGACAAGGACCCGGTTTTGAACGAGGAAAATCCATTCGACGCGATGATGTCGCGTTTTGACCGTGCCGCAGAGCTGCTCGATCTGGAGCCTGGCATCTACAAGATTCTTCGCAATCCGGAGAAGCAGATAACCGTGTCGTGCCCGGTCGTTCTGGACAACGGAGAGGTCGAGGTCTTCACTGGTCACCGCGTGCTCTACAACACGTCACGCGGGCCGGGCAAGGGCGGCATTCGTTTCGACATGCACGTCACGCTCGAGGAAGTGAAGGCGCTCGCCGCGTGGATGACGTGGAAGTGTGCTGTCGTGAACATTCCGTTCGGTGGTGCGAAGGGTGGCGTAGTCTGCGATCCGCTCAAGATGAGCGTAGGCGAGCTCGAGCGCCTGACTCGGCGGTACACGAATGGAATCATCCAGACGCTCGGACCGGACTCGGACGTTCCTGCGCCCGATGTGAATACGAACGAGCGCGTGATGGCCTGGGTGATGGACACGTACTCGATGCACGTCGGTCACACGACGACCGCGGTCGTGACGGGCAAGCCGGTCGAGATGGGTGGCTCACTTGGACGACGCGAGGCAACGGGGCGTGGCTGCACGATCGTGACGACGGATGCGCTGGAGCACCTCGGCATGCACGTGAGCAAGTCCACGATCGCGGTTCAGGGCTTCGGCAACGTTGGATCGACCGCTGCGAAGCTGCTTCAGGAGTCCGGAGCGAAGATCGTCGCGATCGGCGATCGCGATGCAGCGTTCCACAACGCGAACGGTATCAAGGTCCAGGAGGCGATTGCATATGTGCAGAAGCACAAGTCGCTCAAGGGATTCAAGGGTGGCGACGCAATCAGCGGTGCCGAGCTGCTCACGCTCGACGTGGATGTACTGCTGCCGGCAGCGCTGGAGAGCGTGATCACGACCAAGAACGCGCACGACATTCGCGCGAAGGTAGTTTGCGAAGGCGCCAACGGGCCGACCACCGCAGCGGCCGATTCGATTCTCGACGAGAAGGGGATCTTCGTCATCCCCGACATTCTCGCGAATGCCGGCGGAGTGACTGTGTCGTACTTCGAGTGGGTGCAGGATCGCGGTGGCTACTTCTGGGATGAGAAGACCGTAAACGACCGTCTCACGGAGATCATGCGTCGCAGCTTCGCGGATGTTCTTGCGCTGTCCAAGACGCACAAGGTGAACATGCGCACTGCTGCGTACATGCTTTCGATCAGCCGTGTTGCGGCTGTGCATCGCCTGCGGGGCATCTACTCCTAACGTTCCGTACGAGTGCGTGTGATGATCGCCGCGGTCGGGCACCCGAAGGACAGGGCGCTCGCCGCGGCGATTCTCGACTATGAGACCCGCGCAGCGCGGTACTGGCCGATCGAAGTCGTCGAGGTGAAGGCAGAGCGTGCCGACAATGCAAGCACGTCGGCGAGTGTACGCGCTCGCGAGGGAGATCGCATCCGCGCGAGAGTTGGCGATGTCGCAACGAAGGTTGCGTGCGACACGAGCGGGCAATCGATGTCATCCGAGCGTTTTGCCGCGTGGCTACAGGGAGAGCGGGAAGCTGCACGTGATGTCGTCTTCATGATTGGCGGTGCATTCGGGCTGGACGACAGTCTGCGCGATGGGGCGAACATCCGGTTGTCGCTGGCGCCGTGGACGCTGCCGCACGAGCTTGCCCGGCTCGTGCTCGCGGAGCAGCTGTATCGCGCAGGCACGATCGTCCGCGGCGAGCCATACCACAAATGAGCGAGTGGTTCACGCGGTGGTTCGGCAAGGAGTACCTCGATCTGTATCCACACCGGGACGAACACGAAGCGCGTTCGGTGGTTCGGCTCATCAGAAACATGGTTTCTCCCGACCCGGCGGGGCGTGCGCTGGACCTGGCATGCGGGTCCGGTCGTCACACGAGGGCGTTGTGCCAGCACATCTGGACAGTGGGGCTGGATCTGTCAATGGAGTTGCTGGAGGTGGCGAAGTCGGAGGCGCCGGAAGTGCCGTACGTCCGGGCCGACATGAGGATACTGCCATTCGCCGGAGCCAGCTTTGATCTTGTTGTCAATCTTTTCACGAGCTTCGGCTACTTTTCTTCGGATGACGAAAACCGCGTGGTGCTGTCCGAAGTGAACCGCGTTCTACGGCCTGACGGAGTATTCGTGCTGGACTATCTCAACTCGGATCAGGTGCGTGCGACGCTCGTTCCGCACGACACGCGCCGCATCGGGAACCGCGTCGTGACGCAGGACCGACGGATCAGCGCCGATGGCCTTTACGTCGAGAAGGACATTTCCGCAGCAGGGTCGCCGCGGAAATATCTCGAGCGAGTGCGACTCTTCGAGCCGGACGATCTTCGATGTCTGCTACACGATGCTGGGTTCCCGGTCGATCACGAGCTGGGGGAGTATTCCGGTGCGCCGCTCAGCACCGATAGCTCCAGGGCGATCTTCTTCGCGCACCGTTCATGATACGCGCGATATCCCGGCCAATCGGCGGATCGCCGCTCGCGCGCAACGCGCTCGCTGGCGCGCTGCCAGAGTGGTATGGCGCCAGGTTGAGCAATGCCGCCGCGTGGAATGCCGCGGCATCGCAAACCGCGAATGATTTCCAGCAGCGGTCGTGGCTCGGAGATCTGCTGCCGGCGTTCGCTCCGTCGGGCATTGCTGCCGACCGCTTGCGGACTGCGTCCGAATCAGGCGGCTTTGTCGTGACGGGAGGGCAACAGCCCGGTCTGTTCGGCGGTCCGCTCTACGTGTTGCACAAGGCCGTGACACTTCTCGAGATGGCTGATGCACTCGCGGCAATCACAGGACGTCCGGTCGCGCCCGTATTCTGGGCAGCCACCGACGATGCTGACCTGGTGGAAGCGAATCACGTCTCGGTCGTGCGTCACGGCAAGCTCGAGCTGCTATCCATGTCGCCCGATAGCGTGTCGGGACGCTCGATGGCTGACACGCCGCTGGGCGATGTCACCGCGCAGATCCAGCGGTTGGAGGAGGCCAGCGGATCTGCACCGGATCAGCGCGTACTCGAAGCGGTTCGGAATGCCTACGCGCCTCAAGCTACCGTTGGAAGCTCATACGTCGTCCTGTTGCGCGCGTTGCTCGAGCCGCTCGGCGTCGCGGTGCTCGACGCATCGCACGCGGCGGTACGGGATGCCGGACACGATACGATCCTTCGCGCCCTCCGTAGTGCCGATGACGCCGCCGCGGCGCTACACACGCGTACGAGGGCGATCGTCGACGCGGGATTTCATCCGCAGGTAGCCGCCGTCCCGAACCTGTCGCTCGTTTTCGAAACGCTGGAGGACGGTACTCGCCGGCGCGTTCCGCTCCGTGCAGCCCGGCAGATCGCCGACGATGCAAGCGCGGGGCGGCTTGGTCCGAACGTGTTGCTGCGACCGATCATCGAGCGACAGATACTTCCAACTGTCACGTATGTCGGTGGCCCGGGCGAGGTCGCGTATTTCGCGCAGGTATCAGCTGTCGCTGATGCGCTCGGCGTGGTCCAGCCGAGAATCTCACCCAGGTGGAGTGGAACTCTGCTGGAAGAGCACGTGGAGAGCATGCTCGCGCGACTGGACGCGAGCATCGACGATTTCGCCGATCCGCATGCGGTCGAGAGCCGAGTCGCGCGCGAGGGGATTTCAGAACCGGTACGCGATGCCATGGATTCGCTGCGGCGTGCGCTCGAGTCGAGCAGCGACGCGATGCGCCGGGATGCGCAGACGAATGACGCATTGTCGCGATCGGTCGGAACGATGCGCGCGGGTGTGGAGCATCGGCTGGCGCGGCTGGAACGTCGCTACGCGGCGGCGATCAAGCAGATCGGGTCTGAGAGATTGCACGACGTCGCAGCTGTTCGCGCATCACTCTTTCCGGGCGGATCTCCGCAGGAGCGGGCCCTGAGCTTCGTTCCATTCCTCGCGCGATATGGAAACGCGGTGATCGATGCGGCGCGGGCGGGCGCGAGGACGCATGTTGCCAGCTTGATACACGGTGGCTGAGGAGCAGACCGGACAGGCAGCGTTTCTTGTCGGGGCCGGTATCTTTGCGAGCAAGCTCGCCGGCCTCGTTCGGCAGCGCGTTTTCGCGCACTATCTCGGTGCGTCACTCGCCAATGATGCATTTCAGGGCGCGTTCCGGATTCCGAACATGCTTCAGAATCTGTTCGGCGAAGGCGTGCTCTCGGCGTCGTTCATTCCGGAGTATGCCGGCACGCTGGCGCGTGGCGAGAAGCGTGAGGCAGCCGAACTAGCCGGCGCAGTGTTCACTGCGCTGGCGCTGGTCGCGTCGCTGATCGTTCTCATCGGTGTCCTTGCAGCGCCGCAACTGGTTGGGATCCTGGCCGGCGGAGGCAGCACGCTCAGTCAGATCGTGCACCCGTTCGCGCGATTCCTTCCGTCGTCGTTCATTCAGTGGCTGGCCGTCACGGGCGCGACTCCGGAGGAGGACGCGCTCACGACGACGCTCGTCCGGATCCTGTTTCCCGGCGCCGGCCTGCTCGTATTTTCCGCGTGGTGCCTGGGAGTTCTCAACGCGCATCGCAAGTTCCTGCTGTCGTACATGGCGCCGCTGGCGTGGAACGCGGTGATAATCGGTGCGCTGCTCGTCTACGGGTCACATCGCACGGCGCCGGATCTTGTCGTGGCAGTCGCGTGGGCGTCTGTGCTTGGCAGCGCTGCGCAGTTCATGGTCCAGCTTCCGACGCTGCGACGGGTCGCGCCGGCCATCGTTCCGAATTTCAAATTCGGTCTGCCCGGTGTGCGGCGAGTGTTCAAACAGTTCACGTCGGCCTTTCTCAGCCGCGGCGTGGTGCAGATCAGCGCGTTCATCGATCTTGCGCTTGCATACCATCTGCCGATAGGAACCGTGTCGTCGCTGGCGTACGCGCAAACGCTGTACATACTTCCGGGAAGCCTGTTCGGAATGTCGGTGTCCGCGGCGGAGCTGCCGGCAATGTCCAGCGCACTTGGCACGCCGGAGGAGATCGCAGCACAGCTTCGCGTGCGACTCAACGCCGGCATGGAGCGCATCGCCTTTTTCATCGTCCCGTGCGTGATCGGATTCCTCGCTCTGGGCGACATCGTGACCGGCGCGTTCCTCCAGACAGGCGCATTCAAGCGCGCCAACACGGTCTGGGTATGGGAGATTCTCATCGGATCGACCGTCGGGCTGCTCGCGTCCACGCTCGGACGTCTCGATTCATCGACCTATTACGCGCTGCGCGATACCAGGACCCCGCTCAAGTTCGCGATCATCCGTATCGCGCTGACTACCGTGCTGGGCGTCATCTTCGCGTTCCAGCTCCCAGGCTGGCTCGGTCTCGATCCAAAGCTCGGTGCGGCCGGTCTCACCGCGTCGGCGGGCATCGCGGGGTGGGTCGAGTTCATTCTGCTGCGGCGCGGCCTTACGAAGCGTATTGGACGGACCGGGCTCTCCGTGCGCTATGTGGTGAAACTGTGGATCGCCGGGCTCGGTGCGGCTGCGCTGGGCACGCTGGGCCGGTTCCTGGTACCCACGTCGCGCCCGCTGGTGCTGGCTGCGATCTCGCTCTCGGCGTTTGCGCTCGGGTACGCGGTATTCACCGTCGCTCTCCGCATTCCCGAAGCGTTGATGTTGGCGTCGAAACTGCGGCGGCGTTCGGGCGTATAACTTTCGATGGTGACGGTTCCCGAAACGGTAGCACAGAAGCTTCAGCACCTTCCGGACGGCCCCGGCGTGTATCTGTGGAAGGGCGCTGACGGAGTGGTGCTGTACGTGGGGAAGGCAAAGAGGCTGCGCTCGCGCGTGCGCAGCTACTTCGCGAGCGACCACCCCTTCAGTCTCAAGACGCAGCATCTGGTACGCAACATCGCCGACCTCGAGACGATCGTCGTCCCGACGGAAGCGCACGCGCTCATACTCGAGGCGAACCTGATCAAGGAGTATCATCCCAAGTTCAACATCGCGCTCCGGGATGACAAGTCGTATCCATACATCAAGGTCACGGTGAACGAGCCCTTCGCGCGCATGTTCGTCACGCGACAGGTAAGCAACGACGGCGCAAAGTATTTCGGCCCGTACACGGACGTCGGCGCGATGCGTCGCTCGCTCAACGTGGTGAGGCGCATCTTCACCGTGCGCTCGTGCAACTACGACATGCCGCGCGAGATGCCGGAGCGTCCGTGCCTCGACTACTTCATCCAGCGTTGCAAGGCGCCATGCGTGTTCAAGCAGACGCAGGCGGAATACGCCGCGATGATCGACGAGGTGGTGCTGTTCCTGGAAGGGCGTTCCGACGAAGTGGTGCGCAGAGTGCGAGAGCGAATGGAGCTCGCGGCGTCGAGCCTGGACTTCGAGCGTGCTGCGGAGCTGCGTGACGCGCTGATGCACCTGGAGCGCATGGAAGAACCGACGGTCGTTCTGCGCGTGGAAGGTGGCGATCGCGACGTAATCGGCTATGCGCGCGATGGCGACGATGCTGTGGTCGCGCTTCTACGTATAAGAGAAGGGAAGCTGCTCGCGCGCGAGCACCGCTTCATGGAGAACGTGGACGGTGAGGATGACGCAGACGTATTACGGCTGTTCCTTGCCGGCAGTTACATCGCCATGCCCGAGCACGCGTCCGAGCTGGTGCTTCCATTCGATTTCCCGGACCGCGAGCTGATCGAGGAATCGTTGCCCGGCCAACGCATACACATCCCGCAAAGGGGTGTTCGTCGCGAGCTCGTCCAGCTGGCCGAGCAGAATGCGCGGCACCTGCTGGAGGAGCTGAAGCTCGCATCGGCGGAGTCCGATGTGCGCGCGGGCGAGCCGGTGTACGAGCTCGCGCGAGAACTCTCGCTGCAGAAGTTGCCGCGCACCATGGTGTGTTTCGACATCTCGACAGCGCAGGGCACAGATACCGTCGGCTCCTGCGTGTTCTTCGAGAATGGCCGCGCCAAGCGCGGCGAGTATCGCAAGTTCAAGGTGAAGACTGTCGTTGGAACTGACGACTTCGCTTCGATGAACGAAGTCGTCACCCGGTACTTCAACCGTCGCAAGGAAGATGGAAAGCAGCTTCCCGATCTCATCGTCATCGATGGCGGGAAGGGACAACTTTCCGCTGCGCACGAAGCCCTCGCTTCCATCGGACTCGGTGACCGCCCGCTGATCAGCCTGGCGAAGCGCGAAGAGGAGATCTTCGTATGGGGCAGAGCGGAGCCGCTCAGGCTCTCACGCCGGTCAGCGGCGCTGCGACTTCTGCAGCAGATTCGGGATGAAGCTCACAGATTCGCGGTAACGTTCAATCGCAAGCGTCGCAGCATGCGAACGGTGACGTCGGAGCTGCTCTCGATACCCGGAGTCGGTCCCGTAAAGCGGCGCCAGTTGATTCAGGCCTTCGGAAGCGTTCAGGGGGTGCGCGACGCATCGCTGGACGAGATTGCCGTTCTACCCGGCTTCACGAAGGCCTCGGCGCAGCGTCTCAAGGATCAGTTGGCGGCCTCCGACGTGGTGGCGCCGGCGTCTGCCGTGCCATCTCCGGAATAGCTGGCGCACATCTTTTCCGGCCGCGGGACCTGGCTGGTTACCGGACGCCTGTTCCGCAACTCCTTGCCCAGCATTGGGTGCCGGGTGACATTAGAGGTATATGGCTTGGTTCAGGAAGGACAAGAAGCCCCGCAGTCCGCGGCGCGAACGGCTGGAGATTCCGGCAGACGCCTGGGAAAAATGCGAATCGTGTGGCTACACCGACATAACGGAGAAATTCGTCCGGAATCTCAACGTTTGTCCAAACTGCGGCTTTCACCGCAGAATTCGCGCGTGGGACTACGCCAACATATTCCTCGATGAGGGGACGGCCGAGGAGACCGAGGTCGAGATCCGCTCGGCCGACCCGCTCGGCTTCCCCGAATACGCCCAACGGCTCAAGAAGGCGACGGCCAACGCGGGTGAAGGTGATGCCATTCTAACCCTCACAGGCCAGCTCGGTGGGTCGCCCATCAGCCTTGGCATCATGGACTTCGCCTTCATGGGCGGGTCGATGGGATCTGTCGTGGGCGAGAAGATCGCCCGTCTCGGGCAACGCTCACTGGAGAAGAAGCACCCGCTGGTCATCGTCTGCGCGTCGGGTGGTGCGCGAATGCAGGAGGGCGTCCTGTCGCTCATGCAGATGGCCAAGGCGTCCGCGATGCTGTCGCAGTTGGCGGAGCGGCGGGTGCCCTACGTATCGCTGCTGACGAACCCGACTACGGGCGGCGTGAGCGCGAGCTTCGCCATGCTGGGGGACGCGATAATCGCGGAGCCAGGTGCGGTGGTGGGCTTCGCTGGGCCGCGTGTGATCAAGCAGACCATCGGACAGGATCTACCGGAGGGCTTTCAGACCGCCGAGTTCCTGCTGGAGCACGGTATCGTGGACATCGTGGTACCGCGTCACGAGCTGAAGCCAACGGTAGGTCGCCTTTTACGACACATGAGCGGCAAGCCGGCGGCGACTGGATGGCTCTCGACCTGACGTACCGGGAAACTATCGAACGGTTGTTCGAAAAGACCGGATCGAAGGTAGTTCCGGGGCTCGAGCGGACCGAAAAACTGCTCGACGCGCTGGGTGATCCACACCGGAAGTACCCTTCCTTTCACGTCGCCGGAACGAATGGCAAGGGGAGCACGGTCGCGACGCTGGATGCGTTGCTCAGGTTCGGCGGTAGGCGCGTGGGGCGGTACACGTCGCCACACATTGTGGACTTTCGCGAGCGGATCGCGATCGATGGCGTGCCGATCCCCGAGGAGACGCTGCTGGAGCTGCTGCGCCGGATCGAGCCGCTCGCAGAGTCGGTGGAGGCGACTTTCTTCGAAATCACCACGGTTGCCGCGATGATCTACTTCGCAGAAGCGAATGTGGATGTCGCGGTGATGGAGACGGGTCTGGGAGGAGCTCTCGACAGCACCAACGTGCTGGACCCGGTCGTCGCGACGGTGACCAATATCTCGCTGGACCACACGGAGTATCTGGGCACCACGCTACAGTCGATTGCGGACGAGAAGGGCGGAATCTTCAAGTTCGGCCGGCCCGCGGTGATCGGAGAACCACGGCTGGATATCGCCAAGAGGCTCGCTGAGCGAGCGGCGGAGCGCGGTGCCACTCCGATATCGATCGTGCGCTCAGATTGGCGTGCGTGGTCGGTCTCGCTCGCTGGCGGCATGACGTCGTTCACCGCGGCGACGCCGTTGGGGCGCACTCGACTCTCCACTCCATTGCTGGGCGAGCATCAGGTCCGCAACACCCTCACTGCTCTCGCGACGATCCACGCTGCCGGTCCGGAGTACGCGATCAAGAAAGAGAACATCAACCGGGCGCTGTCCTCCGTCAGCCTTCCAGGACGGTTTCAACGCATCAGAGACTGGATCTTCGACGTGGCGCACAACGCGGCAGGAGCGCGGGCGCTCGCGGAGACTCTGGCGGCGCGCCCGACTCCGCCTCCGGTGACCATCGTTCTGGGTGTTCTCAAGGACAAGGACTGGTACGGCATGATCGAAGCGTTGGCACCGGTCGCGAATCATTTCATAATTACCAACCCTCCAAGCGCGCCGCCGGAGCGCGCATGGGACCCGCTGCCGGCGGCGGCGCACGCCAATGCGTGCAAGGTTCCGGTTTCGCTCGACCTCGACTTCGCCGTGGCCATGGAGCGTGCAGCTTCGTTGCCCGGCACCAAGGTCGTCTGCGGATCATTTCACACCGTGGGAGACGCGATGGCGGTACTGGGGATCGACCCTGCAGCTCGGGCGTCGCGCGGCGCGCGCGACTGATCCGAGCGTGTTTCGCGGGGGCCGTGCCCGTGGTTCACAGCCGCTGGTGGTAGCACGCGCCTCTCCGACCGAATAGGTTTGGACGATGGCGCACACAACACTACCGGGGTTCAGAGATTTCTACCCTGAGCAGTTTGCAGAGCGCGCGTATGTGACCCGAGCGTGGCGTGAGGTTGCACGCCGCTACGCATTCATGGAATACGATGGCCCGCCGCTCGAATCTCTGGAGCTGTACACGGCCAAGAGCGGCGACGAGATAGTCGGCCAGCTGTATAATTTCGTCGACAAGGGCGGCCGCGAAGTCGCACTGCGTCCGGAGATGACTCCGACGTTTGCGCGCATGGTGAGCGCGCGTGCCAACTCATTGCGCAAGCCGACTCGTTGGTTCTCGATTCCGCAGTTGTTCAGATACGAACGCCAGCAAAAGGGGCGGCTTCGCGAGCACTATCAGCTGAACGTCGACATCGTCGGCGAGGCTGGAGTCGCGGCGGACGCCGAGCTGGTCGCGTGTGCTATCGATATCTGCCGGGAGCTGCGTCTCACGTCGAACGAGGTTGTGGTGCGTGTGAGCGACAGACGCGTGATGCACGCGTATCTCGCGGCACTCGGCATTCCGGTCGACGCATTCGAAGTCGTGCTTGCGGTGACCGACAAGCTGGCGCGGCAACCGCGTGCGGTGTCGGCGGAGAAGCTTGCTGCGGCGGGGCTGAATGAAACGCAAGTGAACGCAGTGCTCGAGATCACGAGCGCAACGCTCGATACCGTTGCGACCGCGATCCAGACCACGTCCGAGGAGGGCGGTGAGCACGTCGAGGAATTGCGCAGATTCTTCGAGTACGTTGGCACGCTGGTGCCGGACGGGGCGGCATGGCTCCAATTCGATCTGTCGATCGTGCGCGGACTCGCGTACTACACCGGCATCGTGTTCGAATTGTTCGACCGCTCCGGTGAGTTTCGCGCGATATGTGGCGGCGGGCGTTACGACAACCTGCTCGGCGCGATCGGCGGCGCAGCGCTTCCTGCGCTCGGATTCGGAATGGGCGACGTCGTGCTCACCGAATTGCTGCGCGCGCGCAAATTGCTTCCGGTGACGGAGCCGTCGGTTGATTACTGGCTCACCGCCGATGAGGACGTTCCGTTGACGAAGATCATGGCCGAGGCGGCGCAGTTGAGGGCACAGGGCTTTTCCGTGGAGTATGCGCTGCGGCATCAGACTCCATCCAAACAGCGCAAGGCGGCGGTTGCGGCCGGCGCGCACAGCATCATCCACCTGAGCAACACGGCGGCGACGGGATCTCATGCCCGATAACGCGCGCCTCATCCAATACTGCATTCACTGCATCAACTACTGCATCGATGGCTGACGAAAAGAAGCTTCCCACTCGCGCTCAGGACTTCAGCGGATGGTACAACGAGCTCGTTGTACGCGCGGAACTGGCGGACTACGCGCCGGTTCGTGGATGCATGGTCATCCGCCCGAACGGCTATGGCATCTGGGAGCGCATGCAACGCCAGCTCGATGACATGTTCAAGGAGACTGGTCATCAGAACGCGTACTTCCCGTTGCTGATCCCACAGAGCTTTCTGCAGAAGGAAGCGCAGCACGTGGAGGGCTTTGCGCCCGAAACGGCGGTTGTGACGTACGGCGGCGGCAAGCAGCTGGATGAGCCGCTCGTGATTCGCCCGACGTCCGAGACGATCATCTACTCGATGTTCGCCAAGTGGGTGCAGAGCTATCGCGACCTTCCGCTGCTGATCAATCAGTGGGCCAACGTCGTCCGTTGGGAGATGCGCACGCGTCTGTTCCTCCGTACGCTCGAGTTTCTGTGGCAGGAAGGGCACACGGCGCACGCGACCGAGGCGGAAGCCGAAGAGGAGACGCGCCGGATGCTCGGCGTGTACCGCGACTTCATGGAAGGCTGGATGGCGATGCCGGTCGTGACCGGTAGAAAGAGCGAGTCGGAAAAGTTCGCTGGCGCGCTGCGCACGTATTCGTGCGAGGCGATGATGCAGGACAACAAGGCGCTCCAGGCCGGTACGTCGCACAATCTCGGGCAGAACTTCGCCAAGGCATTCGATCTCACGTTTCAGACCGAAGCCGGCGAGCTGGACTTTGCGTGGAATACGAGCTGGGGTGTCTCGACACGCATGGTGGGCGGACTCGTGATGACGCACGGTGATGACAATGGCCTTGTCACGCCGCCACTGCTGGCACCGATCGAAGTGGTCATCGTGCCGATCTATCGCACGGACGAGGATCGCGAGCGCGTCATCGCGGCGGCGATGAAGATCAAGGAATCACTCGGCGCCTGGGAGCGCCGGTCGCCTGCACGGCTGCGCATTCACGTGGATGCGCGCGAGGGAATCAAGCCGGGCGCCAAGTATTACGAATGGGAGCTGCGCGGGATACCGCTCCGAATGGAGATCGGCCCACGTGATCTGGACGCGGGTCAGGCGGTGCTGGTGCGTCGCGACACGCGCGAGAAGCGGCCGTATCGACTCGATACGATCGGGGAATCGATACACGAGCTGCTGTCCGCGATCCAGGACAACCTGCTCGAAACGGCGCGCGCGCGACGCGAGGCGAACAGCGTGCGCGGCGACGTTACTTACGAGCGCTTTCGCGAGATCATGGACGGCGACGGGGCGTTCGTGTACGCCGGCTGGTGCGGCTCCGCCGAATGCGAGGCTAAAATCAAGGAAGAAACCAAGGCGACAATACGATGCCTTCCCGACGAAGAGTTCCGTTCCGCGGTGGCACCGACGTCGTGCCTGCGGTGCGGAGAGAAATCGGTAGCGGAGGCCTTGTGGGCCAAAGCGTACTGATGCCCGCCGGTTACACACGGCGCGATGGTGCGCTGTTCTGCGATGGCGTTGCGCTGGACACGATAGCGGATCGGGTTGGCACTCCGGTCTACGTGTACAGCGCAAACACGATTCGCAACCAGTACCAGCGACTTGCGGTCGCGGTTGAAGGACTGCCCGTCCACGTACACTATAGCGTGAAGGCCAATTCCAGTCTGGCGATTCTGGCGCTGCTGAGATCACTTGGCGCCGGCGTCGACATCGTAAGCGGCGGCGAGCTGCACCGCGCGCTCGAGGCGGGATTCGCGGGCTCGGACATCGTATTCAGCGGCGTCGGCAAGACCCCCGCGGAATTGGAGCGCGCAGTGCGCGCCGGCGTGCGCAGCATAAACGTCGAATCCGAAGGCGAGCTCGCGGTGCTGCAGGACGTTTCGCACCGGATCGGCGTCGTCGCCCCGGTAGTTCTGCGTGTAAATCCCGACGTTGCCGTGGACACGCCGCATCCGTACACGCGCACCGGCGAGCGCGGGATGAAATTCGGAATTCCGCTTGATCGGGTCATCGCTGTCGCACGTGCGATGTCGTACATGACAAACGTGAAGCTGATCGGCCTGGCCTCCCACCTCGGCTCGCAGATCGGTGACGCAACGCCGTATGCACTGGCAGCGAAGGCGCTCGTGCAGCTGAAGCGCGATATCGAAGGCGAGAATCTCGCGCAGCTCACGACGTTGGACCTGGGCGGCGGCCTCGGAGTGACGGACGACGACGGCTCATCACTCGATCTCGGGGCGTACGCCGATGCGCTGCGGATCGCCGCCGCAGAGCCAGGTGTGGAGATACTCATCGAGCCGGGCCGGTTCCTGGTGGCCGAGTCGGGCGTGCTGGTGACGCGGGTGCTGTACCGCAAGCATAGCGGCGGAAAGGAGATCGTCATCACCGACGCGGGGATGAACGATTTCATTCGCCCGTCGCTGTACGCGTCGCATCACGCGATCGATTCTGCGTCGAGTGACGCCGAGCCGACTCTGCGCGCGAATATCGTCGGTCCGGTTTGTGAGAGTGGTGATTTCTTCGCGAACAATCGGCTCATTGCTGATGTCGCGCCGGGAGAGCTGCTCGTCTTGCGCGCGACCGGTGCGTACGGCTACTCGATGGCGTCGAACTACAATTCGCGCCCGCGGCCAGCCGAAGTACTTGTGGATGGGAGTCGATTTGCAGTAATCACCGAGCGAGAGTCCGACGCTGATCTTACGCGCCGCGAGACATTCGCGCCTGACTGGATCGAGGACTGATGCGAGTCGGAATCATGGCTGATACGCACGACAGGGTTCCCGCGATTGCGGAGCTCGTCGCCCGTATGATCGCCGGTGGTGCAAGCCTGCTTATGCACGCTGGGGATCACTGTTCACCCTTTTCGCTGACGCCCGTGAATGACGCCAACATCCCGATGCTTGGCGTCTTTGGTCGAAACGATGGAGATCCCGAGGGCCTGGCAGCGGTTGCTGCGCAAGGAGTGGGGACCGAGCTGTACGAGTCTCCGCACAGCTTCGAAGTGTCGGGCAAGCAGATCCTCATCGTTCACGACATTGGTGAGGTGCATCAACGTTCGCTGGACAAGCACCACTTCGTGTTCCATGGCAGCTCGCATCAGGTCGAGATGAAGAGCAGGGGAGACACGCTGATCCTGAATCCCGGTGAGGCATGCGGCTGGTTGTACGGGTCGTGCACAGCTGCGCTCGTCGATCTGGATACGCGCGAAGTGGAAATCATCAAACTCTGAGAGCTGGATGAATCCGGAAAGAATTCTGATTCTTGATTTTGGGGCGCAGTACACGCAGCTGATAGCGCGGCGCGTGCGCGAAGCACGGGTGTATTGTGAGATCCATCCTCCCACGCGAACGCTCGAGTGGGTGCGCGAGTGGAATCCTTCCGGCATCATCTTCAGCGGTGGCCCCAATTCGGTATACGACGAATCCGCTCCGATGGCGGATCCGGCGTTGCTCGGCGTGGCACCGGTACTGGGCATCTGTTACGGAATGCAACTGATCGCACAGCTCTCGGGTGCGACGGTCCTGCGCGCGGGAAAGCGGGAGTATGGTCGCGCCCAGGTCTGCGTCACCGAGCCGGATGCGCTCTTCGCGGGTTTCGACGGCGGGGAATGCCTCGAAGCGTGGATGAGTCACGGCGACCATGTGGAATCGCCACCTCCTGGTTTTACAGTAACAGCGCGGAGCGGGGCCAACCCCGTTACGGCGTTCCGCCATGAGACACGTCCGATATTCGGCGTGCAGTTCCATCCAGAAGTCGCGCACACGCCGCGCGGCCGAGAGCTGATCGAGAACTTTCTGTTCCGTATCTGCGGTTTGCATCCCACGTGGACGCCGGGTTCCTTCGTCGAGCGTGAGGTCGTACGTATTCGCGCGCTCGTTGGCGACGCGCGCGTGATCTGCGGACTTTCGGGCGGCGTCGATTCGTCGGTTGCGGCGGCGCTGGTACACCGTGCAGTTGGAGATCAGCTTACGTGTATCTTCGTGGATACCGGTCTGCTTCGAATGCACGAGCGCGAGCAGGTCGAGCGCACGTTTCGCGCTCACATGGGTGTCAATCTGATCACCGTGGACGCGAGTGCAGAGTTTCTTGGCGCACTTGAAGGCGTCGAAGATCCGGAGAAGAAGCGGAAGATCATCGGACACACGTTCATCGACGTATTCGAAGCCACAGCAGCGAAAGTAGGCGACAACGTTCGTTTTCTGGTGCAGGGCACGTTGTATCCGGACGTGATCGAGTCGTTCTCACCGACCGGCGGCGCGTCGGTGACGATCAAGACCCATCACAACGTCGGGGGACTCAAGAGCGACATGAAGTTCGCCCTGATCGAGCCGCTGCGTGAGTTGTTCAAGGACGAGGTGCGGAACGTCGGACGCGAGCTGGGTCTGCCTGAGGAGATGGTTGGCCGACACCCATTTCCGGGACCGGGCCTCGCGATACGCGTGCTCGGCGACGTCACACCGGCGAAGCTCGAAGTGTTGCGCCGCGCCGATGCGATCTATCTGGAAGAGATTCGCTCAGCGGGATTGTACGATACGATCTGGCAGGCGTTCGCGGTGCTGTTGCCGATCCGCAGTGTTGGAGTGATGGGCGACGAGCGGACGTATGAAAACGTGCTCGCGTTGCGCGCTGTCACCAGCACCGATGGTATGACCGCTGACTGGTATCACTTTCCCTACGATGTGCTGGGGCGGATATCGAACCGCATCATGAACGAGGTCGATGGGGTGAACCGGGTTGCTTACGATGTGAGCTCGAAGCCGCCGGCGACCATCGAGTGGGAATGAGCGAGACTCACGGTCAGCATCTCGTGCAATGAAAAAGATCGGCTTTCTGTCGTTCGGGCACTGGACGCCGTCGTCACAGTCGCAAACACGATCTGCAGCCGACGCGCTGCTGCAGTCCATCGATCTCGCTGTTGCTGCCGAGTCGCTGGGTGCGGACGGCGCATATTTTCGCGTTCACCATTTCGCCCGGCAACTCGCGTCGCCATTTCCGCTTCTTGCCGCGGTCGGTGCGCGGACGAGTCGCATCGAGATCGGCACTGCTGTCATCGACATGCGGTACGAGAACCCGTACTACATGGTGGAGGATTCGGGAGCGGCCGATATCATTGCCGGCGGCCGGCTGCAACTTGGGATCAGCCGCGGCTCGCCCGAGCAGGTGATCGATGGCTGGCGATATTTCGGCTACAGCCCGGCCGACGGTCAGACCGATGCCGACATGGGGCGCGGTCACGCGGAGGTTTTCCTCGGCCTGTTGCGTGGCGACGGATTCGCGCAGCCGAGTCCGAGGCCGATGTTCGCAAATCCGCCGGGCCTGCTGCGCATCGAGCCGCATTCGGATGGTCTGCGCGAGCGGATCTGGTGGGGTGCGGGATCGAACGCCACTGCGGTCTGGGCGGCAAAGCTCGGCATGAACCTGCAGAGCTCCACTCTCAAGGACGATGAGACTGGAGAGCCGTTCCATGTGCAGCAGGCGGCGCAGATCCGGGCATTTCGTGGTGCGTGGAAAGAAGCTGGGCATGCGCGCGAACCGCGCGTTTCGGTGAGCCGCAGCATTTTTGCGCTCGTCACCGATCGAGATCGGGCCAACTTCGGGCGCCAGGGCGCGGACGCGGATCAGATCGGGTACATCGACGAGAAAACGCGCGCGATCTTTGGTCGGAGCTATGCTGCGGAGCCGGATGCACTCGTGGAGCAACTCAGGAACGACGAGGGGATCGCGGCGGCGGACACGCTACTCCTGACTGTACCCAATCAGCTTGGCGTGGACTACAACGCGCACGTCATCGAGGCGATCCTTACGCATGTCGCGCCGGCACTTGGGTGGCGCTGACGGACGTTCCGGCGCGTTAACGGCGCGTAGTTCGATATCGCTCTAAGAGGGGCCGGCACGGGGGGGGGGCGAAACCGCGTTCGATATCTCGTTAGGAGAGGCGGGCGCGGGGGCCCGCCCCTACGGGTGCCACGTTACACCCCTTTTTCCTTCAACAACGCCATGAACTGGGCGGGCTCGGTGAGCTCCAGCAGGCGGCCGGGCACGTCGGATTCCTTGCTGAACTGGGCGATCTTACCGAGTACTGGCAGGTACTGGTTGGAGACCTCCAGCGGCGGCGCGACGATCAGAAAGAAGAAATAGACAGGCTTCTCATCGATCGCCTTGAAGTCGACGCCGTTCGGTTTGCGACCGAAGGCGACCCTCAGCTTGTTGACGACCAGTGAGCGGCAATGCGGGATTGCAATCCCGCGACCGATACCGGTCGAGCCGAGGTTCTCACGGCGCTTCAACATCTTGAACAGCATCCCTTCGGACTTTTCGTCCAACTTCAGGAGCGAAATAAGCTCGCGAAGGATGTCGTCCTTGTTGTCGGCCTTGAGGTCGAGCGAAATCGCATCTTCGGAGAAGAACTCGCGTAGTTCCATTGCGTTTGTTGCGGGTGCGGGCGAAGCGGGCAGTTCGAGGTGAACCGTCCAAGGTACTTTCGGCCCACAGTCATGTCAAATACGCGCGTTGCCCACCCTCGGGGCGAACATTAGCTTCAGAGTCATGGCCAGGACATTCCCATTCCCAATCGCTGCAGCGACGCCACTGTATCTGGCGCCGATGGCGGGAGTGTCGGAATCCCCGTTCCGGCGCATCTGTCACCGGTTCGGCGCCGACGTAGTCGTAACTGAATTTCTTTCGGCCGAAGCAATACGGCGGGAGAATGAGGCCACGCTCGCGAAACTTCGCTTCGGTGCCGACGAGCGTCCCATCGGTGTGCAGATTTTCGGCGCCGAACCCGCAGCAATGGGCGACGCTGCGCGACTGGTATCCGATGTCTTTCAGCCCGAGTTCATCGATATCAACTTCGGCTGTCCCGTCAAGAAGGTCGTGAAGCGGAATGGCGGATCCGGCTGTCTCAAGGACCTCGGACTCGTCGAGTCCGTGATCAAGGCTGTTGCGGCAGCCACGCCGTTGCCTGTCACGGTCAAGATTCGCAGTGGCTGGAGCGAGGAAATGCGGAACCCGGTGGAGATCGCGCTACGGTGTCAGGATGCCGGTGCGACGGTGCTCACTCTGCACCCTCGCACACGCGCACAGATGTACAGTGGCGCTGCACGCTGGGATGAGATCGCGGCGGTTGTGGATGCGCTGGACATTCCGGTGCTCGGCAACGGCGACATCAAGTCCGCCGAAGACGCGATCGAGATGCATCGCCAGACCGGTTGCACCGGAATCATGATTGCGCGCGGATCCTTCGGCCAGCCGTGGATCTTCGATCAGACGCGTGACCTGCTCGAGGGACGCGAGAAGCGGCCGGCGCCCCCGATCCGCGAGCGTCTCGCGATCGCGCTCGAGCACGCGCACATGGCTGACGAGTTCGAGCTCGATCCCCGTGGCGCCGCCGTTGAGTTTCGGAAGCACCTTGGCTGGTATGTGAAGGGGTTGCCGGGATCGGCTGAGCTGCGCAAGAAGTTGTACGCCGTTCGATCCATCACTGAGGTCGAAGCAATCTTCGACGACTACCTGTCCCACCCTTATGGTGCGCGAAATGGTGACGACGACCTGGTCGGGAGAACCGCTGATACAACGAGCGACGCGATCGCCGAGGCTGCGTAGTACCGATTCGGCGCCATCGGTAGAGCACACGCCCATCACGGACGTCCTTGCGGATGTTCGCGAGCTGTTTGGTGGAATACATGCGTCAGTGTGGGATGCAGCTGATCCGGCGGCTGCGCCGCGTTTGATGGAGTTCGTGAGCGCCGACGGGCAGGAGCCGCAGCTCGACCCGCGCGCGAAGGGGTTGATCGCGTGGGCCGCGAATCAGAACGTCGGCGAGATTTCCACGGATGGGGAGCGCGTCGCATTTGTCGCCACGCCGATTCCATCGACGACGGGAGCGCGCCATGTGCTGGCGGTCGCTGCCGGAGAACGTGGCGCGCTCAAGCTTCCGCGGGAGCAGCTCCGCACGTGGCTCCCTCGGCTTGGCCGCAGGTTGTCGACGCTTCGCTCGCTGCTCGACGCGCAGGCCGCGGTGACGCAGTCGGAACGACACGCAGATCTTCTTCTGCTTACGGCGACACAGCTTCAGGACCACAGGACCATCGGGGATCTGGGCGCATCGCTCTGCACTGCGGCATCGCACATGATGGGGACGCGACGGGTAGCGCTGGTGCGCTGGAACCCTTCGCGGCCGGCGGGTGAGGTCGCATATTCGATTCGCGGGCATCCCGTAGTGGCGGGGTCTGTCGTCACCCCTGAGAGCCAGGTTGGCGCGGCGTGCATTGGCGATTACCCCGTGTTGATCGAGGACGCGACGGACCGCGGCCGTGGTTTCGTAGTCTTCGGCGGCGAGGAGGAGCAGCACCCGCTCGGTGCGCTGGCGATAGTCCCGCTACGTGGTGGCGACGGAGTCATCGGCGCGCTCGTGATGGAAAACGAGCTGCCCATCACGATCAGCCCGACCGACGCCAAGAACCTGCGCCTGCTCGGCGTCATGGCGGCGCATGCGCTCGAAACCGTCTGGGAGATCGAGGAGATCAACAGACGCGCGCGGACGGATGCCCTGACCGGGTTGGCGAACCGGCAGCAGTTCGAGGAACGGCTGACGCGCATCGTCATGGAGACCAACCGCTTTGGCGGGTCGTGCACGCTCGTGGTGGTCGATATCGACCGGTTCAAGCACGTCAACGACACCTACGGGCACCAGGTAGGCGACGAGGTGCTCAAGCGCGTCGCTGCAGCATTGCAGGCCGAGGTCCGCAACGTCGATCTCTGCGCCAGATACGGCGGTGAGGAGATGGCACTGCTGCTGCCGCAGACTGATCTTTCTGGCGGATGCCAGCTTGCCGAGCGCCTGAGGACTGCGGTCGGTGGAAGGCCGTTCGTGATCGGCGGCAGGGACATTCGCGTGACAATTTCGCTCGGCCTCGCGACGTATCCCGAAGGGGCGCGGGACCGCGATGAGTTGTTTTCGGCGGCGGACCGGGCATTGTACGTGGCCAAGCGCGAAGGTCGGGATAGGGTTGTTGCGGGTGGGTTATAGTCCGTTGGGGTGACGGTTTAGGCACCGTCATTTAAAGTCGTTTCGAGGCCGTAGGGGCGGGCCTCCGTGCCCGCCCGCTCTGATGCCGGGGTGTGTGTGTGCATCGATCGCCCAAAACGTCAGGGGCCGTGGTCGTACGACATGCGGGCACGGCGCGACACGGCCGCGTGACGGGCAGTGGCTAAATGACGTCACGGGGGCGGGCACGGGGGCCCGCCCATACGCGGGCTCGGCTGACCGCGCGACGGGAACCTGCGCGTGCTTACGGTGTTATCTTAAGTGAAGGGGGCGACCGGCTTCGACGGGGTTAGTGAAGCTGTGGCCGCGTGCCGAGGTTCCTGGAACCTCGTAAAAAAATCTGGGAATCTTCACAACTGCCAACGACAACTTGGCCCTGGCTGCGTAACCTGCTGTAAAGCGGTTACTGCACCTGCCTGAATCGGAGCGCTCCTGACGCGCCGACCAGGTATTGCAAATTCGGGATAGTGGCTAGGGGCGGTTTCCCCTTAATCACGAAATAACAGGAACCTTGTCCAGTCGTAGCCCCGCCTTCCGGGTCGCGATTGGAGAGACAAAAAAGCGAAGGCTACGCACGTAGATGCTGTGGTGAATCTTGCTTCGGACCGGGGTTCGAATCCCCGCGCCTCCACTTACCTCCCTACGAACACCAGAAACGCCGGCTGCGGATCATACCGCAGCCGGCGTTTTTGCTTTCCTGCGGAAGATGAACTCCGGCGCGAGCGCGACGCCGATCAACGTGGTCGGAATTATCTGAAGCGCCTGGATCAGGACCGCGACGGCAACCGCGTTGGCTTCGATCGTCCCGAAGGGGGCGGTGGCAAGTGCGTACGCGAACTGGAAGAAACCGACGTTGCCAGGCGTGGCGCGAACGACAAGCGACACGTTCACGGCGAGGAGCGCAGCGAGGCTGCCCTGGACAGGCAGATGTGTGTGCGCTGCGCGTGCAGCATAGGCGAATGTCGCCAACTGCCCCAGCCATGCCAGGATGGTCAACACGAGCAGAGGGATCATCCTCGGGCCCGTTGCCAGCTCGCGCATGCTGCCGCCGAATTCGCGGAGCCACGCCAGCGCCTTGGCCCGCCATCCGCGAGGGATCGCCCGCCGCTCGACGATCTGCTCGGCGTCGGCGTCGGGGGCCGTCCTGGCCAGCCATACGAGCGCGACGGTGATCAGGATCAGCGCGATGACGACGGGCCAACGCAGGACTTCAAACTCTGACGGAAGGGTGAACACTGCGAGACCGACGGCGAGCAGCACTATGAAGCCTATCGGATCGAACAGGCGATCCAGTGCAGCAGTCGCCAGCACTCGGGCCGCCGGCACTCCGCTCGATCGCGTGACAAACACTATGCGTGCGGCATCGCCGCCGTTCGCGACGAGGACGTTGTTGAGACCCGCGCCGGCGAAGGTCGCGCGCATGCACAGCGCCAGCGACGGAGATCCAACGGCGCGAAGCAGAATCCACCATCGCACACCGCGCGCGACGAGGCTGAGGAGGTTCACCGCGAGTGCAGCGAGCAGCAAGGGACGCGACGCGGTTATCATCGCGTGCCATGCCTGGCCCCAGTCGACTTTCCTCGCGAAGAGGATCAGCAGAACGATGATCGCGGCAGACAACGTCAGGCGAACCAACCTGCCGATCCTAGCGCGATTCATCTTGGCAAAGTCGCGAACGTGAAGCCGCGATCGTGCAGCTTGCTGACGATCTGCGGGACCGCGCGAGCGGTCTGCGTGCGGTCACCAACCGGGTCGTATCCATCGCCGTCGTGCAGGAGCAAGATGTGTCCCGGCCGGGCGCCTTCGACCGTTCTGGCCACTATCGCATCCGTGCCGGGCAGATCGGTGTCCCAGACACCGAGCGACCAACCGACTGTTCGCTCGCCGAGCGAGCGGGCTATTGGAGTGACCCACGGGCTGCGGAATCCGTGCGGTGCGCGAAAGAACGCGGGTGTGACCCCGCACGCGGCTTCTATTGCGGCCTTGCCACGCCCGAGGTCGTCGCGCACGTAGCCGATGCCGCGCAGGTGGAGCTTCCGATGGTAGTAGCCGTGGTTGCCGATCTGATGACCTTCCGCGGCGGCGCGGTGCGCGATCTCGGGCCAGCGTTCGACGTGTCGGCCAAGGAAGAAGAAGGTCGCGCTGACTCTGGCCTTGCCGAGTGCATCGAGCACCACCGGTGTCGCGTACGGATTGGGTCCGTCATCGAAGGTAAGCGACACGGTACTGTCTGATGTCGGGAGCTGATGCAGGACGCTGCCGAAGACGGGACTGTTTCTGTAGAATGCCCCGTACGCAGCCGTCCCCGCCGCAGCAACCGCGGCGGCTACGGGTAGGATCATGCCGCCGCTGAACGCCGCGCCAGAACGCTATCGTATTGTTCGAGGACGCGCTCGGTGACACGCGGCCATGCGTACTGCTCCGCTTCGCGGCGGCCAGTCTTCCCGAGCCTGGTGCGCAGTGTCTCGTCGTCGAGCAGCGTGACCATCGCATCGGCGAGTGCGTCGCGGTCCCCGCACGGCACCATCAACGCCTCGCGCCCATCCTTGACGACGTCGCGGAAACCCAGGATGTCGGAACACACAACCGGGGTCTCGCATGCCATCGACTCGAGTAGCGTTATTCCGAATGACGCCTTGGTGGTCGGGCAGGCGTACATCGCGGCGTGGGCGTAGTAGCTCGGGCGTGCCTTCAGCACCGATCCGACGAACGTGATGTCCGGATCGTCGCCCGCTGCGCGGAAGTAATGCTTGCGTAGCGGACCGTCTCCGACGACCACGAGCTGCGCTTCGCGTTGCTTGCCGCGCACGCGCTTGAAGGAATCGATGAGCGTCGTGAGTCCGTTACGGGGATCGAAGCGGCCGAGGAAGAGAATGGCTGGGACGTCGCGACGCAGTCCCGGTGGCAGTGGTGCGTGTGGATTGAAGAGATTGATGTCGATGCCGTTGGGAATGATGGTCCAGTCGGCTTCGAAATAGCGATCGAGGGCGATTGTCGTCGAGTGCGACACGGCTATGGCGACTTCCAGCATGTCGAGCCGGCGCTGAAAATATTTGCGCCCGAGCTGATATCCGACGGATTTATCGAAGTAAGTGTGGAAGGTACCGATAGTGGGGCAGTCGGCCTCCTCGATCGCGAGAATCGGAAGGATCGGGCTGAGAGGCGAGTGTACGTGGACGATATCGTAGCGTCCCTCCTGCAGGACACGGCGCATGTCCTTGCGGAGCGACAGGCCGACCGTGATGCGAGCCTGCGAGCCGTTGGCGTAGATCGGCTGGCTTCGTCCAATCCTGATGACACCGTTTTCCGCGACCGCGCCTGGCAGATTGGACGTTATGATGTCGACGTGGTGGCCAAGTTTTCGAGCTTCACGCGCAAAAAAATGGACATGCTCGCAGATGCCACCCAGGTGCGGGTAGTAATACTCAGTGACCAGCGCGATCCTCAGGGGGCGAGGCGGCGCCAGGTTGAGACTCGGGCCGGCGATTGCCGACGAATACACGCTACTGGCCAGGGGTGGCCTCAAGAGCGGCATGGGCTGCGGCGAGCCTGGCAATAGGAACCCGGTAGGGTGAGCATGAGACGTAGTCAAGGCCGGTGGCATGACAGAATGCTACCGAGCGCGGCTCGCCTCCGTGCTCGCCGCAGATGCCCAATTTAATGCCCGGTCGGGCCTTTCGGCCATCCTCAACCGCGATGCGGATCAGGCGGCCGACTCCGACTGGGTCCAGGGTCTGGAAAGGGTCATCCGGAAAAATGCCACTTTCTACGTAAGAAGGAAGGAACCGTCCGGCGTCGTCGCGGCTGAGTCCGTAGGTCGTCTGGGTCAGGTCGTTGGTCCCGAAGCTGAAGAATTCGGCCCGTTTGGCAATTTCGCCCGCGGTGAGCGCCGCCCTTGGGAGCTCTATCATAGTCCCAATAAGGTACGGAACGGTTTCCCCCATGACACCCAGAACCTGCTCGGCGGCATGTTCGAGGATGGCCCGCTGGTTGTCGAATTCGGTGACCGCGGAGACGAGCGGGACCATGATTTCGGGGTGCACATCGATGCCGCGGCGTTTGGCCTTGACGGCGGCCTCGAAAATCGCCCGGCCCTGCATCTCGGTGATTTCGGGGTATGTGATTCCGAGGCGGCATCCGCGGTGGCCCAGCATGGGATTGGTCTCGCGCAGGTTCTCCACGATCCGCTGCAGGTCGTGGCGGGGGATGTCGAGCGTCCGTGCCAGGAGCTTGCTCTCCTCTCCGCCGTGCGGCAGAAATTCGTGCAACGGAGGATCCAACAGGCGGATGGTGACCGGCAGGCCGTCCATAGCCTCGAAGATCCCCTCGAAGTCGGCGCGTTGCATCGGAAGCAGTTTCGCGAGCGCTCGCCTGCGGCCTGCCTCGTCGCGCGCGACGATCATCTCGCGCATCGCGTTGATGCGCTCGCCCTCGAAGAACATGTGCTCGGTTCGGCAGAGGCCGATCCCTTCCGCGCCAAAGTTGCGGGCGATGCGTGCATCGCGCGGCGTATCGGCGTTCGCACGCACCTTGAGCGTGCGAACCTCGTCGGCCCAGCCGAGCAGCTGTGCGTAGGCCTGGTACAGCGGCGCCGCGCTCTCGCGCATCGTGCCGTTGGTGACCTGCACCACCTCACTCGGAATCGTGGGGAGCGCACCGGAGAACACGCGGCCAGTCGCGCCGTCGAGTGTTATGTAGTCGCCCTCGTTGACGGTCTGGTTCCCGACGGTGAAGCGACGATGTTCGAGATCGACGTGAATGTCGCGACAGCCAACGACGGCGCACTTGCCCATTCCGCGGGCCACTACGGCTGCGTGGCTGGTCATCCCACCGCGCGCCGTGAGCACCGCGCGGGCAGCAACGATTCCGTGGAAATCCTCGGGCGTTGTTTCCTCGCGTACGAGAATCACGGCAGTACCATCAGCCGCACGCGCCTCGGCGATGTCCGGATCGAATACCGCTATGCCGCTGGAGGCGCCGGGACTCGCCGGGAGGCCGACGCACAGTGTCTTTGCACGCGCGGCGGGATCGATGATCGGATGCAGCAGCTGATCCAGTTGTCCAGCGGGCACGCGGCGTACCGCGTCGTTTTGCGTGATCAGTCCTTCCTCGACCATGTCGCGCGCAATGCGAACGGCTGCTGCTGCGGTTCGTTTTCCCGTGCGTGTCTGCAGCAGGTACAACTGGCCCCGCTCGACAGTGAACTCGATGTCCTGCATGTCGCAGAAGTGACGCTCGAGTCGTGCCTGCGTATCCATGAGCTGCTCGAACGCCGCGGGCAGGCGAGTGGCCATCTGATCGATGGCGATCGGAGTGCGGATGCCTGCGACGACGTCCTCACCCTGCGCGTTGACGAGAAACTCGCCGTAGAACGTGTGCTCGCCGGTGGAGGGGTCACGCGTGAACGCGACGCCCGTTCCGGAATCGTCGCCCAGATTGCCGAACACCATCGCGACAATATTGACCGCGGTGCCGAGTGTCTCCGGAATCGCGTGCACCCGGCGGTAGTCGCGCGCCTTCTTGAGCGTCCATGAGCGCCACACTGCTTCGATCGCGCCCCACAGCTGCTCGGTGGGATCTGTCGGAAATGGTGTCCCGGTCTGGTTGCGGACTATCGCCTTGAACTCTTCGGTGAGATTACGCAGCGCGTCCTCACTCAGCTCCGCGTCGCTTTCGACTCCCGCGGTCATGCGCTTGGCAGTGAGCAGGTGCTCGAACGCGCTGGACGGCACGCCGAGAACGACATCGGCGTACATCTGGATGAATCTGCGATACGAATCGTACGCAAAGCGTGCACTGCCGCTCGCTCGCGCGAGTACGACAACGGTTCGATCGTTGAGACCGAGATTCAGGATGGTCTCCATCATGCCCGGCATCGAGACCGCGGCGCCGGAACGTACGGAGACCAGCAACGGGTCGTGCGCGTCTCCGAACTTCTTTCCCGATGTTGCTTCGAGGCGCGCTACGTTCGCTGCGACTTCCGCCCGCAGCTCAGGCGGACAGGCGCCGTTTTCCAGATAGGAGATGCACTCGGTCGCCGCGATCGTGAAGCCGGGTGGTACGGGAACGCCGAGGTTGGTCATCTCGGCGAGATTGGCCCCCTTGCCGCCGAGCGTGCGCTTCATGTCTTTCGTACCTTCGGCCGCTCCTCCGCCGAAGAAGAAGACTTTCTGCGTCACGTCAGCAGCCGCAACCAAACCGGAGCTTGTCCGGATCGGTCGGGGGTAGTGTCGGATAGTCGCCAGAGAAACACGCGTGACAGAACCCTTCCGGCCCGTCTGGAACGGCGTTGAGCATCCCGTCGAGCGAGAGGTAGCCAAGCGAGTCGACACCGATGTGTTTCGCTATCTCGTCGACCGTGAAGTTCGCAGCGATAAGATCCTCGCGGTTGGGCGTATCGATGCCGTAGTAGCAGGGTCCGGTCACGGGTGGCGAGCTGACACGCATATGGACTTCGACCGCACCCGCCGCGCGCACCATCGCCACGAGCCCACGTGTGGTGGTTCCGCGCACGATCGAATCGTCGACCATGACGACGCGCTTTCCCTCCAGCACTTCTCGTACCGCGTTGTATTTCACCTTCACCTTCGCGTCGCGGCCGGCCTGCTCAGGCTGAATGAAGGTTCTCCCGACGTAGTGATTGCGGATGAGCGCAAGCTCGTACGGCAGGTGCGACTCCTCGGCGAAACCCAGCGCCGCGGAATTGGACGAGTCCGGGACGGCGAAAACGAGATCCGCATTCGGCGCCGGAACCTCGCGCGCGAGCTGACGTCCGAGCGCACGACGGGCCCGATCTACGGAGCCGCCGAACACGCGACTGTCAGGTCGTGCGAAGTAGACATACTCGAAGACGCATCGAGTGGACGCCTTGCGCTCGAACGGGAAGATCGAGCGTATCCCGCTTGCGTCGACTGCAATGATCTCGCCGGGCGCGACTTCGCGAATCGCAGTCGCGTTCACGATGTCGAGCGCGCACGATTCGGATGCGAAAACGATCGCGCCGTTCACTTCGCCCATCACGAGAGGTCGCCAGCCGCGCGGGTCACGTGCCGCGAGCAGCGTCTCGCCGATTATCGCGACGAGCGAGTACGCTCCCTCGACCGGTGCGAGCGCAGCGGCCAGCCGTACTTCGGGCGCACCGTCCGGGGCCTTGGCGATGCGATGCACGATCACTTCGGAATCGATCGTCGATGAAAAGATCGATCCCTCATTTTCAAGATCGCTGCGCAGCTCGGTCGCGTTGATAAGGTTGCCGTTGTGTCCGATCGCGATATGGCCGTCGCGCGAGCGCGCGAGTATCGGCTGCGCGTTCTCGATAGTCGAGCTGCCAGCGGTGCTGTAACGGGTATGGCCGATCGCGAGCCGCCCATCCAGCGGCACCTGCCGCGTACTTGCTTCGGAGATGAGCCCCATCGCACGCGTCGCGCGGGCGACTCCTTCGGGGCTGACCGATACCATTCCCCAGGACTCCTGACCACGGTGCTGTAGTGAATACAGCCCGAGCTGAGTCAGCGATGCCGCGCGGTCATCACCGAAAATGCCAAATACACCACACATCTAGACCTTCACTCCTTCAGTTTCTTCGATTGCGGCACTCTGGGGCGCCGCGTCCATGATGCGCGGGATAGCCTCATGATACGCCGCGGCTGCCTGCTCGGTTCCAATTTTCAACACTCTGCCACCTGTCCGGATCGTAAAACCTTCAGCCAGGTCGGTAACCGTTCCGATCGCCCGAGCCGGTACGCCATTACGTGCCGCTATCTCCAGCACGCGGTCCGCCTCGCCCGACGAAATGACCACGCGGCCCTGTGCTTCGCCGAACAGCACGGCGCGGAGTGGGAGCGAATCCCAAGCGCCGAGATCGATGTCCGCGCCGAACATCCTTTCAGGGTTCGCCATGATGCATTCGGCGACAGCAATCGCCAGACCACCATCGCTGCAATCGTGCGCTGAAGCGACCACTCCGGCCCTGATCGCTTCCAGCAGCGTGGCGATGAGGCTGCGTTCGTGATCCAGATTGCAGGCCGGCGGAGCTCCGCCGATCGCGCCATGGATCGTCGCCAGGTACTCGCTGCCGCCAATCTCGTCGGTGCAATCACCAAGAAGAACTATCGCATCTCCCGCATTGCGAAACGTCGATCGGGTGATGTGTTCGAGCGAATCGATGACGCCGAGCATTCCGATGACCGGCGTTGGATGCACGCTGCCGGTCGGACTCTCGTTATAGAACGAGACATTTCCACCTGTGACTGGTGTGTCCAACGCGATGCAGGCCTCGCGAATTCCCGCAACGGCTTCCTTGAACTGGAAGAATATCTCAGGGCGTGTCGGGTTTCCAAAATTGAGACAGTTGGTGATCGCGAGCGGACGCGCGCCGGTGCATGCGACGTTGCGAGCCGATTCGACGACAGCGATGCGGCCGCCAACTCTTGGATCGAGCGTGACGTACCGGCCGTTGCAATCTGTCTTGAGCGCAATGGCGCGATCGGTGCCACGGACTCGCAGAACTGCTGCGTCCCCGCCAGGCCCAATGACAGTATTGGTTCGCACCGTCGAGTCGTATTGCTGATACGCCCACCGCTTGCTCGCGATTGTGGGAGCGGCGAGAAGCTGCAGCAATGTCCACGTCGGGTCGGCCTCCGCGGCCAGTTCCTTCGTCGCCGCGACGTCGATGCTGCGTCTCGCGATCGCCTCGCGTCCCTCCTCGGCCGGAACGTCGTAGCGCGGACACTCTGTAACGAGTGCGGAGCCGGGAAATTCCGCGACTACGCGATCTCCCTCGGTCACGCGGTAAACGGGCTCCTGAATGACCTTGCCTATCACTTCAGCGGTGAGATCCCACTTGAAGAGAATCTCCCGAACCTGCTGCTCGTGACCTTCGAGTGCCACTACCAGCATGCGCTCCTGCGACTCGCTGAGCAGTATCTCGTAAGGCGTCATTCCTGCTTCACGAACGGGGACGCGGCTCGTATCGATCGTGACTCCAACGTCGCCGCGCGCCGCCATCTCGGCGGACGACGAAGTCAAACCGGCGGCACCCATGTCCTGAATCGCGACGATGTGTCCGCTGCGGATCAGCTCGAGACTTGCTTCGAGCAGAAGCTTCTCGGTGAATGGATCGCCAACCTGAACTCGTGGACGTTTCGCCTCGCTCGCCTCGGAAAGATCTTCGGACGCGAACGACGCTCCGTGAATCCCATCTCGCCCGGTCCGCGCGCCGACACAGAGAATGGGATTTCCGACTCCCTCGGCTTTCGCACGGATGAGCTCATCCTCGCGCAACATCCCGACGCACATCGCGTTGACCAGCGGGTTGCCATCGTATGCAGAGTCGAAAACAATCTCACCCGCTACGGTTGGTACGCCGACGGAATTTCCGTAGTCGCCAATTCCCTTGACGACGCCGGCGAACAGATAACGGTTGCGCGCGCTATCGAGTGAGCCGAATCGCAGCGAGTTGAGCATCGCGATCGGGCGCGCGCCCATCGTGAATACGTCACGAAGGATTCCACCCACACCGGTTGCGGCGCCCTGATAGGGCTCGATTGCGGACGGATGGTTGTGCGACTCGATCTTGAACGCGATTGCGACGCCATCACCGATTGCGACGACGCCTGCGTTCTCGCCAGGGCCCTGGATGACGGCAGCACCTTCGGTAGGCAGCGTACGCAGAGTGTTACGCGAGTGCTTGTAGGAGCAGTGCTCGTTCCATAGCGCGCTCACGATTCCGAGCTCCGTGAACGTCGGCGTTCGGCCAAGCATGTTGCAGATGCGGTCGAACTCCGACTCTGTCAGACCGTGCTCTCTGACAAGCGCGGGGGTGATTTCCGGATCGCCGGGGCGGGGAAGAACTTCGCTCATGTCAGGCTGGTACTCCATCGAGCAGCGAGTGAAACACGCCGAGGCCGTCGGTCGAACCGATCACCGGATCCACCGCTCGCTCGGGGTGGGGCATCATACCGAGAACATTGCCCGCTGCGTTGATGATTCCCGCGATTCCGTTCACCGAGCCGTTGATGTTGTCCTCATCACCGATGTCGCCGCCCGCGGAAGAATACCGGAATGCGACGCGCCCTTCGCCTTCCAATCTCGCAACTACGTCGGGATCAGCCGTGTAGCGACCATCTCCATGTGCCACCGGCACCGACAGTATCTGGCCCTTGTAATATTCATGCGTGAACATGCTCGAGTCGTTCTCCACGCGCATCGTGACGAGGCGTGAGACGAACCGAAGCGATGCGTTCCGCAGAAGTGCTCCAGGAAGCAACCCGGCCTCGCATGCGACCTGAAAGCCGTTGCAGATTGCGAGAACCGGTGCGCCGCGCTTCGCATGCGCGACGACTTCATTCATGATCGGACTGAAGCGGGCGATTGCTCCGGGCCGCAGGTAATCGCCGTAGCTGAAGCCACCCGGAAGGACGATCACGTCGCAGCCTTTGAGGTCGTGGTCCTTGTGCCAGAGATACACGCATTCCTGACCGATCGCGTCCGCCGCTGCATGGCACGCGTCGTAGTCGCCGTTCGATCCGGGGAATGTGACGACGCCGAACTTCACGACTGACCGCCCTGTTGCAGTGTCGGCTCTTCCAGCACGAAGTCTTCGATCACCGGATTCGCGAGCAACTTCTCGCACATGCTGCGAACCGCGCTCGTGGCATCGGCGGCGCTCGCCGCGTTGACGTCGACCGTGATGAAGCGTCCGACTCGTATATCGGCAATCGTATTGAAACCGAGGCTGCGGAGCGCGCCCGCAACCGCTGCGCCTTGCGGATCGAGAATTCCGGGACGCGGGATGATCTGAACGGGAACGCGGTATAACTGCACAGCTACCTCAAGTTTCGGGTGAAGGGGGAGCTTCGTCCGGATTGTCATTCCCGGGCCGATCGCGCCTGGGACGACGGCGACGACGACGGCGTCTGGTGACGTTGGTCGTTTCCGACGGCGAATAGGCGAGTGCGGCATTCGCTGGGCGCTCGAGGGGCTCGAGCTCCGTCTCGTCTTCCTCGTCGTTCTCGAGATCCGCGTCGTGGCTGCTGAAAGTTGGACGTCCGAGCAAGCCGAGCAGCACGGATCTTCCAAGACCATACAGCACGTAGGCCAGGCACGCGGGGAAGAAGAATTGCTTGGGTACGAAGAACACGCCGATGATCGTGCCCAGCACGACGATCGTGCCGAGTATCTCGCGCAGAGACCTGAAGCCGACGGTTGGGACGGCGGGATACGATGCGTCGCTCACCATGAGCGCGCCGAGGCCCGCCATCACAAACCTGAGCATCACGTGCCACTGAAGGTTCGCGATGTTTGTATCGTTGTAGAGCGACGTCTGGCTGAACCAGTAGTACGTGGCCAGAGTCAATCCAGCCGCCGGACTCGGCAGGCCGTGAAAGTAGCGTTTTGCGCGGCCAGCCTGCTCGACGTTGAAGCGTGCAAGGCGCAATGCGGCGCACGCTATGAAGGCGAACGAAAATACCCAGTCCCATCCCTCGCGATTGAGAACCGCGAAGTACATGATCATCGCAGGCGCGACACCGAACGAAACGATGTCGACCAGCGAGTCGAGCTCGGATCCGAGTGGCGATCCGGTGTTGGTCGCGCGAGCGACGCGGCCGTCGAAAACGTCGAAGATGCCGGCGAGAACGACGTACAGACCGGCGCGCGACGGATCTCCACGTGCGGCTGCGACGATCGCGAATATGCCGAAGAAGAGATTCGCGATCGTGAGACCGCTGGGCAGCAGAATCACGGCGCGGCGCATTGGGCGACGCCGATGATGATGGGTCCCAGCGACGCGCGCACTCACCGTTTGAGCTCCGCAAGAACAGTCGTACCCGCTGTCGTCATGTCACCCAGCTTCGCGTTGACTGTCGCGTCGGTGGGGATGAAGACATCGACGCGCGATCCGAATCGAATGATGCCGAATCGTTCGCCCTGATGGGCCTCGTCTCCGACCTTGCTGTACGTGACTATGCGACGCGCGATCAGTCCGGCAATCTGACGCGTGAGAATCCGAGTTCCCGCCGGTGTCGTAACTCCGACCGACATCTGCTCGTTCTCCAGACTCGACTTCTCGGCGGCCGCATTCAGAAACTTGCCCTTGTTGTAATGCACGAAATCCACGCGTCCATCTACCGGATAGCGGTTCACATGCACGTTGAAGATGTTCATGAAGATCGAAATTCGGGTCGCCTTGCCGTGCACGAACAGCGGCTCGTCGACATTGGTGATCATCAATATCTTGCCGTCAGCCGGCGCGACGATCAGATCTGCGCCGCGTGGACCCGTTCGCTCGGGATCGCGGAAGAAGTAGGCGCACCAGAGGGCGACGACTGTAATGAGAATCGCGAGCAGCCATACGGGCCACGACCGGTAGTGCAGCGCCGCAATGAACGCAATGATCACGGCGGCGACACCGATTCCGATGAATGGCCAACCTTCGCGCGCGAAGCTCAAGTTGCGTTACCGATCGAAAGCGATGATCCGGTGAGGCGTCTGTACGCCTCGAGATACCGGTTGCTCATTGCCGTGATCACGTCCGGCGGAATGTTCGGACCGGGCGCGTCGCCGTTCCATTTGCCTTCATTGCGCAGCCGTTGCAGGTAATCACGCAGCGGCTGTTTATCGAAGCTCGGCGGCGTCGTACCGGCGCGATAGGAATCGCGCGCCCAGAAACGCGAGCTGTCGGGAGTCATGACTTCGTCCACCAATATAACCTCCCCATCGCGTTCTCCGAACTCGAACTTGGTGTCCGCGAGAATCAAGCCGGCCCGTTCCGCCACGCCGGATCCAAAGCGGAAAAGCTCCAGCGAGAGTTCTTCGAGCCGGCCGGCGACCGCGCCGAGCCGATTGCTCATTTCGGCGCGCGATATGTTTTCGTCGTGTCCCGACTCGGCCTTGGTCGCCGGTGTGAAGCGCGGCTCCGGCAACGCCTGGCTCTCCACCATTCCGGCGGGTAACGCTTCACCCGCAAGTCTTCCGGTCGCGAGGTAGTCCTTCCATCCGCTGCCCGACAGATATGCGCGGACGACGCACTCGACCGGAAATACGTTCGCGCGGCGCGAGAGCATCGCACGTCCCTGCAACATGTCGCGGTGCGCGCGGAGCGCCGGCACGAGCGAGACTATCTCCGATGCGTCGGCCGTGATCATGTGGTGGGGGACGTTGCGGATCTGGCTGAGCCACCACGCCGTGAGCTGGGTCAGCACTGCACCCTTGTGCGGCACTGGTTGGTCCAGCACGACGTCGAATGCGCTCACGCGATCCGTTGCGACGAGCAGCAGGCGGTCTGCATCGATCTCATAGACGTCGCGGACCTTTCCATGCCTGAGGACGGGAAAGGGAAGCGACGTTGTGCTGATTGGCGTCGTCATACCCTGAGCGCCTCGGTTGAAAGGGTGTCGGCCGAGTCGTTCAGCAGTGGATCAACGACCTCGCGCAGGAACTCGGTAACCTGTTCGCTCGAGCGGCCGACGAAGTTACGTGCGTCAAGCACGCTCCGGAGATCGTCGATGGGGACGGCGTAATCGGGATCGGCAGCGAGTCTGTCCAGCATGTCGTTGCGACTCGCGCCGTCCTTCACGGCAGTCGCCGCGGCGACGCTGTGTTTCCGGATCACCTCGTGTGCTTCCTGGCGATCGCCACCCGCCTCCACGGCGCGCACGATCAGCTCCTCGGTCGCCATGAATGGCAGTTCATCCGCGACGCGGCGCGCAATGCGGGCGGGATGAACCTCGAGTCCGGACGCGATGTTTCGCATGATCAACATTATCGCATCGGTCGCAAGAAACATTTCCGGGATCACGAGTCGTCGGTTGGCACTGTCGTCGAGCGTACGCTCGAAGTACTGCACCGAATGGGTCTCGTTTGCATTCGGCTCGAGCGACAACACGAACCGCGCGAGCGAATTGATCCGCTCGGAGCGCATCGGGTTTCGCTTGTATGCCATCGCCGACGATCCGATCTGCTCCTTCTCGAACGGTTCCTCCACCTCACCGAACGACTGCAGCAGGCGCATGTCGCTGGCAAATTTCGCCGCACTCGCTGCAACGCCGGCCACCGCGCCAAGCACCGCGGCGTCGAGCTTTCGCGTGTACGTCTGACCGCTGACGGGAATCGAGGAGGAGAAGCCCATTCTGGATGTGACGAGCCGGTCCAGCTCGCGCACTTTCGCGTGGTCGCCATTGAAGAGCCGCAGGAACGACGCCTGAGTGCCGGTAGTTCCCTTGACGCCGCGCAGCGGTAGCGAGTCGATCCGATACTGCATGTCTCGGATGTCGAGTACGAGATCCTGGATCCACAGAGTCGCCCGCTTTCCGACAGTCGTAAGCTGCGCCGGCTGAATGTGGGTGTAACCGAGAGTCGGCTCGTCCTTCCACTTCTCTGCGAACGCAGCCAGTGCGCGTACGACGTCCACTGCACGGCTGCGAAGCATCGCCAGTGCGCGCCGCATCAATATCAGGTCCGCGTTGTCGGTGACGAAAGCGCTGGTCGCACCCAGATGTATGAAGCGCCGCGCACCCGGCGCCGCGTCGGCGAAGGTGTGCACGTGCGCCATCACGTCATGTCTGAAGCGTTGCTCGTACTTCGCCGCGGCGTCGAAATCGATGTTGGCAGCGGCGGCGCGCATCTCGGCGATCGCCGATTGGGGGATGTCGATGCCAAGCTCCATCTCCGATTCCGCGAGTGCGATCCACAGTTGACGCCAGAGCAGATGGCGCTCCTGGGCCGACCACAGCTCCAGCATGGCGCGCGACGCGTATCGCGCGGACAGCGGTGACGAATATGTATCGTGCATCTACTGCGTCACGAACTCGGTCGAGTAGAACTGGCCCTGCCGTTCGACATACATCACTACCACACCTCTCCCGCTGTTGAGCGCCGCCGCGGCATCTTCGGCGCTTGTGATCCGCGTTGTGTTCACCTGAACTATCACGTCACCCTGCGCGAGCCCGATCTGCGCCGAGACGCGCGGGCTCACGTTCTGTACGTAGGCGCCGGACTGACTTCTGATGTTGCGCTCCGAGCGAATCGCGGGTGTGAGCGTCGTCAGCTCGATCTCGTGCAGCACCGTTACTCGCGGCGCGTTCACCTCGGGTAGATCCGCAATGCGCACGTTCACGGTCTTGTCCGACCCGCTTCGCTGCAACGTGATCGGAATCGTCTCGCCGACTCTCAGCTCCAGCAACTCCGCTTCCCAGTCGTATGCGTTCCGTATCTGTCGGGCGTCGACGCGTACTATCACGTCTCCGCTGCGGATTCCAGCCGATGCCGCAGGTGATCCGGGGGTCACCGCTGCGACCGTGACGCCACGTTGAGGGCGCTGGCCCAGCGTGCGGCTCTCGCTTACTGCCGGCTTGACGCCGATCCATGGACGGCGAACCGAGCCGTGCGTGAGCAGGTCGTCTGCGACGCGTGCTGCGCGGTTGATCGGAATGGCAAAGCCGAGTCCGACTGAGCCGCCACTGGGAGAGTAGATCGAGCTGTTCACGCCGATGACCTCGCCCGCGGCGTCCACCAGCGGACCGCCCGAATTGCCGGGATTGATCGCCGCGTCCGTCTGGATCATATCGACGTACGCACCATTTCCCGCGTCTGGTGGCGGAGCCACGAGATTGCGCCCGACGCCACTGACGACTCCCACAGTAACACTTGGCTCCGTATTGGCGAGCACGAAACCGTACGGGTTGCCGATGGCGATCGCCCACTCGCCGACGATCAGTGACGATGAGTTGCCAAGTGGTGCGACAGGAAGGTTGGAGGCGTCGACCTTGAGCACGGCGAGATCGTTCACGTCATCCACGCCGACGAGCTTGGCGACATACGTCGTTCCGTCGCGCAGCGCTACCGAGATTCGTGTTGCTCCGCGGACGACGTGCGCGTTGGTGAGTATCACGCCGTCCTTGCGCAATATGAAGCCCGAGCCAAGACCCGCTACGGGGCGCTCGGCGGAGTTTCCGCCGAAGAACTGCTCCATGATGTCCGCCGGAACGTGCTCCACTGCTTCCGTCTGTACAGTCACAACGCTCGGTGCGACGCGCGCGACCGCAGCCGTGATCGCCGTGCGCCGGGACGCATCGACCTGCGCGTTGGCAGAGGGTTGCGCGACGGTAATCTGTTGCGCCTTGGATGATCCGCCCTTGCATGCGATCGCCGCTGCGATGATCGCGACCACAGCTATCCGCTTCATTGCCTACAGGCTCCTCGGCTTGTGACGTCTGGAGAGCGCGCTCAGGTATCGGTCGACGCCGCGGTCCGTGAGCGAATGCACAAGCAACGAGCCGAACAACTCCGGCGTGACATATGCGACGTCGGCGCCGGCGAGCAGATAGCTCGTGAAAGCGATGGAGCTCTGCGGCGCCGTCACTGCGACGTCGCACTCGAGTCTGCACTTGTCGATCACCGCGCGTATCTGCGCAACCATCTCCGCACTCGGACGCCCCTGGGCGTCGATCTCGCGTACGTCGGTTGCGACCATCGATGCGCCGAGCTTGGCCGCGATGAACGCCTGCGCGCCGGAATACACCTGCGTGGCGCAGATCCGCACGCCGTCTTCAACCAGCTTTCGAATCGGCGACACGGCGTCTTCGACGAACGGAATCTGCACGATCGCATGCTCCGATACTCGCGCGATGTCACGCGCTTCCCGGTAGATGTCCGCGCCACTTATCGCGCTGACTGGCACGCAAACCGGAACGCCGAAATCGACGGTGATTTCAGCGAGTCTGTCCAGCAGGGTCGCCGATGGATCCTCGGTCGCGAGGTCCACCGGCGAAAGAACTACGCCGTCGAGCAGACCTGCCGAAGCAAACTCCCTGATCTCTGCGACCGATGCGCTCTGAACGAAGATCTTCATACGCCCTCAAGATAGAAGTGCGCCGGATAGGTCACCCGGTCGAGAAACAGACCGTGCGACGGGGCCGGCGGGGAGACGGCGAGGTTGTTCGGTGCGGCAAGCAACTCGAGGAAGGATTCGGGTTTCCTGCGTCCCGCCGCGACGTCTATCATCGTGCCGACCAGGAAGCGCACCATATGGTGCAAGAATCGGTTCGCCTCGATGGTGAAATCGAGCCGCCCACCGCGTCGCGCCCACCCGGCGTAGGTCACGGTGCAGCGGTGCTGATCGGTTTCCGGGGCCGTGCCGCGAACCGCGAAGCCGTAGAACTGATGCTCGCCCAGGAGTGATTCGGCTGCGGTCGACAGCGCCGATTCATCGTGCAATTGCCATGGGACGCGCCATTCGTACCTGCGCCTGAATGGTGAGGCGGACTCGTCGTCCGTCCCCAGCTGATACGTATATCGTCGCGAAATGGCGCTGTAGCGGGCGTGGAATTGATCGGTAACGTTGTGCGCCTGTGCGATCCAGACGTCGTGTGGGAGCAGCGAGTTGAGCGCTCGGCGAAGTTTGGAGGCGTTCCACGTCTCCGGCACTCGCACGTGCGCAGCCTGTCCTCGCGCGTGAACCCCTGCGTCTGTCCGTCCAGCTCCGATCAACGTTACCCGGCGTTCGAACAGTCGTTCGAGTACGCCTTCGACAGCACCCTGAACCGTCGCCGTTGCCGGCTGGCGCTGCCATCCGGCGAACCGTGACCCGTCATACTGCAGTACGAGTTGCACGGTCCGCTCCCGCATGGGCCGGAAGTTATCCGGTCGACCGATGATGTCAAGCAATTCGCCGCGCAGGAAATCTGTGCGCCGATGCAACGCAAAGCATTGACAAGTCACGATTTAGGACGCAAACTCGCAGCATCGGATGTCCGTGAAATCTCTTCCCGCGCTCGCGGCTGATCTTGCTCTGGCCCCGGACGCCTCTGCAGCGCTCCGATTGGTCCACGAAGAGCTTTCCGGTGGCGACAGGCGCACCGGCTTCGTGCTGCTCACGGTCGATCCGCGGCGCAACGCGCTGGTCAACGAACAACTGGTGGCTGACAGTGCGCCCGACGGTGCACTTCCGCCCTACGCACTCCTCGCGCTCGATCATCTGCCGCCAACGGTGCAGTACGCGGTGCTGGCGGGCCAGCGGTTCGCGGACGTCGGAGACCAGGGGTCGCAATACGCACGCCTGCTTGGCGTCGATGCCGGGGTGGGCGACTTCAGACTCCTGCTCAAGGGCGTCGTCTTCGAGGGCGCGCTTGCAGCCGCGCTGGCGCTGTACGATTCGAGTCGCCGGTCTTCGTCCAAGCTCCTCGAGCGTGCGGCGCCGCTGGCGACGTTGTTCGAGCTGGCGTACGCCCGGTTTTACGAACGTGACGCGCGTTTCGAAGCAGTGTCCGCGTTGCACGACGTGACGACGCGGATGCGCGCCGAGCATGCAAGTTCGGTAGCTGGCCTGGAGCGCGAGGTCGAGCGGCTCCGCGCAGCACAGCGCGCGGGGACGAGCGACGTCATACACAAGTTGCGCGACGCGGTCGGTGCCGCCGAGCGGCGCGCCATCGCTGCCGAGCAACGACTGGTTGCAGTGGAAGGGCAGGTGGTGAACGCCGTGGATCGCCTGGAGCGGACGCACGTGCAGCTGCACCATCAGGACGCGACGCTGCGCGCGCAGACTGATCTCATCCGCCAGCTCGAAGCTCGACTGGCCGAGCTGGACAAGGTAGCGGAGACTGCCCGCTCCTGAGTAGCTATACGTCATGACGACGACACCCGCTCCTGCACCGCTTCAGGCGGCGATAGCCGCGCTTGCGCACGACCGCCCGCTCACGCAGGACGCGATCACGGCCGCGTTCGACGTCGTCATGCGCGGCGACGCATCGCAGGTACAGATCGCGGCATTGCTGACCGGTTTGCGCGTGCGCGGTGAAAGCGCCGACGTCGTTGCGGGTGCGGCGAGCGCACTGCGGCGCGCGATGGTTCGGCTGGATCTCCCGCAGCACGACGGTATCGTCGATACGTGCGGAACCGGAGGCGGAACGGTCGGGACTTTCAACATCTCCACGGCGGCCGCCCTCGTTGCTGCCGGCGCAGGCGTGCGCATAGCGAAACACGGCAACCGATCCTTCACTTCCAAATCCGGTAGCGCAGACGTTCTCGAAGCGCTGGGCGTCAACATCGACGTCGATGCGGATGCAATGCGGCGCGCGTACGACAGTGCGGGCATCGTGTTCATGTTCGCGCCCCGCATGCATCCCGCCATGCGACACGTTGGTCCCGTGCGCGGCGAGCTTGGAATTCCAACCGTGATGAACATCATCGGGCCGCTGGCGAATCCGGCATCGGTCGGCCGGCAGGTGATCGGCGTGGCGGATGCGGCGCGCGTGACCGTGATCGCCGACGCGCTTGCGGCGCTCGGAACGGTTCATTCGCTCGTTGTGCATGGTGCGCCCGGAATGGACGAGATCTCGCCGCTCGGACCGACGCGAATTCTGGAGATCCGTGGGGCTGTGATCACCGAGTGGGAGTGCGATCCGGAATCGATCGGCGCCGACGTGGCGCGGCCGTCGGAGCTGATTGGAGGAACGCCCGCGGAGAACGCCGAGCTGATACGAAGCTGCCTCGCCGGCACGGCGCCCGCCGGTGCGATCGCCGCGGTCGTCGCGAACGCGGGAGCGGCGGTGTACGTCGCCGGGATGGTCGATTCGTTGGCGGCGGGTGTCAAAAGAGCGAGGGCCGCAATCGCGGATGGTTCTGCGACAGCGGCCCTCGAACGACTGCGAAAAGCGTTACCGCGCGTGTAGGCGCGGAATGACGGCCCTGTCGTAACGCTCTCACAATCGATCGGACACTACACTAGCAGCGCCGCATCACCCCAACGACTATTCCCTGGATCGCGACGTCGTTCTCGTGAACGTAGATCGGGTCCATCGTATCGTTGCGAGGTTGCAGCCGGATGCGGCCGTCGCGCTCGCGATAGAATCGCTTGACCGTCGCCGACTGGCCATCGATGAGGGCGATGACCGTCTCACCGTTGTCGCATGAGGCGCGCTCGTTGACCACCACGAAGTCGCCATCGCATATGTGGTCCTCGATCATCGAGTTTCCTCGGACGCGGAGCACATAGTGATTGCCGCCGCGATGCACGAAATCTTCCGGCACCGCGATCGTCTCGTGCGTCTGAATAGCCTCGATCGGCATACCGGCGGCGACGGTTCCCATGAGGGGAACCTGAACGGCGCGTGGATACTGATCGGACGGAAGGATCTCGATACCGCGGCTCTCGTTATAGCGCCGCTTGATGTAAGACTTGCGCTCGAGATTGCTCAGGTGCTCGTGGACCGTTGCCAGCGAGCTGTACTCGAATCGCGCCGCGATCTCCTCGAAGCTCGGCGCATAGCCGTTATCTTCGGTGTACTCAGCGAGATAACTGAGAATTTCCCGTTGGCGCTTGGTCAGCGACATCGCCAGATTCCTAGAGGGTGGGTCTGCATGCACGGCTGACCCCGAACAGCCGCCGAACCAGTACGTTATCCGAAGAATGCCCGAAACGCAAGCTTTTTCCGCACCGCGGCGTAGCTGGACCCCTCCCTCTGGCACGCTCGGCGAGCTGGTGCAGGCGTCCTTTAGCCGCGCTCTCGCTCTCCTCGCCCACGAGGAGGAGCTGCTCGCTGCCGCTCGATCGGCGCCACCAGCGCCTTCCTTCCGTGAGGCGCTGCTCCGCCCGACGGTAGGGATTATCGCCGAGGTCAAGCGGCGCTCGCCATCCAAGGGCTCGATAAACCCGAACCTCGACGCGCTCTCCCGTGCCAGCTGCTATGCCGAGGCGGGCGCGGCTGCGGTTTCCGTCCTGACGGAGCCGGAACGGTTCGGCGGCTCCATAAGGGATCTGCGGGAGGTCGCGCGCGGCGTCCCGATTCCCGTTCTCCGGAAGGACTTCATCGTGGCACCCGTTCAGCTCCACGAGGCGCGTGCGAATGGGGCTTCGGCCGCGCTGCTCATCGCGCGCGCCCTGTCGATGCCGGCGCTACCCGAGCTGATTGAAGCCGGAACGGAGATCGGTCTCGACTTGCTGGTGGAGGTGCGCGATGCGGTCGAGCTGAAGCGTGCCCTCGACGCCGGGGCCACGATCATCGGCGTGAACAATCGGAACCTCGAAACGCTCGTAATCGACCCGGGTACCGTCGAACGAATTCTGCCGCTCATTCCTCGCCATGTCGTGGCGATCGCCGAGAGCGGAATGACGTCGCGGGACGACGTCCAACGCGCGGCCGGGGCAGGCGCGGACGCGGTGCTGATCGGCTCCGCGGTGTCGGCTGCCGAGGACGCGGGCGCGTTGGTGGGGTTGCTCACTGATGTCGCCGTGGAGCGCGATGCACGTTCGAATTAAGTTCTGCGGGCTGACGCGCGCGGGTGACGTCGAGGCGGCTGTCGCGCTCGGGTGTGATTATGTCGGCGTGATCTTCGCAGGCGGCCCGCGTAATCGCACCCTTGGTGAAGCTGCGTCGATTCTCCGCCATTCCGGCTCGGCGCGTCGCGTCGGCGTGTTCGGCGCGCCGCACGCGACCGAACTGAACCACTATGTCACTTCGGTTCCGCTGTCGGTCGCGCAACTTCACGGCGACTCGTCGCCCAAAGCAGTGATGGCGGCGCGCGCGATTGGTGTTACCGAGGTCTGGTCCGTCCTGCCGGTTGTCGACGGCGCCCTCCGGGGAGACGCCCACGAGCTGTTTCAGTGTGCCGACGCAGTCGTCCTCGATACGAAGGGCGCGAATGGGCTGGGCGGTACCGGACGATCGTTCGACTGGGCGGCGGCTGCCGCTGCGCTCGCCTCGGTGCCACGACAGGCGAGACTCGTGATCGCCGGCGGTCTGACGCCGGATAACGTGGCCCAGGCGATCGCCCATCTCAAGCCGGACGTAGTTGACGTGTCATCGGGCGTCGAGTCGGCGCCGGGCGCCAAGGATCCCATATTGATGAGCCGTTTCGTGGAAGCGGTTCGGAGTGCATGACTTTTTGACTACTATCACTCCCGACAGTGTCGGGCGATTCGGTGCCTTTGGCGGACGATACGTTCCCGAGACACTGATACCAGCGCTGGATGAGCTGGAGCGAGCATTCGACGAGGCGATGGCGGACCCGGCGTTTGTCACCACTTTCACCGATCTGCTGCGCGACTACGTTGGCCGCCCATCCCCGCTGAGCGACGCGCCGCGGTTCAGCGAGCGCGTGGGCGTGCCGGTCTATCTGAAGCGCGAGGATCTGAACCACACTGGCGCGCACAAGATCAACAACGCAATCGGTCAGGCGTTGCTTGCGATGCGGATGGGCAAGCGGCGCATCATCGCGGAGACGGGCGCTGGACAACATGGTGTCGCGACTGCAACCGCGTGCGCGCGATTCGGTCTCGAGTGCATCGTGTACATGGGCGAGACGGACATGGAGCGGCAGGAGCTGAACGTCTTTCGCATGCGACTGATGGGTGCGACGGTCGTGCCGGTTCATTCGGGAACTCGCACGCTCAAGGACGCGACGAGCGAGGCGATTCGTGATTGGGTGACGAACGTCGACACGACGCACTACATCATCGGCTCCGTCGTCGGCCCGGCGCCGTATCCGCGCATGGTGCGTGACCTTCAGAGTGTCATAGGGCGTGAGGCGCGCGAGCAGATGCTGGCACGCGTCGGAAGATTGCCATCTGCTGTCGTGGCGTGCGTCGGCGGCGGATCGAACGCGATGGGAGTGTTCAGCGGATTCGTGGCTGACCGCGGTGTGCGTCTCATCGGTGTCGAGGCCGCGGGCGAGGGTCTCGATACCGAGCGCCATTCCGCGTCGCTGTCGCGTGGCCGGCCGGGCGTGCTTCACGGTGCGCTGAGTTATCTGCTGCAGGACGCGAGCGGCCAGGTTCATCCGGCACATTCGATCTCGGCGGGTCTGGATTATCCGGGAGTCGGGCCAGAGCATTCGTTTCTGCACGACAGCAAGCGCGCGGAGTACGTCGCCGTTACCGATGCGGAAGCGCTGGAAGCGTTCAGCGTGCTGAGCCGTCTGGAAGGTGTGATGCCGGCACTCGAAACGTCGCACGCAGTGGCGTGGTTGCTTGGCACCGCGGGCACATGGGCATCCGACGATGCCGTGCTGCTCTGCGTGAGCGGACGCGGTGACAAGGACGTGGCTCAGGTTCGCGCAATGCTGGCCAACAAGCGCTGATGTCCCTCTCTCCGACACCGCCGGTTGGCGTCCAGCTCGGCGCTTCGCGCGCCGGCGTGGATCCATTGGTCTCGGAGACGCTCAAGACGCTCGCGCGCGCTGTGCGCTCGTTTCAGTTGTATCTGCCCAACAACCCGATGCACGTGCGCGCCATAGACTCGGCGCGCGCGGCGTTCGTTGCGCTGTGGGCGAAGATGGACAGCATCGAGTTCGGCGTGACTGAGACGGAGTTCACGCACGAGGACGTGCCGGTGTTCGCCGAGAGCGATCGCGGCGGTGAGAGCCTTCCATGGCTCTTCTACAAGGACGGCATACGCTCCTTCGAGATCCGCAAGGGATTCGAGATGAAGGAGCTTCCGCTCTTTCTAGGTGCCCTCAAGGCCGTGCGCGCGCAGGCCGGCGGCGACGAAGATCTCGTCACCTTGTTCTGGGAATGCGACTTCGAGTGCATGTCGTACACGTACGAGGAGGCGGGCGGCGACGGCTACTCCGCGCCGGGCGCCGAATTGCTGCGTGGAGGCGCGCCCGCCGGCGTGGTCGACGCACCGGCCGAGAACGAAAAGGACGCGGGAACGTACGGGCCCGGGTCCTCGCAGTTTGCACGGATCTCCGATTTCGACTCGACGCTGTATTTCCTGGAAGAGCAGGAGATAACGTACCTGCACCAGTCGATTCGCGATGAATTCGCAGGTGATCTTCGCCCGTCGGTCGCCGCGGCGCTGCTCGACACGTTCGAAACGCAGGCCGATCCGACGGTGCGCGAGGAGATCTGCGGAATCCTCGAGAATTTCATGCTCGTGCTCCTGTCGGGACTGCAATTTCGCACCGCTGCGTTTCTCATTCGCGAATGCGCCGCGGCGACGGCTCGGGCGGAGGGTGTACTGCCGTCGCACAAACAGCGGCTGGCTGATCTGGTGGATCGAATCAGCGACCCTGCGACGCTCAATCAACTGCTCGACGCGCTGGAAGACACTCAGCTCAAGCCTCCGCAACAGGATCTGGTGTCGCTGTTCACGCAGCTCAAGCCAAGCGCGCTGACGCCGCTGGTGTCGCATCTGGTGCGCTCGCGCAACAGCGAGCTGCGTGCGATTCTCGAGGAAGCGGTCACCCGTCTCGCGAGTTCGAATACTCTCGATCTGATGGCGCTGATTGGATCGGACGACGAAGCCGTGTCGCTCGAGGCAATGCGTCGCGCGGGTGACATAAGATCGCCGGCGGCGGTCGCACCACTGGCGCGAGTGCTCGACGCAGCATCCGAAACCAGTCGCGCTGCTGCGGTCGCGGCGCTCGCGCAGATCGGATCTCCCGGCGCCATGCAGGTCCTGGAACGCGGGCTGGACGACAGCGATCGCGACATTCGGCTGTTCGTGGTCAAGGCATGTGCCGAACGTCAGTACCGGCCCGTGCTCGCACGGTTGGAGCGCGCCATCAAGGATCGTCTCACGCGCGACGGATCGTCGAACGAGAAGAACGCATTCTTCGAAGCATACGCCACACTCGGCGGAGACGGATCCGTGCCTCTGCTCGAAAGCATCCTCGTTCCGCGCGGACTGCTTGCGCGAAAGGAGGATCCGATGACGCGCGCGAGCGCGGCGATGGCGCTCGGCAAGCTGGGCACGGAGCGCGCACTGGAGGCGGTGAGCAAGGCGCTGGGCGACAAGGAGATCGTCGTGCGGAGTGCAGCCACGCGCGCGATGCGAGGCAGCGCGTGAGTCAGACGGCGGTGGACGAGGGCGAGCGGGAAGAGACCGCGAATACGCGGCGCGCCGGCCGCGCGCTCATCGTAGCGACTCACGCTGCAACGCGCGCGATGAAACTGTACCCTCCGGAGCATCAGGCGGTGCAGAAAGCGCTGAGCGAGCTAGCTACCGCGGCGTCGGAATGCAGAAGCGTGGATTCGGAGCTCGAGCTGCGCGTGCACGGCGAGTTCATCTTCGTGAACGGCACGCGACTGCGGCTGGATCTCAGCAACTACGCCAGCTTCGGGCGCGTGCTGGAGCTGTTTCGCTCGGCTGGTGTCGGGTCGCTGCGTGTGCTGCGCGAGGCAACCCCACGCGAATGGTTCTCGCTGGTCACGTTGCTGGAGACGGTCGGCAGCACGGGCGAGGGCGATGCGGACGAGCTCGTGCGCCGCTTGCGCGCTGCGGGAGTCGATGCATTCGAGGCCGCCGCTCACGCCGATGAGGAGGAAGAGATCGAGGAGCGGGAGGTCGCGAAGGCCGCGGCGCGGCGAACCTATGCGCAGTCCGTCGCGCTCACCAAGGACGTGATCAACTCGGTCCGCATGGGCCGCGTACCTAGTGCGCGAAAGATCAAGCGAGCGGTGCAGACCATCGTGGACGAGGTGCTGACGGAAGAGGCGTCGCTGATCGGGCTGACGACTCTGCGTGAGTACGACGAGTACACGTACACGCACTCCGTCAACGTCTGCATCTTCGCCGTTGCGCTCGGGAAGCGAATTGGAATGAGCAAGCTGCAGCTCTACGAGCTTGGCGTCGCAGCGCTGATGCACGACATAGGCAAGTCGCGCGTTCCGACCGATCTGCTTCAGAAATCCACCGCTCTGGACGAGGACGACTGGCGGCGCATCACGGCGCACCCGTGGCTCGGAATGCTCACTCTGTTCCAGCTGCGGGGGCAGCAGGAGCTTCCGTATCGTGCGATGGTGAGCGCGCACGAGCATCACATGCGGCGCGATCTGACCGGCTATCCGCGGGTGATTCGTCCGCGATCCATCGCGATGACGAGCCGGATCGTGGCGGTGGCGGACGCGTATGACGCCGCAACGAGCCGGCGATCGTACCAGACCAAGCCGTATCCGCCGTCGGCCGTACTGCAGGAGATGCGCGACAATCCACGCCGCGGACTCGATCCGGTTGTAGTGAAGGCGTTCATCACGCTGCTCGGGATCTATCCGTCAGGAACGCTCGTCGTACTCGACACGTTCGAGCTCGCTGTCGTGCTTGCCGCGAATCCGAATCCGGAGATGTTGTCGAGGCCGCGTGTGGTAGTGGTGAGCGACGGACGCGGGAATCTTCTGCAGCCACCGATCGAGACAGACCTTGCGGCGACCGGACCCGATGGTCAGTTTGCGCGCACCATCATCAAGACTGCGGATCCGGACAGGTATGGCATCAGGGTTAGCGATTACGTCATCTAACAGAATCGACGAGCGGTTCGCTCTTCTGCGGGAGCAGGGCAGAAAGGCGCTCGTGTGCTATGCGACGGCTGGGCATCCCGATCGCGCGCGCTCGATCGCTCTGCTGCGCGGGCTGGAAGACGCCGGCGCCGACGTAGTCGAAGTCGGTGTGCCGTTCTCCGATCCGCTCGCCGACGGTCCGGTCATCCAGGCAAGCTCGCAGATCGCGCTCGACGCTGGCACGACATTCAGCGACGTGCTCGAAATCGTCGCCGAAGCGGCTCTTGGCGTTCCGGTGGTGCTGTTCGGATATCTCAATCCATTTCTCGCCGCTGGCGAGGGGGCACTGGACCGCATGGTGAGCGCGCGATGCGACGGATTGTTGATTACCGACCTTCCCGTAGGCGCAGATCCACCACTCGAGGCTCGCTTCACAGCCAGTCCGCTTGCGTTCATCCGACTCGTCGCGCCAACCACCCCGGTCGATCGAATGAAGCTCATTGCGCAGAACGGCAGTGGATTCGTGTATCTCATCAGTCGCCTCGGTGTCACAGGTATGCAGCAGCAGATTGCGCCGGAACTGGGCTCGACGGTCGCGCGTCTGCGTTCGGTGACCACGCTGCCTATCTGCGTCGGCTTCGGCGTCACGGACGCACGTCAGGCTGCTGCAGTCGCGGCCGTCGCCGACGGCGTTGTCGTGGGCAGCGCGATCGTCCGGGCGGCGGGAACGAGCGTAGATGCGGCGATCGCACTCACGCGGTCTCTGCGTGCCGGAATCGACAACGCAGGTTGAGAATGGCCGACACCGTTTCGCTCAGGGGAATGCGCTTCCACGCGCGCGTCGGAGTGCTGCCGCACGAGGAGCAGCTGCCGCAACCCGTGGAGCTCGATCTCTCCGTGACGGTAGACGAGACTGTACGGCCGCCGCACGTCGTCGACTACGTCGCGCTTTACAGCGCCGTCGCCGAAGTGATGAGCGTACGTCACATCGCATATCTGGAAGAGGCGGCCGAGCGCGTCGCGGCTGCGGCACTGCGCGTCCGAGGTGTGCGGTCGGCCACCGTGTCGATCAGAAAGCCGCACGTGCCGCTGCCCGGCCCGGTTGAATACGCCGAAGTCTCGATCACCCGCGAGCGCGATGGATGACATCGCCTTCGTCGCACTGGGTTCCAACCTGGGCGATCGGCGAAAACATCTGTCCGACGCCCTCTCACGCATCGGCGGAATTCCAGGAGTCGCGATAGTGGCGCTGACCGGTCCCGAGGAAACCGAACCGATCGGTCCCGTCGCTCAGGGGCCCTACCTGAATCAGATGATCGCGCTGCGCACTTCACTGTCACCGCCCGAATTGCTGGCGGCGCTGCACGAGGTGGAGCGCGAGGGTGGCCGCGTTCGGACCGTCCGTTGGGGGCCGCGCACAATAGATTTGGACATCGTCAAGTACGCGCACACGACCTGGAGCTCGGCCGAGCTTCAGGTACCACATAGAGAAATCGACAACCGCGACTTCTGGCAGCGTGAGCTCGCCGAACTCGCAGAGGTATCCATTTGAGCAGCGCACCGCCGTCACGCGCCGTCACGGTTCGTGACATTCGCGATCGCAAGGGCAAGGATCCAATCGTCGTCGTCACTGCGTACGACGTTCTCTTTGGCCGGCTCGTGGACCAGGCAGGCGTGGACATCGTGCTCGTCGGTGATTCCGCCGGCAACGTCGTGGCGGGATTCGAATCGACTCTGCCGGTGACACTGGATCAAATGATCTATCACGGTGCAGCGGTATGTCGCGGAGTCTCCCGCGCGCTCGTTACGGTGGATATGCCATTCCTGACATATCAGATCGATACCGCGACCGCGCTCGTGAATGCGGGACGGTTGCTCGTCGAGACCGGTGCGCAGGCCGTGAAGCTGGAAGGCGGCAACGAGCGCATCGCGGCAACAGTCGCACGTCTCGTGGAGATCGGCATTCCGGTAATGGGACATCTGGGCTTCACGCCGCAATCGGTGAACGCGATCGGCGTTCGAGTGCAGGGAAGAGAAGCTGAAGAAGAGGACCGCATTCTGGCCGAAGCGAAGCGACTGGACCAGGCGGGCGCCTTCGCGATAGTTCTGGAGTTGATGCCGGCGAAACTTGCGGCGCGCATCACGGCGAGCATCAGCGCTCCGACGATCGGGATCGGTGCCGGCCCGGGGTGCGATGGTCAGGTGCTGGTGCTCCCCGACATGCTCGGTATGAACGAGGAGTTCTCACCGCGTTTCCTCAAACGCTACGCGAATCTGGCCGACACGGTGCGCGACGCGGTGCGCGCGTACGGCGACGACGTTCGCGGGCATCGGTATCCGTCAGCCGAACACAGTTTCTAGAGCGAGCTCGCCTCACATGCAAGCAATCACTCGTCATTCCCGCGGAAGCGGGAACCGGAGGTCGTCATCCGCTTGCGCGGGAACGACGAATTTCTCAGCTCCATTCCACGGGCACGACAGAACGTGGTAACCGAATCATCCATCGCGGGGATGCGTGCGCGCTTGCGCGAACTCACCGCCAGCGGCGCGCGAGTGGCACTCGTTCCGACGATGGGTGCACTGCACGACGGACATCTCGCGCTGGTGGACGCCGCCGCGAAGACTGCGGACGTGGTCGCCGTGAGCATCTTCGTAAACCCGTTGCAGTTCGGACCCAACGAGGACCTCGCGCGTTATCCGCGTACGCCCGAAAGTGACTCGGCAGCGCTCACAGAACACGGCGCAACCATCGTCTTCATGCCGACGGCGGAAGAGATGTACGGCGCCAACACCTCGCGGACGACCGTAACGCCTCCATTGTTCGCGGCCGTGCTCGAGGGTGCGGTTCGCCCTGGTCACTTCGCCGGCGTACTCACCGTGGTGGCGAAGCTGTTCAACATCGTTCAGCCAGCCGTCGCGGTGTTCGGGCGCAAGGATCTTCAGCAACTGTCGCTGATCCGCGCCATGGTCGCCGATCTGAACTTTCCGGTTCAGATCATCGCGATCGATACCGTGCGGGAAAGCGATGGACTTGCACTCTCCAGTCGCAACCGCTATCTCGACGCCGACGCACGGCGCCACGCACCCGCGCTGCGCGCGGCGCTCGCCTCGGCGAAAGCTGCTTTCGACGCCGGAACCACCAGCCCGGCGGCAATCGAATCGGCGGGGATGGCTACCCTGGCGAAGGATGGCGCGTTCGAGGTTGATTATCTCGCTCTGGTAAACGAAACTGATTTCGCACGGCCGTCCGTCGCCGCGAAGGGAGATTCGATAGTGGTCGCGGCGCGGATCGGCGGCACTCGATTGATCGATAACATCCAACTCTGACAATGCACAGCTCGACGCTGGACCTTCCCGATTGGGCGCGCGTTGGCGACAAGCGCGCCGAGCACATTCAACGCGTCACTGCGTTGCTGAATGCGTGGGCAGCGGCGATGCGGCTTCCTCCGGCCGAAGCGCGTGCGTTCATCGACGCCGGCGTTCTGCACGACGCACTGCGTGACGCGACCGAAACCGAGTTGCGCGAGATCACCGGTGACAACGAAAGCCCGGCCGGCCTGCTGCATGGCCCCGCTGCGGCGATCACACTGGAAAGGCACGGCGAGAAGCGCACCGACCTGCTGGACGCGATTCGCTATCACACAGTCGGCAGCGTGCGGTGGGGAGTCGTTGGGCGGGCCCTGTACATGGCCGACTTTCTGGAGCCTGGCCGGAAGTTCATGAAGCAGGACAGATATTTTCTCTCGCTGCAGGTCCCGACGTCGTTCGAAAGCGTATTTCGCCAGGTGGTGCGGATGCGTCTGGAATGGACCGTGCGCGAGGGAAACAACATCTTTCCGGAAACGGTCACGCTCTGGAACAGCCTTCAGTAATGTCGTGCCGTTCCGTGATGCTCGTGATCGCTGCGGCATTTGCGTTTGCAGGATGCAAAAAGGGCGTTCAACATCGCGGCGCTTCGGCAGATGCAGCGGCGGCGAAGATCGACACCACCGTCGGTCACGCCCCGCCCGGGGTGCGCATCAAGGTCGAAGTGTTGAACGCAAGCGCGGCCCGTGGTGCGGCACGACGCGCGACGCTACTGCTGCGCGCGCGTGGCTACGACGTGGTTGCGATGGGCAATTCTCGTACGACGCAGGCACCGACACTGGTGCTGGACAGATCCAATCATCCGGAGTGGGCCGCGCTGATCAGCAAGGCAATCGGCGGCAAGGCCGTCGCTCGCCCGGATACTTCACGCTACCTCGACGCCACCGTCGTGCTCGGCACCGACTGGACGCCGCCTCCGATGCCGTTCTACCCGTAGCTGGCCGCACGCCGCGGCGATGTCCTTTCCGCGACTCTTGCGGATTGCGACACTCAACCCACCGCGCCGCAGCATCGCCGCGAAACGACGTATGGAGTCCGCGGTGGTTGGCGTGAAATCGCCGGCGCCGCCCGGATGCAGCGGAATGAGATTCACGAACGCCTTGCACTCCTGCGCCAGCTTCATCAACTCGCGCGCGTCCTCGTCGCGGTCGTTCACACCGCCAAGCATCACGTACTCGAAGGTGACGCGCCGATCGAAGCTCTTTGCGGCTTCGATCACTTCGGAGAGTGGATACTTCGTGTTGATGGGCATGAGACTGCGACGCAGCTCGTCGGTCGGTGCGTGCACCGAAATCGCCAACCGGAACTGTTCCGGACGGTCGGCCAGCGCGACGATGCCAGGGAGAATCCCGACTGTCGAGACTGTGATGTGGCGGGCACCGATGCCGAGTCCGGCCGGATCGTTCAGGATCGTGAGCGCGGAATTGACGGCGCGCCAGTTCATGAGCGGCTCCCCCATCCCCATGAAGACGATGTTGGTGACCGCGATTGGCGGGTCCAGCAGCGCCATCTCACGCACCTGGCAGGCTATCTCGTACGGCTCCAGATTGCGCGTGAAGCCCATCTTGCCTGTAGCGCAGAACGCACACTGAAGCGCACAGCCGGCCTGCGACGAGATGCACAACGTCAGGCGATCTGCGTCGGGAATCGAGACAGTTTCTATCGCTTCGCCGTCGGCCAGGCGGAACAGAAACTTGCGCGTCCCGTCGGCCGATAGTTGTTGCGTCGCGATGCCGAGCTCGGGGAGTTCGAACGACTGTTCGAGTGCTTCACGGAGCGCTAGGGGCAGCTCCGTGATATCCGCGAACGAGCGTACGGGCGCCTGCCACAGCCTGCGCGCGACCTGACGAGCGCGATACAGCGGCTCGCCACGGTCACGAAAGAACGCCTCCAGGGTCGCATCGGCGTCCGCGGGCGTGAGATTGAGAAGATTGATTTTGGACATGTGGGATCGGCGGGCAACGGCGCGAAGGGCCTACCATAAGCCATTGCCAGCCATAAATTTAACCGATCTACATGCAATCATATTATCAGGTCGTGGCACTGCCCCAGCACGCCGCGTGAGCGCCCCCGAATTTCCCGCGACAACCGAGCGAACCACCCTCTGCGGCGCACTTCGCGCCGAGCATGCCGGAACGCAAGCGAGGCTGGGCGGATGGGTCGAGAGCTCGCGCAACCTCGGCGGGATGGTCTTCCTGAATCTGCGTGATCGCGCAGGAGTCGTTCAGGTCTCATTCAATCCGGACTTCACCCCCGCTGCGATGATCGAGGCCGCGTCGTCGGTTTCGCTCGAGAGCGTCGTGCGCGTCGAGGGCACTGTCGCATTGCGTCCGCAGAACATGGCGAACGCCGACATGGACACCGGGGCGGTCGAAGTACAGGCCACTTCGATAACCGTGCTGGGACCGGCGGAGTCGATAGCGATGCCGGTCGTCGCCAAGGGATCGAACCTACCGGCGGAAGAGATACGGCTGCGCTACCGCTACCTGGATCTGCGTCGCGCGCCGCTGCAGGCGAACCTCATCCTGCGCCACCGGCTGCTGCAGGTAACGCGAGCATTTCTCGACGCGCGCGGATTCCTGGAAGTCGAGACGCCGATCCTCACCAAGCCAACACCGGAAGGGTCGCGCGACTACGTGGTCCCCAGCCGGCTGCATCCCGCGGAGTTCTACGCGCTGCCGCAGTCGCCGCAGCTGTACAAGCAGTTGCTGATGATCTCGGGCATGGATCGTTATTTCCAGCTCGCGCGCTGTTTTCGCGATGAGGACCTGCGCGCGGATCGCCAACCGGAATTCACACAGATCGACATCGAAGCGTCGTTCATCACGCCGGAAGATCTCTACACGCTGACAGAAGGCATGCTTCAGGCGCTGTTCGCGGTTGCCGGCATTCAGATCGCGACACCGTTCCCGCGAATGACGTACGCTGATGCGATGGAGAATTACGGCTGCGATCGTCCGGACATGCGCTTCGGCTTGCAGATTCGCGACGTGACCTCCGTATTCCGGGAGTCCGACTTCGCCATTGCGCGCGCGGCGATCGCGTCCGGCGGGCGGGTGCGGGGGATAGTGATTCCTGGCGGAGCGTCGCTCTCACGCAAGCAGGTGGACGAAATCGAAGTTGCAGCCAGGAGCGCGGGCGCTGCGGGGCTGATGCGTATCAAGTGCGTGAACGGTGTCGTCGATGGCGCGCCGGCAAAGGCGCTCACCGATGCCGGTCGTGCGGCGTTGCAGTTGTCGGATGGCGATCTCATGTTGCTGGTGGCCGGTCCGGATCACATTTCGAATCCAGCACTGGATCGCACGCGTCAGGACGCCGCGCGCCGGATGTCGCTGGTCCCGGATGGCGCGAGCGAGCTGCTCTGGGTGACTGATTTTCCCATGTTCGCCGTGGATCCGGAGACCGGACGCCTCGACGCGATGCACCATCCATTCACCGCACCGAACCCGGAAGATCTCGGATTCCTCGACAGCGATCCGGCACGCGTTCGTGCGCTCGCGTACGACGTGATTCTCAACGGGACGGAGCTGGGCGGTGGCAGCATTCGCATCGGCGACCCGGCGCTCCAGCGGCGGGTACTGTCCCTTCTGGGCATCGATTCCTCCACGGCGGAGGAGCGCTTCGGCTTTCTGCTGGAGGCGCTCTCCGCTGGCGCCCCGCCGCACGGCGGAATTGCATTAGGCTTCGACAGGATTGCGATGCTGCTCGCCGGGGCCCCCAGCTTGCGTGATGTCATTGCATTTCCCAAAACGACTGCGGCGCGCGCATTGTTCGAGGGAGCGCCGACCGTAATACCGGCCGACGAGCTCGCTGCTCTACATCTCAAACCCGCTCACGCTTGACCGTTTCAGACGACAACACGGCGCTCAGGATCTCGACGGAAGGCGCCGACATGCTCACTCTCGCGGGAGTGAACGACGAGAATCTCACCGAGCTCATGCGCCAGACGGGAGCGCGTGTAGCTCTTCGTGGCGATACCATGACACTGACGGGTGCGCGCGAGGAGGTTGACCGCGCGCAGCCAGTGGCGCAGCGCATGATCGACCAGGCGAAGCGCCAGCTTCCGCTGACCGCGGACGACGTCCTGCGGATGAGCCTGGATGGCGTGCGCCCGGATGGCTCCGCATCGGACGAGCGGATCGTGCTGCCGGGAATCCGGAAGGTCATTCAGCCAAAGACCGCGGGCCAGGCGGAATATCTCAAGCAGATCAGCGACAACGACATTGTGATCGGGATCGGTCCGGCGGGAACGGGAAAGACGTATCTCGCTGTGGCTGCGGCGGTCGACGCGCTCTCGCGCAAGCGCGTGCGTCGCATAGTGCTTGCGCGTCCCGCCGTCGAGGCTGGCGAGAGTCTCGGCTTCCTGCCGGGTGACATGCAGGCCAAGGTCGATCCGTACCTGCGTCCGCTGTACGACGCGCTGGAAGACATGATGCCGGCGGAGCGCGTGCAGAAGGCGCTCGAAACGCGCACGATCGAGATTGCACCGCTTGCATACATGCGCGGCCGCACGCTCGCCGATGCCTTCGTCATCCTCGACGAGGCGCAGAACGCGACGGCGGCGCAGATGAAGATGTTTCTGACTCGACTGGGCGTCAATTCACGCGTCGTCATAACCGGCGACAAGACGCAGATCGACCTTCCGCGTCGTGAAGATTCGGGACTGGTGCAGGTGGAGCGGGTGCTTGCCGGAATCGAGGGCATATCGTTCTTCTACTTCACCGACGCCGACGTTGTGCGACACAGACTGGTGCGTGACATCATCAAGGCGTACGCAGAGGATACGACGGGGTGACGCGATGAATCTGTGGCGACGGCTCTCGGAGCGTGATGCCGCGGACGAAGCGGACCCTCCAGATCGCAACAAGCGCGACGATGCAGTTGCGCGAACATCCTTCGCGCCACGACTCGACGTAATACTCGAGATAGCGGCTGTTACGGCGCGAATACTGCTCGACCCGCGCGTGACCTTCGCCCTCGCCATAGCGGTCGTGATCCTCGTTCCGGGTCGCGTGGGGGAGTTGATCACCGCCTTATTTGTCGCCGTCGGTGCGTTGCTCGTGTATCGCGCCAGGCAGTGGCGCCGGATTCCGGATCACATTCGCTGGCTTGCATGGGCGGACCTCAACATGCCGCTCATGCGCCGCCTGAGTCTGGAAGCGCCTGGCACTTACGCTCACACGATCGCGATGGCGAATCTCACCGAGGCCGCGTGCAACGCCATCGGTGCGGATGGTCTGCTCGGCCGCGTTGGATCGTACTATCACGACGTGGGCAAGCTTCGCAAGCCGCAGCACTTCGTGGAGAACCAGCCGCGCGGACGCAACCCGCACGACAAGCTCAAGCCGGCTACGAGCGCGGCGATCATACGCTCGCACGTTCGGGACGGCATCGAGCTGGCCAAGGAGAACGGTGTTCCGCGTCCCATCCGCGCGTTCATCGCCGAGCACCACGGAACCCTTCCGATCGCGTACTTCCTGGCCAAGGCGCGCGAGCGCGACGACTCGGTGAACGCGAGCGAATATTCCTATCCGGGTCCCATTCCGCAGAGCGCGGAAACCGCAATCTGCATGCTTGCAGATGCCGCCGAGGCGAAGGTGCGAGCGCTGGCCGATCCGACGCCTGCGGCGATACGTACGATGGTCGAAGCGACGATCGCACAGCGGATGGAGGAGGGGCAGCTCGCTGACGCGCCAATCACTCTGCGCGAGCTCAGCATAGTGCGCGAGCAGTTCGTGCGTATCCTCACCGGCATGTTCCACGGCCGGATCGAGTATCCGTCGCCGGTGCGACCGATGGCCATCGCGCCGAAACGCGATTCGCGCGCGAGCGCGTGAGCGTAGCCGTCGACGTATCGCGCGACGGGGTTCGAATCGCGCTGTCCGAACAGCGGGTGCGCGAGATCGTGCGCGCGGTGTGCCGTCGGGAACGAGTGCGCGAGGCGCTGATATCCGTTGCGTTCGTCCGGAACGCGACGATAGCGCGAATGAATAGAGAATTCCTGGGCCACTCCGGTGCGACCGATGTCATCACCTTCGAGCTGGACGGCGGACGGACGCGTTCATCGCGCCGCGCGATACTCGGTGACATCTACATTGCGCCGGACGTGGCGCGCCGCAACGCGATAGAGAATGGCGTTGGTATTCGCGAGGAGCTGGCCCGGATCATTGTACACGGCACGTTGCATGTGCTTGGATACACACATGCGGAAGGGTCTCATCGCACCACCGGCGACATGTGGCGCCGACAGGAGGAGATCCTTGCCTCAATCGCTTGAGGCGCTCGTCGCGGATTTCGAGGCCGGGAAGTCGGCGGCTCTGGCGCGTGCGGTGAGCATCGTCGAGAATCATCGCGCCGGTTATGACGAACTGATGACGCGACTGCACCCGCACATCGGCCGCGCGCAGCGTCTGGGAATCACGGGACCGCCGGGCGCGGGCAAGAGTACGGTTACGAATCTGATCGTGCAGTCGCTGCGGCAGGAAGGACACACCGTTGGTGTGATTGCCGTCGATCCAACTTCACCGTTCACGGGTGGCGCGCTGCTCGGCGACCGCGTGCGGATGGAGTCGGTAGCGCTCGATCCGGGTGTGTACATCCGATCGATGGCGACGCGCGGATCGCTCGGCGGGCTTTCCGCGCGCACAGCGGAGGTTGCGGATGTGCTCGACGCGTTCGGCTTCGACAGAATCATCATCGAGACGGTGGGGGTGGGGCAGACCGAGCTCGACATCGCACGCACTGCCGATACGACGGTCGTCGTTCTCGTTCCCGAATCGGGCGATTCGATCCAGACGCTTAAGGCCGGCGTGATGGAGATCGCCGACATCTTCGTCGTCAACAAGGGTGACCGTCCAGGCGCCGATCGGTTGCGCAACGACATCGAGCTGATGCTCGGCTTGCGACGTGGATCGGCCGGTGGCGTTCCCGCACATCATGGTGTTCAGCTCAAGACTTTCAACCCGATCCGCATAGCGCGCGAGGCTGCCAGGGCGGAAGATCCCGAGCGCTGGACGCCGCCCGTGCTGGGTACCATCGCATCCAGGGGTGAGGGTATCGACCTGCTGCTGGCCGCCGTGGCGCGTCACTTTCGTTATCTTGAGATGTCAGGCGCTCTCAAGGGGCGCCGGCGCATACGGCTTCGGAATCAGGTCGCTGAAGTGGTAGCCGAGCGGGTGCGCAACAGGCTCTGGGACGACCCGGAGACCAACGTATGGCTTGACGCGCAGCTCGATCTGCTGGAATCCGGAGCGGCAACGCCGTTCAGCGTTGCGGACGAGTTGCTGAGACGGAGCGGTCCCTTGTTGACTGGAGTCGATGCATGACGACGGCTGAGATGCTGGAGCTGGACAGACTGCGTGAGGAAGTCGCGCAGTGGCGCGCGCGATTCGACGCCGCGAAAAAACGCAATGCGCTATTCGCGAATTCCGGCGACGTCGTCGATCCCGTTTACACGGCGCTCGACATCGCGGGCGACGGATCGGCACTGGAGCTGCCTGGCGAATATCCCTTTACACGCGGCATACACGCGACCGGATATCGTGGCAAGCTGTGGACGATGCGGCAATTTGCCGGCTTCGGCACGGCGCCCGAGACCAACGCGCGTTACAAGTACCTCCTGTCGCATGGTCAGACCGGTCTCTCCGTCGCGTTCGATTTTCCGACGTTGATGGGTTACGACTCCGATCACCCGCGTTCGGAGGGCGAGGTCGGCAAGTGCGGCGTCGCGATATCCAGTCTCGCCGACATGGAAACGCTTTTCGAGGGGATTCCGCTCGACAAGGTTTCGACGTCGATGACCATCAATGGTCCCGCGGTGATTCTTTTCGCGTTCTACGTTGCCGCTGCCGAGAAGCAGGGCGTGGACATCAAGGAACTGCGCGGAACGATCCAGAACGACATCCTCAAGGAGTACATGGCGCAGCACGCGTGGGTTTACCCCATCGAGCCCGCGCTGCGTCTCATCGTCGATAACTTCGCGTGGTCCGCTGAGCACGTTCCGCTCTGGAACACGATATCGATCTCCGGCTATCACATTCGCGAAGCTGGCGCAACAGCGGCGCAGGAGCTCGCGTTCACGCTCGCCGATGGTTTCACGTACGTCGAGCGGGGTCTCGCGCGCGGACTGGACGTGGACGACTTCGCGCCGCGCCTGTCGTTCTTCTGGGACATACACAACGATTTCTTCGAGGAGATCGCCAAGCTGCGTGCAGCGCGACGCATCTGGGCGCGGCATCTCAAGGAGCGCTTTGGCGCAAAGGATCCGCGCTCGCTCATCATGCGCTTTCACTCGCAGACCGCGGGCGTCACGCTCACTGCGCAGCAGCCGATGAACAACGTCGTGCGCGTCGCATATCAGGCCATGGCTGCGGTGCTGGGCGGCACGCAATCGCTGCACACGAATTCGATGGACGAGACACTCGCTCTGCCTACCGAGCAGGCGGTCCAGGTCGCGCTTCGCACTCAGCAGGTGCTCGCGTACGAGACCGGCGTTCCGAATGTCGCCGACCCGCTGGGTGGTTCCTATTATGTGGAAGCGCTGACCGACAAGCTGGAACAGGAAGCCGAGGCGTTGTTCGAGCAGATCGCCGAAGTTGGCGGTGTGGTGCACGGCCTAGAGACCGGCTGGTTGCAGCGCAAGATCGCGGAGTCGTCTTCACGGCAGCAGTGGGAGATCGAGCAGCATCGCCGCACGATCGTCGGTGTGAACGAGTTCGTCACCGAAGAGGGCGAGCTCACGATTCCATTGCTCAAGGTGAGCGAGGCCGCCGAGCGCGAGCAGCGTGCGCGCATGGCCGCGATGCGCGCGTCGCGTGACAACGCACTGGTCGAATCGCGTCTCACTGCGCTGCGCGAGGCGTCGCGCACGGATACCAATCTGATGCCGTTCATTCTCGACTGCGCTCGTGCCTACTGCACGCTGTACGAGATACGCGCCGCCATGGAAGAAGTATTTGGTGCGTATCGCGAGCCCGTGTTCTTCTAACCCTTGCAATAGAAACAGATGCGCCCTATCCGAGTGCTAGTCGCCAAACCGGGACTGGACGGCCACGACCGTGGCGCCAAAGTAGTTGCGGCCGCACTGCGCGACGCAGGGATGGAGGTCATCTACACCGGCCTGCATCAGACTCCCGAGATGATCGCGACCGCTGCGATCCAGGAGGACGTCGACGTCGTCGGGCTTTCCATTCTGAGCGGCGCGCACATGACGCTCATACCGCGCGTACTCGATCTGCTGCGCGCTGACGGACGTGACGACATACTCGTGACCGGCGGCGGGATCATTCCGCGCGAGGACATGGATGCGCTCGAGGCTCGCGGCACGGGGCGGCTGTTCGGACCTGGCACGCCCACCAGCGAGCTCGTGGATTACATCCACGACTGGTTCGAGGCGCGCGAAAGCCAGACAGCGTGACGTCGCGACTGCAGTCGCTTGACGCCGACCTTCGGGAACTCGAGAACAGGCTCGAGCAGGGCGGCGGCGCAAAGAAGATCGAGAAGCTCCACGCGCAGGGCAAGCTGTCGGCACGCGAAAGGGTCGCGTTGTTGTGCGACCCGGGCAGCAGCTTTCTAGAGATCGGCCTGCTCGTCGCGTACGATCAGTACGATGGCCAGGCGCCGTCGGCCGGCGTTGTAACCGGCCTGTCAGTAGTTGACGGCCGGGAGGTCGTGGTAGTTGCGAACGACCCGACCGTGAAGGCGGGCTCATGGTGGCCCGAGACGATCAGGAAGATTCTGCGCGCGCAGGAAATAGCGATGCGGTGCACGATCCCGATCGTGTATCTGGTCGACTCTGCAGGAGTGAATCTGCCGTATCAGGGCGGAGTATTCCCGGGGCAGTTCGGCGCGAGTCGCATCTTCTATTACAACTCGGTGATGCGACGTTACCTGCGTATCCCGCAAATCGCCGCGGTAATGGGCCAGTGCATCGCGGGCGGCGCGTATCTCCCCGCCTTGTCCGATGTCATTCTCATGGTGAAGGGAACATCCTTCATGGGGCTCGGCGGTCCCAATCTGGTAAAGGGTGCTACGGGTCAGGTAATCGACAGTGAGACGCTTGGCGGCGCCGAGACACACACGCAGGTGAGCGGTGTCGCGCACTACGCGGTGGATGACGACGCGTCGTGCATCGCCAAGATCCGCGAGCTGATCTCGCGTCTGCCGCGTCCCGCAGTGCCGGCGCCGGTCGAGCGTGTGACCACAGATCCGGCTATCGCGGACCTGCTGCCGAGCGACCATCGCATGTCTTATGACATGCATGCGCTGCTCAGGCTCATCGTCGATGACGGCGCGCTGGATGAATTTCAGGGCGAGCTGGCCAAGGAAGTGATCTGCGGTGACGCGCGCATCGGGGGTATTCCGATCGCTGTCATTGCCAACCAGCGCGGACTGGTGAAGGGACGTCCCGGCGAGAAGCCGCGGTTCGGCGGAATCATCTACGCGGAATCCGCCGAGAAGATGGCGTACTTCATCGACCGTTGTGATAGACAGCGCATCCCGATTCTGTTCGTGCAGGACGTGTCCGGCTTCATGGTTGGGCCGGAAGCCGAGCACGAAGGAATCATTCGTGCTGGCGCGCGACTCGTCGAAGCCATGGCGACGACTCGCGTGGCGAAGATCGTGCTCACGGTAAATCATGCGTCGGGCGCGGGGTACTACGCGATGGCGGCTCAGGGTTTCGATCCGGACTTCGTCTTCACGTGGCCCACGGGGCGCATGGGCGTGATGGAGGGCGAGGCCGCGATCCAGGCGGTGCACGGCCCCGCGATCGACGCGGCCCGCAAGGCAGGCGGCGATTTGAAGGATGAAGTCTCTGCCGTCGTGGACGAGATGCGCGCGGATTACGAGCATCAGCTCGATGCGCGGTACGCCGCCGCCCGCGGTTACGTGGATGCGATAATTCACCCTGAAGACACGCGCTCTGCGATCATTACGGCGCTTACGGCATCGCTCAACAATCCCGGTCCGCACCTTGGGCCATTCGTTCTTCCAACGCACATAGCCTGATTATAAAATGACTGAACGCGTAGTCCGCGTCGCAAGCGGACAGGGATTCTGGGGCGACTCGCTCGACGCACCTCGCCAGCAGGTGGAGAACGGACCGGTCGACTATCTGATGCTCGACTACCTCGCCGAGGTCACGATGTCGATTCTGCAGAAGCAGAAGGAGCGTGATCCGACGATGGGTTACGCGCGCGATTTCGTTGGCGCGATGGATTCCGTGCTCGAGGCGGTGACCGAGCGCGGAGTGCGTGTCATCGCGAATGCAGGCGGTGTGAATCCGCCCGCGTGCGCGACGGCCATTCAGGGCGTGGCGAAGAAGCGGGGCAAGTCGCTGCGCATTGGCGTGGTGACCGGCGACGATCTGCTGCCGCGGCTTAACGAGCTGGTGGAGCAGGGACATGCTCTGGCGCACATGGAAACCGGCGAGCCGCTCGAGACGGTGCGCGATCGCGTCCTGTCAGCCAATGCGTATATCGGCTCCAAACCGATCGTCGAGGCTCTGTCGCGCAAGGCGCAGGTCGTCATTACGGGCCGCTCCACCGATACCGCTCTCACAATGGCGCCCATCCGGTTCGAGTACGGCTGGAAGGACACGGATTACGACCGGCTTGCTGCCGGGATCGTCGCCGGGCACATACTGGAGTGCGGCGCGCAGAGCTCCGGCGGCAACTGCCAGTATGACTGGCGCAACATTCCCGATCTCGCCAACGTCGGCTACCCGATCGCCGACGCGTACGAGGACGGGAGCTTTGTCGTCACCAAGCATCCGAACACCGGCGGACGTGTGTCGGTGCAGACGGTATCCGAGCAGCTCGTTTATGAGATGGGCGATCCTCACGGTTACATCACGCCGGACGTGATTGCCGATTTCTCCACGATCCGCATCGAAGACGCCGGACCGGATCGCGTTCGAGTATTCGGAATCAAGGGCTACGCACCGACTGACAAGCTCAAGGTATCGATCGCATATAAATCCGGGTACAAGGCCGTGGGCACGCTCGTGTATTCGTGGCCTGACGCGCTTGAAAAGGCGCAGCTCGCCGATCGTATCCTCCGCGAGCGACTGGAGCGCCTGGGCCTGCGCTTCGATGAGATTCTCACAGAGTTCGTCGGTGCATCCGCCACGCATGGCCCACTCGCTGGTGACGCGGGGAGGAATGCGCCAGAAATTCAACTGCGTGTCGGTGTGCGGTCGGATGATCGCGCAACCGTCGAGCGCTTCACGCGCGAGATTGCACCGCTCGTGCTGAACGGACCGCCCGGCGTCACCGGTTTCGCTGGCGGACGCCCGAAAGTGGAAGAGATCGTTGCCTACTGGCCGGCACTGATAGACAAGACAGTCGTGCAGACTCATGTGGAGATCGTCTGATGAAAGTACGATTGCTCGACATCGCGCACGCGCGATCCGGTGACAAGGGCGATACCGCGAACGTTGGCGTCATCGCCAATCGGCCTGAGTGGTTTCCGCTCATCGCCCGCGAGTTGACGCAGGCGCGCGTCACGCAACACTTCGCCGGGATGATCGAGGGCGAGGTCGATCGCTTCGAGCTGCCGAACTTGAACGCTCTCAACTTCCTATTGCACGGCGCCCTTGGGGGCGGTGGAACGCTGTCGCTCAAGACTGACGCGCAGGGAAAGGTGTACTCGACGGCGCTGCTGCGCATGATGCTCGACGTACCGGACGCCGAGGCGCGCGCGCTGGGTCTGCCGTCAGCATGAACCGCATTCGCGTCGAGTCCGACGGCGTACTCGCGCGCATCACGCTAGCGCGGCCGGAGAAGCGCAACGCGCTCGATCACGAGACGACGCACGAGCTGTTGCAGGCCTTCACGTCGTGCGCACAGCACACCGGCACTCATGCGGTGCTGCTTTCCGCCGACGGCGCCGACTTCTGCGCTGGCGCCGATCTCAAGGAGCTCGCGGGCATGCTCGGCGCAACTGCCGAAGAACACTATGCCGACGCGGAGGCGCTCGGACGCGTATTCATCGCGATGCGGGAGATGCCCAAGCCCGTGATCGCGGCCGTGCGTGGTCGTGCGCTTGCGGGCGGTGCAGGGCTTGCGACCGCCGCCGACATCGTGATCGCGCACGAAGACGCGCAGTTTGGCTACCCGGAAGTTCTCGTCGGCTTCGTCCCTGCGATGGTGATGACGATGCTCCGGCGCTCGGTTGGCGAGAAGCGCGCCTATGACCTGGTCGCGAGCGGGCGACGCATTACCGCCGCCGAAGCGCTCGACATGGGTCTCGTGAGTCGCGTGATCGGCGGTGGGGGCGACGATTTTGCAGAAGCTGCGGAGCTAATCGCGCGCGAGATCGCCGAATCGTCCGTGAGCGCGCAGGCGCTCACCAAGACACTGTTCTATCAGCTCGACGGCCTGGATTTCCGCGAAGGCGTGCTAGCTGGCGCGCGTACGAACGTCGCCGCCCGAAGCACCGAAGACTTCCGCAGCGGCGTTCTACGGTTCACGAACAAAGCATGAGACGCATCGACTCGTTCAAGATCGGATTGGCGATTTGCGCGATCGTGCTGTTCGCGTTCTCGATCAGGTCTGGCGTGACCGCGTATCGCCTTGCCGCGATCGCGTGCCTTCTGGGTGCGTTTCTGCTCCGTTTCGCACGTCCGAGAGCGTAATTAGATTGCGAGGGTGAAGACCACCCGAAACATTCCCGAACTTCTCTCACCTGCCGGCTCTCTGGACGCCGTTCGGGCCGCCGTCGCGAACGGCGCCGACTCCGTGTACCTGGGCGCCGAGAAGTTCAACGCCCGGGACGAGGGAGCCCAGCTGACGCTGGACGAGCTCGAGGCTGCATGTGCGCTGGCGCACTCCCGGGGGACGCGGATCTACCTCACGCTCAACACGCTCGTGAAGCCCGCCGAGCTCACTGATGCGCTCGATTTCCTGGGACAGGCTATCGATCGTGGGATCGACGCGGCGATCGTTCAGGATATCGGGCTCGTCAGGCTGATCGACAAGGTGTATCCAGGGTTCGAGATACACGGCTCGACGCAGATGACCGTGCACGACGAATCCGGCGCGCGATTGATGCTGGAGCTGGGAATCGATCGCGTAGTGCTGGCGCGCGAGAATTCGATCGAGGACATTCGCGCGATTCACTCCGCCGTGCCGCAACTCGGCCTCGAATCGTTCATACACGGTGCGCTCTGCATCTCGTACAGCGGCCAGTGCTACATGTCCGGGATGATCTCGGAGCGCAGTGCCAATCGCGGATCATGCGCGCAGTCGTGCCGCAAGGACTACACGCTCACGGATTCCACGACGGGCGAGACGCTCGACACCGGCTTCCTGATTTCGGCGAAGGACCTTGGCGCGTACGACTCGCTGGCCGACATCGCAGATGCCGGTGTGCGTTGTCTCAAGATCGAAGGACGCAAGAAGCGACCAGAGTACGTCGCAACCGTGACACGTGGATATCGCGATTTTCTCACCCGCGTTGGTGAAGGCGATACGACGCCGCCGGCTGTCGAGGAAGTGCAGGATCTGGTTCAGATCTTCAGCCGCGGCTTCACACCCGGAATGTACCGTGGCCGTGCTGGTCGCGAGTACGTCACGCGTGACCAACCGGACAATCGTGGTGTGGAGTTGGGCACCGTTGTGGGAGTCGGTGCGCGTGAAGTAGTCGTAGAAGTTTCGGCGCGAATCGAAGCAGGCGATGGAATCGCGTTCGAGGGTGGCCGCGGAGTCGAGACCATCGGAGCGACTGTTACCTCGGTGCGCACTCTTGGCGAGGTGAAGGGAACACTGCGTCAGGCGCTGACGTTGCGTGCGCATCCGCAGGTTGGCGCGGTCGTGGTTCGCAGCTCCGACGCCACGCTTCTCGCTCGTGCGCGGGCGAGCTTCGATTCGGTCGAGCTGGCACCCGCTCGCAAGCGTCCCGTCGACGTCGCCGCGTTCGGGAGCGTGGGATCACCGCTCAAGCTCGTGTTCAGGTCGGACGTCGGCGACGTCGTCGTACGCAGTGACATCGCACTCGCGGCGGCGTCGAAGCGCGCGCTCGACGTCACACAGCTGCGTGAACAGCTGGGCCGGCTTGGCGAGACCGCCTTCGCGCTGCGCGACGTGGACACGAACGGGCTTGCGGCGGGTCAGTTCATTCCCGTAAGCGTTCTGAATCACATGCGTCAGAGCGCCATCGCCGATCTGGAGCAACGGGTCGAGTGGGGCAACGCAGAACGGCTCGGTGAGCGCGCCGAACGGATCTCGAGGGCGATTACGGAAGTGACGGTGAACCGGACCTCGGCGAGCGACAGGCCAACGCTGTCGGCGCACGTGTACGATCTCGCCGACGCGCGCACTGCAGCTGCCGCTGGCGCCACGGAGATCGTGCTCGATCCGTTCCTGCGCCACCCGACGCCGCCCGTGTCACGCGTCCGTGCGTTAACTACTGAACTTTCAGGAGTTGGCGTCACGCTGCGCATTCGCACACCGAGCATCGTCCGTCCGGAAGATCGCGCAGTCGTGGACAAGTGGCTCGCTCTCGATCTGCCCATCGTTTCGGGTCACGTTGGACTTGTTGTCGAGCTCGCTCGGCAGGGCCGCGACGTGGTTGCAGACTATGCGGTGAACTGTTTCAACCAGCATACTGCGGCGTACCTTTTCGCGAGCGGCGTTCGGCAGATCGTTCCATCGATCGAGTTGACTGTGGATGAGCTTGGCGAGCTCGTGGCGCCGTGGGGCGGAAGCGGGTTCGACGTTCTTGTGTATGGCCGGCCGGAAGGAATGACGATCGAGCACTGTGTACTGTCCGCGGCTTTCGATCGGGAGCCGACGACGTGTCGCGATCTCTGCGTGCAGAAACACAGCAACGTATCGCTGACGGATCCGGCTGGCTACACATTCGCGGTCGCAACCGACAGCGCATGTCGCAATCGGCTGTTGCACTCGCGCCCCATCGAAGGCTCGGAATACATACCGCGACTGTGGAGCCTGGGTGTCCGCTCGTTCAGCGCGGTATTCAACGTGCCCGGCGATCCTGTCACCGAGGTCGTTGCCGGCTACCGCCAGCTGATCGATTCGCTCGCATCCGGTGAAGTGGTGCAGGGAAGCTCGGTCCGATCGGTCGTCGGCTCAGCGTTCACGCGCGGTCATTTTGCGCGAGCAGTCTGATCGGCGCGACATCGATGGGCGCTCCACTGGATACGCCGCTGGATAGCATTGCTGCGGGAAGAGCAGGATCGATTCGACTGCCGGGGCGCATCCACTGAATCATTCGGACATGACAGCCCCGACTCTGGATGACGCGCGCGCTACGCTCAGCAAGGCCTTCGGATATCCCGCATTTCGGGCGGGCCAGGAGATCGCTGTCGAGTCTGTGCTGCTGGGGCGCGACACGCTCGTGATTCTGCCGACCGGCGGCGGCAAATCGCTGTGCTATCAGGTGCCTGCGTTGCTCCTCCCCGGTCTCACGGTAGTCGTGTCGCCGCTGATCTCGTTGATGAAGGATCAGGTCGACGCCCTGGAGGCGAAGGGGATCGCCGCCGCTTTCGTGAACAGCACGCTCACCAACGGCCAGGTTTCCGACCGCATGGCCCGCGTCGCGCGCGGCGAGCTCAAGATGCTGTACATGGCGCCCGAGCGCTTCGATGCCGGCAGCACGGCCGAGCAACTGCGTCGCGCCGGAGTGTCGTTGCTTGCGATCGACGAGGCTCACTGCATCAGCCAGTGGGGTCATGACTTCAGGCCGAGTTATCTCCGGATGCGCGCCGTGCGTGAGGCGCTAGGTGATCCGCCGACCATCGCACTGACCGCCACTGCAACTCCAACGGTAAGGCGTGACATCGCGCGGCAGCTCGCACTGCGCGATCCAAGGGTCGTGATCACGGGATTCGATCGCACCAATCTCAGCTATTCAGTGGTTCCTGCGCGCAACGATGCCGGCAAGGACGCACTGCTGGTTCAGGTGTTGAGCGACCGACCCGGGCTTACCGTCGTGTACGCCGCGACTCGCAAGTCGGTGGAGCGCATCGCGTCGATGTTGCAGCGCGAAGGGATTTCCGCCGCGGCATATCACGCCGGCCTGGACGACGTCCACCGGCATGAAGTTCAGGAGGATTTCATGACCGAGCGCGTGCGAGTCATCGTCGCGACCAACGCGTTCGGTATGGGCATCGACAAGGCCAACGTCCGCGCTGTCGTTCATCATTCGATGCCCGGGACGCTCGAGGCGTACTATCAGGAAGCGGGGCGCGCGGGGCGTGACGGCCTCCCCTCCGAGGCGATCCTGCTGCACGCGTTTCAGGATCGGTTCACTCACGAGTATTTCATCAAGGGCGCGTATCCCGAGCGCGAGCTTGTGACGCGAGTCTACGCGACGCTGCAGCGCCTCGCCAGCCGGTCCGCAACCATATCGGAGTCGCCGGAAGAGCTGGCGAGCGCAGTCCCCGGCAAGGTCAACGCCCGCGACATCGAGAGTGCGCTGCGGGTGCTCGAACAGGCGGGCGCGACGGTCAAGGCACAGGAGTCTGCATCGCTCGTGCGCGTGAGACTGCTTGCCACTCCCGCGCGCATCAAGCGAGAGCTGTCCAATCCCGACGACGGCATCGCGCTTGGCGTCCTTCGCGCTCTCTGGCGCGCCGCCGGCAACGATCTGAACGACGGCGCGATTGTCGACATCGCATCGCTGCCGTCCGGACTCGGGGCGCCCATGGAAATCCAGGACACGCTGGAATTACTCGAGAGCCGTCAGTTCGTCACCGTGCAGAGGATCGGCGGCGGCATCACGCTCGTCGCACCTTCCCGCGATCTGGACAGCTTCAATGTCGATTGGAAGTCGCTGGACCAGCGGCGTGAGGCCGAGCTGGAGAAGCTGGAAGCCGTTCAGCGCTACGCATACGCAAAGAGCTGTCGGCGCGCCTTCGTCCTTCGATATTTCGGCGATCCTGCGGCGGGCAACAGCTGCTCGGGATGCGACAATTGTCAGGGGACCGCGGCACCGCGCCCAGCCAGGGACGAATCGCCCGCCCGGAGCCGATCGTCCGGCCGCGCCCGCGGCGGTCCAGTTCCAAAACCGGCTCGCGGCCGCGTCCGCGAAGCGCCGGATGCCGCTGACGACCTGCCGGCACCGGCGCGGGAGCTGTTCGATCGGCTCCGTGCCCTCAGGCGCGAAATTGCGCGGGAAGAAGAGGTCCCTGCCTATATTGTCTTCGACGACAAGACGCTCCGGCAGATCGCGGTGCACCGTCCGCGCACTCTCTCGGCGTTCGGCGAACTGCGCGGAATCGGACCGGTCAAGACTGAGCGGTTCGGTGCGCGGTTCATGGCTGCGCTGGCCGACGATCAGGGATAACACGATACCCGATAATGGACGATTCCTTCTACTTCTCCGAACAACATTTTGCAGTGCGCGACACTGTCCGCGGATTCGCGCGGGATCACGTCGCACCGGTTGCAGCGAAGCTCGACGCGGAAGGAAAGTTTCTCTGGGACAACGTCAAGGGAATGGGTGAGCTCGGGCTGCTCGGCGTACCCTGGCCGGAAGAACTGGGCGGCGCCGGTCTCGATCTCACGTCCTACATCATCGCCATCCATGAGATGGCAAAAGTCGATGCGTCGCACGCGATAACGATCTCCGCCCACACGACCCTCGGCACGTCGCCCATCGTCAAGTTCGGCAACGATGCGCAACGCAAGCGCTACGTCCCACTGCTTGCGTCCGGCAAGGTGCTCGGCGGGTTCGGTCTCACGGAACCTTCGGCTGGAAGCGACGCCGGCGGAACGCGCACACGCGCGGAGAAGCGCGGGGACCGCTACATAATCAACGGTTCCAAGATCTTCATCACGCACGGCGGAGTCGGCGAGATATTCGTCGTCACCGCGGTGACGGACCCGAGCCGCGGAACCAAAGGAATCAGCTCGTTCATTCTCACCAAGCCGACTACCGACCTCGAGACAGCGAAGCAGATCGGAATAGGGCACGACGAGTCGCTTCCAGCCATGAAGGGATTCCGCGCCGGCAAGAAGGAAGACAAGCTCGGCTGGCGCTCCTCCGACACGCGCGAGCTGATATTCGAAGATGTCGAGGTTCCAGAGGAGAATCGCCTCGGCAACGAGGGTGAGGGCTTCACGAACTTCATGCAGACGCTGGATTCGGGTCGTATCGGCATCGGCGCTCTGTCGCTCGGGATCGCCGAGGGTGCGTACGAGCAGGCGCTGAGATACGCGTCGGAACGAAAGCAGTTCGGGAAGCCAATCGCGGATTTCCAGGGCGTGCAGTTTCAGCTATCCGACATGGCGACAGAGATCGAGGCGGGGCGGCATCTCGTATTCCACGCGGCGTGGCTGTCGCAGCACGGCAAGCCATTCGGCAAGGAAGCAGCGATGGCCAAGCTGTTCTGCTCGGAGCTGGCGATGCGTGCGACCACGAAGGCCGTCCAGATCCACGGTGGCTACGGCTACACGAAGGACTACCCGGTCGAGCGAATGATGCGCGACGCCAAGATCTGCGAGATCGGGGAGGGGACGTCGGAGATTCAGCGCCTCGTGATCGGCCGCCACATACTGCGCGGGCTCACCGCGTGACGCTTTCGGAAGTCGCAAAGACGATTCGCATCCCGCTGGGCTTCGTTCTGGGAATTGCGTACGTGCTGTTCGCGCGCCCGACCGTTGGCTCGCTCGTGCTTGGCGGAGCGATCGCGTTGACGGGTGTTCTGGTGCGTGCGTGGGCCTCCGGCCACATCGACAAGAATGAGAGGCTCGCGACGAGCGGGCCGTACGCGCACACTCGAAATCCGTTGTACTTCGGCAGCTTTCTGATCGCCGCGGGCTTTGCCGTGGCTGCGCACTGGAGCCTGCTTGTCGCGGTCGTCGTGTTCTTCCTGCTCATCTACTATCCAACGATGCAGCGCGAGATAGCGAACATCCAGGGACGCTTCCCGGACGCGTACGCTCGTTATGCGACCAATGTGCCGCTGTTCTTCCCGCGGCCGGCGCCGTGGCGTGGCGATGCGGACTCCATGAACCGCTTCGATTCGGCCCTCTACATGAAGCACGGGGAGTGGAAAGCCGGCCTAACTTACGTTCTGGCAATGATTTGGCTGGCGTTCCGGACCCTCCGGAAGTAACTTTAGTGATGTTGGCGCCGGCTACTCCGGCGCCCCAGTCTATTTCTCTTTTGGACCGCGCCGAGGCAGGGACCCTGTAACACGATCCCGGGCCTGCGTGGGCTACAATGAAACGTGAAATCCTCATAAACGCGGCTGCGCGGGAAACGCGCATCGCGATTCTGGAGGACGACCGCCTCGTAGAGCTGTTGGTCGACCGTCCAGACAACCGCCGAATGATCGGCGACATCTACGTTGGGAAGGTGGAAGCCGTCCTTCCCGGCATTCAGGCAGCCTTCGTCAATATCGGGACGGAGAAGAGTGCCTTCCTCCACGCGTCCGACGTCCAGGCGGACGATTCGGATGACGACTCCGATCCTGACGATCATGACGACGATGACGCCGAGCCCGCCAACGGCAACGGCGGCGGCAATGGTCATGGTAACGGTGGCAATGGCCGCCGCGGCAAGGTCCCGCCGATCCAGGACACGCTCAAGCGGGGTCAGGACATTCTGGTTCAGGTGACCAAGGAGCCGATCTCGACCAAGGGTCCGCGCGTCACCGCGCAGATCTCGTTGGCGGGCCGGTTCCTGGTGTACATCCCAGACGGCGGCACCAAGGTCGGCGTGAGCCGAAAGATCGGTGCCGGTGCGGAGCGCCAGCGGCTCAAGGAGATGGTCCGCGGCTTTCTGCCCGAGAAGGTCGGCGGCGTGATCGTGCGCACGGTTAGCGAGGACGTGACACCGGACATGCTCAAGCGCGAGCTCGAGTCGCTGATATCGCAGTGGAAGCGGATCAAGAAGAAGACGCGATTCGTCCGCGCACCGGCGGTGATCCATCGTGAAACCGGTCTGACGCGCGGACTCGTGCGCGACCTGTTCAGCGCCAAGGTCGATTCGCTGACGGTGGACTCCAAGCAGGTCTTCAACGAGATCGTGGATTATCTGGAGGACATCGCGCCGGATCTGATCCCGCGCGTGAAGCTGCACGCCGAGGAGCCGCCTCTCTTCGACAAGTTCGAGATCGAATCGGAGATCCGGGACATCTTCAAGCGTCGCTGCGATCTCCCCTCGGGCGGATATCTGATCATCGAGCCGACCGAAGCGCTGGTCTCGATCGACGTGAACTCGGGGCGTTACACGGGCAAGAAGGATCCCGAGCAGACGGTTCTTCGAACCAACATGGAGGCGGCGGCCGAGGTTGCGCGCCAGTTGAGATTGCGCGACGTGGGCGGGATCATCGTCACGGACTTCATCGACATGGAGAGCAAGTCGAACCGTGACAAGGTGCTTCAGGAGATCCGGAACCATCTCTCGCGCGACCGCGCGCGGACCAAGGCATTTGCGGTAAGCGATCTCGGTCTGATCGAGATGACTCGCCAGCGGGTCCGGCAGAGTCACTATCAGAGCATGACGGAAGCGTGTCCCACGTGTCACGGCAGCGGGCGAGTCTTCACGCCGGAGACGATAGTGCGACGGATGGAGCGGTCGGTGCGCCGGATGGTGCTGGAAGGTCGTCGCGACAACCTGCTGGTGAAGCTGCATCCGGAGGTCGCGATGTACGTTCTGGAGCAGGAGCGGGACCTGGTCCAGAAGCTCCAGAAGTCAGCGTCGTTCTCGCTGGAAATGCGTGATGATCCGTTACTTAGACCGGATGAGTTCAAGTTGGTTGTGAAGTCGCAAGGCCGGGATGTGACGCAGCAGTACGCGTTGGCGTAAGGCCGCCCGCAAACAAATCGCCCCAAAAGCGCGCACCGTAGGGGCGGGCCCCCGCGCCCGCCCACGAGGGACGGAGTGGGGACGGAGTGGGGACGGAGTGGGGACGGAGTAGGGACGGAGTAGGGACGGACTCCGCATGGAAAGGCCCCGGTCGGGATGAATCCGCGCCCTACCGTTTCGCACTCAGGACCGCTATACTTAAAGGCTGCACCAAAACCAATTCGATTCCATGCCATACGCTATCATCCGAACCGGCGGCAAGCAGTTTCGCGTCGAGCCCGGCAAAACCTACAGAATCCCTACGCTTGTCGGCGACGCCGGAGCAAAAGTCACGTTCTCCGACGTGCTGCTCGGTAGCGATGACAAGAATACTCACGTCGGCGTGCCGGCCCTCAAGGGCGCGTCAGTCGCCGCCGAGATCGTCAAGCACGGCCGCGGCGAGAAGATCATCGTCTTCAAGCAGAAGCGCCGCAAGAACTACGCGCGCAAGCAGGGACATCGTCAGGGCTTCACCGAGATCAAGATCGGCGACATCACACTCGCCTGAGGCTTAGAAAAACATGGCACATAAAAAGGGCGTAGGATCCACTCGCAACGGTCGCGACAGCAACGCGCAGTACCGTGGCGTCAAGAAGTTCGGTGGCGAGCGCGTGGTCGCGGGCAACATCATCGTCCGCCAGTGCGGCACCAAGTGGCACCCGGGCCGCAACGTCGGACTCGGCTCCGACTACACGATCTACTCTCTCATCGACGGCGTCGTGAAGTTCGAGCACAAGAGCAAGACGCGCTACAAGATCAGCGTCTATCCTCAGCAGCAGACCGAGACGGCGACTGCGTAATCGCAGATAGCCAGGTCAGGCTGCAGGAACGAGAGGGCTCCCATGCGGGAGCCCTTTTTCGTCTTTGACGGTGTGCGCGATGACGACGTTCACCCACGCGCCGCAGGGGTTCGCGTTTTCGACGGCACGAGCCACGCGCCGGATCGGTACGCGTTTCCGACGACGCTTTCGGACGCGCCGAATTGGTGGTCTTGCGTAGGGCGCGGATTCTTCCGCGCCTGGCCCGTTTAGGCGCAATCGGAATCGGATGAACGCCGGTTTGGATGAACGCTGATATTGTTGAACGTCGTCGCGTTGTAAGTCGTCATCCCAACCTTCGGCGGGACGACGACCACGATCCTCGGCGGGATGACGAAATTTTATGAACCCGGTTGATATCACGGTCCGATACCACGCAATTGGGCCAGGCGCGGAAGAATCCGCGCCCTACGCGGGCGTACCGGATCGGCGCGTTGATTAGCGTCGGCGCAAATACGCTGCGATGACCGCCGAACCGCGGCCCCGCAATACCGGTTATCCTACCGCCAAGCCACCGTCCCAATCCGGCCCATTATCTCCGTATACAGCTCGATGCCGTCCCACAGGTTCTGGACGCGCAGATTCTCATTCGCGGCGTGCTGGTTGTCGTCGTAATTGGCGATCGGCACGATGATCACCGGTACGTGCAGAGTCTGTGCGAACACGTAACTCGGCGCACTGGCACCCATCGTCGGCAACACCACGGGTGGCTTCCCGGTGCTGTCGGCGGCGACGTTGATGACGGCCCGCGCGACCGGTGAATCCATCGCGGTGCGATTCGCGGGATAGCCACCGGCCGCCCATACCACGCGCGCGATTCGCGGATGAGCCAATCGCATTGCCATCGTCACGCTGTCGCTGGTAACGAAGTAACCCTGCTTTCGGATGTGCCCGTCAACGATCTCGCGCACGCGCTCCGGCGTCTCGTCTGGAACCAGGCGGAAATCGAAGGACGCGTGCGCTTCCGTCGAGATCACATTCGCTGCGTGCTCGCCAACGCTGCCGTAGCTCAGGCCGCGCACGTTGAGCGCTGGTGCCATGAGTCGCTCGGCGAGTGGAGCGTTGTTGTCCTCCGTTCGAACGAGACCGAGCGAGCGGCGCAACGCTGAATCGATCGGCGGCACGGCTCGGATCGCGGCCCGCTCCGCGCGCGAGACAGGCGCAACGTCGTCGTAGAAGCCGGCGATCCTGATGTGGCCGTCGTCATCACGCATGCTGGCGATGAGATTCGCGAGCATTGCGCCAGGATTGGGCGCCCAGTTGCCGTAGTGTCCGCTGTGCAGCGCAGCCGTGGCACCATAAACGGTGAGCTCCATGCTCGCCGTGCCACGTACACCAAAGAGCAACTGCTGCTTGCCGCTCTGATGCTCGGGCCCGTCACACAGCAAAAGCACGTCGCCCGTCAGCAGCTCGCGATAGCGCTGCAGGATCGCGAGCAGATGAGGGGAGCCGGCTTCCTCCTCGCCCTCGAAAAGAAATTTGACATTTACCGACGGCTTGCGCCCGCTCGCATGTAGCGCGTCGAGGGCGGTAAGCATCGCGACGATGCTTGCCTTGTCGTCGCCGGATGACCGCGCATAGATGCGCGCCTCGCCACTGACGCGCGTCGTATTGTCCACAGGAAACGCGATCGTCTTTCCACCCTCGGCCAGTGATTTGTCGCGAAGCGTCGGCGACCAGGGCGGCGTTGCCCATTGCGACGCGGTGACAGGTTGGCCGTCGTAGTGCGCATACAGAATGACGGTGTGCGTCGCGCCCGGCGCCGTGAGTACGCCATAGACAGCCGGCGACGCGCCTTCCAGCTCGAGCGTGCGGGCATCGACTCCTCGCTTCCTGAGCATCGCTACGAGCATGTCTGCATTGCGGCGAATATTCAGATGGTCGGAGGCAACGTTCGGCAGCGCGAGAAGATCCGAGAACTCATGCAGGATCGTCGCTTCGTGGGAACGGCGGTATCGTTGCGCTCCGATGCGGAGCGTCGCCGCATCACCGGCAGGAGCGGCGGCTTTTGACGGCGGTGAGATTGGCTTGGAAATGCGTTGCGCGCTGCAGGGAGCAGCAACGCACAGCGCTGCGATCAGAAGAGTCTTTTGCTGCATCGATTCCCGTCCCGGTCATGAAGAAAGCCGCCTTCGCATCGAAGGCGGCTTTCTCGAATACTTACCGTGTCGTGTGGCTCACGGCTGCGAATACTTCGGCGGTAGTGTCTTGTATCGCTGAGTCAGCATGTCCTGCCGGCTCGGCGCGATCACGTCGCGACCGTGGATGTACACGTGCTCCGCGTGTGTCGAGAACTCGAACGGGTCTCCGCTCCAGATCACAACGTTCGCATCACGCCCCGGCTGCAGCGAGCCGACGTGATCCGCCACGCCGAACATCTCGGCCGGCGCGAGCGTCACGGCGCGCAACGCCGCGTCGTGCGTCATGCCGTACGCAACTGCGTTACCTGCTTCGTACTTGATGTTGCGCACGTTGAACAGCTCCTCGTCGCCGTCGCCGTTGTTGCCGACGATCGCGGTGGTGACGCCCGCCTTGCTCAGGATTCCAAGATTCTCCTGACGCTGGTTCAGTGTCTCGAAGCTGGTCGGAATGTTGTTCATCGCGCCCGCAACGACCGGCACGTGCGCCGCCGCGAGGTCATTGGCAGCGAGCCATGCTTCGGCGCCACCCATGATGATGATCTTGAGGTTGAACTCCTTCGCGAGCCGGAGCGCGGCCTGAATGTCGTCAACTCGCTCGGCCTGAATCGCCAGAGGGAGCTTGCCTTCCACGACCGGGATCATTGCTTCCAGATCCACGCGCGGCGCCGTGAGGCTGCGCGTCGCGGAACGGTCGTAGTCCGCCCTGTGAGCCTGGTAGAACTTCACGTCCTCGATGAGGTTCCGAAGTTTGCCGATCAGCTCGCCCCGGGCGCCAGCCTGCGCGCTGCGCGGATTGTCGATCTGTGCGATCATCGCGACGGGTGCCCGCCGGATCATCTGCGCCGCAGTGCCGTCAGCCAGATCGACCATCGCGGCTCCTCCGGATACCAGACCGCCGCCCGGCAGCACGACAGCACTGGTGACACCTTCATTGCGCGCCGGTGCCCAGTTCACAGACTCTGAGTTGAGTCCGTCCCACGAACGGAACGAGGCTGCGATTGCGTCCGTCCCCTTGGCGTTGGCATCGCGCGTGCTCGGCTCACCACCAATCTCGACCAGACCAAGCGTCGTCGATGCATCGATGAATCCCGGCGTAACGATCTTGCCGGTCGCGTCGATGCGTTGAGCGCCGGCGGGAACAGCTACATCAGCACCCACCGCGACGATCTTGCCATCGCGCATCAGTACCGTACCATTCTGAATCGCCGGACCACTCACCGGATACACAGTTCCGCCAGTGATCGCGACTGTCTGCGCATGTGCCGCCGCGACGGTAACGAACGTCACGCACGCGGCAAATAGAAGTTGCTTTTTCATCAGCGGGTTTCTCCCTTCACGTAGCCCAGGTCGAAGTCGGTGCGCCAGTTCTGTGCTGGGTCGTCACGGTTGAACAGCATAGCGCCGTCGATCCAGACCTTCTCGGCCTTCGTGTAAACGCTGAACGGATCTCCGCTCCACAACACCACATCGGCATCCTTGCCGGGTTCGAGTGAGCCGATCTTGTCGTCCAGCTCCAGCGCCCATGCGGGATTGATGGTCATCCACTTGACTGCTTCGTCTTCCGTAACGTTGATCCCCGCGGCGCGGCCGGCGTACATCGCCTTTGCAACTTCCTGATTGAGACGCTGCGATCCGGACGGATCGTCGGAGTGAATCATCGCCTTCGCACCTGCCGCATCCACCAGCGCGATGTTGGCGCGAATGCCGTCCATCGCCTCTTCCTTGAAACCGCCCCAGTCGGCCCACATCGCGGCGCCCGTTCCGTTCTCACGAAGCAGGTCGGCGATCTTGTACGCTTCGACCGCGTGATGGAATGCGCGGATCTTGAAGCCGAATTCCTTCGCGACGTCCAGCATCTGCGCCATCTCGTCCGCGCGGTAGCAGTGCATCTGTGGAAGAATGTCGCCGCGCAATACTTCTGCGAGCGTTTCCTGGCCGAGGTCGCGCGCTGGCGGCGGTCCCTTGTGGTTCGCGTTCCATTCGTCCCACTTGCGGCGGTATTCGGCGGCCTGGATGTACGCCGTGCGATAGCCCGCGACGTTCCCCATACGGGTTGACGGCCCGCGCGAAGCGTAGACACGCTTGGGGTTCTCGCCGCACGCCATCTTCACACCGTACTTGGCCCCCGGAAACTTCATCCCCTGGACCGTGCGCGATGGTACGACCTTCAGAATTGCGCTGCGGCCGCCGAAGAGATTGGCCGAGCCGGGAAGGATCTGGACCGTCGTGACACCGCCCGCCAGAATGCGCGGGAACTGCGGATCCTGCGGCCATACCGAGTGCTCGGCCCAGACGTATGACGTGTTCGGATTGGTCGCCTCGTTTCCGTCATTGAGACCACCGCCGCCCGGTGCGGCGTAAACTCCGAGGTGGGAGTGAACGTCGATGATTCCCGGCGTCACGTACTTGCCGGTGCCGTCGATCACTACAGCGTCGGCGGGTGCGGTGACCGAGGTTCCGACCGCGACGATCTTGCCGTCACGAAGCAGGATCGACGCGTTCTGCATCGTCGGCCCCGCGGCGGTCATTATCGTTGCGTTCCGGATCAGCGTCGTGTGTGACGGGAACGGGACGTACGTGCTCGGGAACGGATTCGCATTCGGAAGCGACAGTGCGCCAATACCAGGCTTGCCGGCGCTGTCGCGCCCCGATGTGGCGCTCGCGGTTGCGCCGGCTGTTGCGGAACTGGATGGCGCACTGGTCGACGGCGATGCAGCTGGCGTCGGTGCCGGATTGTGCGCGCATGCCACTCCAGCAGCGCAGAGAAGGAAGAGACTAGTGATTCGCATCCAGAGATGAGCCTCGCGGGTGAGTGCTTCGAGTTGATGCCAACGTTGGACTGATCGGCAGATCAGTGCAGATCGCGGCGACTCCCAGATCATCGAATACGCGCCATTCCGAAGGGGTGTTTGCAGTCCACACAATCACCCTTCCGCCGGCCGCCGTTACCTGCTCGACCAGCGCGCGATCGACGAACTCGTGCCACTGCCAGAGATCCGTCGCGCCGGCGGCCCGGAGAGCGTGGGCGCTGTCCACGAGCCGGCTGGTCTGAAGAATCCCGGTGCGAAGTTGCGGCAGCAACTGCCTCATGCGCAAGATCACTTCGTGATCGAACGAGTGGACCGAAGCCTCGGCGGAGCTGCGCCGGATAACCTCGGCGAGCTCGACCTCGACCTCGCGGTTCTTGATCTCGACGTAGGCATGTGCCTTTCCGGAGACCAGCTCGAGAACCGCATCGAGCCGCGGCAGCAGCGGGGCCTCGGCGTGCAGCGTGTCGTAGTAGGTGCCTCGAATGGATAGCGCGACCCGGGACGTCACGACGGACTCGTCGTGATTGACGACACAGATGCCGTCCGCGGTTACATGTACGTCCAGCTCGACACCGTGGAATCCGAGATCGATCGCGCGCTGGAAGGCATCCAGCGTGTTCTCGGTGAAGACGTCATGGACTCCGCGGTGCGCGATGAACTCCATCACGCCCGGCTTGAGGGCGGAGTTCCTCCGGTAAAGCCGTGCACGAACAGATCATAGATGAGCCGGGACGCGATCCCGACATTGAGCTCCGTGTCGGACACTCCCCACTGGCGCGGCCCGCTCATCATCGCGAAGAGCATGTCGGCGGCGAAGGCGGTGGAGACTGGTGCCTCGAACTCCTGGCGCACGCGATCGAGGATGTCACGCAGGACATCGACGTACTGCTTTCGCTTGACCTCGACCGCTTCCCGGCGCTCGTCCGAGCCGTCCGGCGCGGTCTCGTGCGACAGAACGCGCACGAAGGCGGGGTGCTCGTTGGAATACGAGACGTGATTCTCCACGAACTGGAGCAGCTGGTCAGTCGGCTTGGTAACGCGGGACAGAGCCTGGGCTGCCGAGGCGATGAGGGCGTCTATGGTGCGGGACTGAATCTCGTAGAGGAGCGACGACTTGCCGCGGGTGTAATAGTAGATGCCGGACAGCGAGATGCCGGAATCGTGCGCGATGTCACGCATACTCGTTCCGCTGTAGCCGCGGGTCGCGAAGGTCGTGGCAGCGGCGGCCAGGAGCGTTTCCAGCTTGGGCGCGCGCGGGGTACTGGCGGCTGGAGCTGAGGTCGGGTCGGCGGGGGTGGGCGTTGTTTCGTCGGGCATCGTCCTGTACCTCTTGAGACTGGGCGGGTTCCTGACCGTCGAACGGTCGTTCTAAAGAAGCTAGCCAGCTGACGTAAATCCGTCAACCGCTGCCACTTAACATATGTCGCCGGATAACGTCTATTTAGCGTGTGGAAGTCACTGCTCAGCCGGTCGCCGAAGAACCAACTGACGCGGAACTCATTCGCCGATGGCGGATCGGTGAAAGCATGGCGGCCACGAGACTGGTCGAGCGGCATGCTCCCGGACTGGCGCGGTTCGTCGCAGCCGAGGGAGAGCGCGACAACGTGGATGAAGTGGTTCAGGATACCTTCGTTAGAGCGTTTGCGGCGATCGAGAGCTTTCGCGGCGAGAGTGCCTTCCGAACATGGCTTTTCACCATTGCGCGACGCCTGATACTGGATCGACGACGATCGGAGCGACGAAGCAGAATGGTGGCGACGGTGGAAGAGGGCGATGCTGTTACGACGTTTGATGCACTGGACACGATGGTCGCGGACGAGTCGATGGTGCGGGTAAGGATGGCAGTGGATGCACTGTCGCAGAAGCAGAAAGAGGTTTTCATGCTCCGGCTGGAACAGGGGCTTTCGTACAAGGAGATCGCGGAGCTGGTTGGTACCACTGAGGGCGCAGCGCGCGTCCACTACCACAACGCGATGCGCGCGGTCAAGGAGTTTCTCGATGATGAATGATTGTGAGAACATAGAGGTTCGCGAAGCGTTGCCGGAGCTGATGCTCGGCACGCTGCCGGAGGCCGAGCGTGTGCGGGTGCAACAGCACCTGGATGCGTGCGACGACTGCTCCGCGGAGCTCGCGATCATTCGCGCGGTGCGTGCAAGTGCAGTCATGCCTGCCGTGAACGTCGAGCGTATAGTCGCCGCGATCCCAGCGTATCGTCGCAAGCGGACGAGCATGCGCAGAGTCTATCTGGAGCTTGCTGCTGCGTGCCTGATCGGTGCGGTTGGCATCTCCACCTTCGCGCTGCACAACTCCGGACACAGTGCCACGCCAGCGGCGAATAGCGCTGCCGGTGTCGCGGGTCAGGGACTCGCGCTCGTCAACACGAGTGATCTGAGCGACGATGGGCTGGCGCAGCTCACACGTGATCTCGACAAGCTTCAGGCGATGCCGACGGTCGATCCGGAATCCGTCACACCAGCTGCGCTCGAAGACGCGCCCGAGCCTGCAAGCGCGGGAGATTCGGCATGAGAGTAGTTACCCTCATGACGGCCGCGGTGCTGTGCGTAACGAGTGTCGCCGGCGCCACAACCGCGAGTGCCCAGGGCCGTCGCATACGGCCGATGCGTCCGCCGCCGGCGCAGGGCGTGCAGCCGCACAGGCAGGCGCTGGAGCAGGAGTTTCGTCAGCGCAGCGAGCAGATAGTTCGGCAGCGGCTCAACCTGAACGACGATCAGGTCAATCGTCTGCGCTCCGTCAATGCAAGCATCGGTAGTGAGCGTAATGCTCTCCTGGAGCAGGAGCGCGGCGTTCGCATGAGTCTGCGTGACGAGATGGCCAAGGGAAGCTCGGCCGATCAGGCCCGGGTTGCACAACTCATGGCGCAGGCGCACGACCTTCAGGGTAAGCGCTTCGCGTTGCAGCAGGACGAGCAGCAACAGCTCTCCAGCTTCATGACGCCGGTGCAGGTTGCGCAATACGTTGGGCTCCAGGCCCAGATTCGGCAGCGCATTCGCGAAATGCAACGCGGGAACAACGGCGATCCTGGCGGTCCGCAACCGTAACGCCAGTTGCTGGTGCACGTCGCGCTCAGCGACGCGCAAAGTCGGCCCGGAATGTGAAAAAACGCGCGGACCGCATTGATGCGCCCAGCATCGCGCTGCACGCCGGCTCCGCCGTGGCCCTCAATATGCTGCGAACACCAGCCGCCAACTGCGACCCGTTTCGTCCTGGCCGCGCGGTAACGCAATTCACAACCGACGCTGGATACCGGCATGAGTGTCCCTTTCGGAGCAAACGAAGGCCCTGGGCGGTTTTCCGTTTTCCTGATGGAGACCGATACCGGCGCTCCAGTGGCGAACGTCCCGGTGTTCGCGACCGCACAGCTGGGTCTGGGGCAGAGCGGGGATGGCCAATCTGTTCCGCGGCAGAGTGTAGAGATCGCTCTGGGAGTATTGGCGAGCGACCACGCCGGCTACCTCTCGTGGGATCTTGAGCCGTTACGACGCCAGACCGAGATACTTACCGAGATACAGACTGGAGGCAGCCTCGCCAGTCAGCTGGACGGTCTCTCGCTGCACATCTACGGGCCGTTGCAGAGTGTCGTGGACGCTTTGCCCAGTGCGCAAACAGGACCGGAAGCGATAGTCCTGCGGCTCGCTGTCGACAGGAACGGCGTGTATGAGGCGGACGCCGGAAGTTACCCGTCAATGCAGTCGCCGACTCTGGTAGACCTCAATCTGTCGCCAGGATCGTTCGCCAACGTTCCAGCGATGCTGGTCGGTCAGGATGGATGCGAGGCGCTGCTTCCATCCAACGTCGCGACGCAGCACTTCCAGGTGCATCAGATCGTGCAGTTGCCGAGCATGTATGACGTAACCATTACGTCGCCCGCGGCGGCGCCAGCTCCAAAGGGCGCGAACGCAAAGGGCCGGGCCGAGCTGGTTGTTGCGAAACCGCTCGCACAGACTGCGATAAAACCGGAATTTGCGCCACTCGCGTTCACCGGAAACACTCAGCTGGCGCTGATCGTGAACTACGACGTCACCTGGATTCCGGTTGGGCATGGACTTGGGCAGATCGCCTACAGCTTACCGCTCGCGCCGGGCGAGCAGGTAAACCTTGCGATTGTCGATTGGGCGCGACAGTCGACCGATTCGCGCAACGAAGAAAACATGCTCACCGACACGCTGGAGCACAGCCAGGTGCGCGACCGGACGGTGGATGAAGTTGTGAGCGCGACCGTGCACGAGTTTCAGGCAGGCGGCTCACTCCTGGGCGGCATCGCTGCAGCGGTATCGAGCGCATACGGCTCGGCCGTGGGCTCGATTGGTGGCGGGTATTCGACGACGCAGGGGGATCGCGACGTCAGCTCCCAAACGGTTCAGTCACTGCAGGATTCGTTCGCGCAGCACTCGACCGCCGTCAGAGATCTGAGAAGCACGGTCGTCGTGCAGAGCAAGCAGTCCGAACAGGCGAGCGCGCAGACGCGAACGGTGCGCAATCACAATCACGCTCACGCGATGACGCTGCTGTATTACGAAGTGTTGCGGCACTTCCGCGTCGTTGTGGAGCGGGCCGATGTTACGCCGGCGGTACTCATACCCAGCCACATGCCGGACTTCGACGAAGAAGCCATCTTCACATTTCGACGGTATCTGGAACCGGGTCTTGTCGATGCGTCGCTGCTGCCTGGGTTCGCCGCCGTTGAGAAGTACTTCGCGTGGACTTTGCTGCCACTGCCGGCGCCCCCCGATCCGTTTGCACAGATGATACGTAGCTTCAGCATCTCCCTGCAGGTGGACATTCCGTCAATTACCGGAGGCACGCTAAGAGCCAAAGTCATCTTGAACGACGGCACTTCCATCACGTTGCAGCGCAACGATTCCCTGAAACCCGCCGATCAACTCCAGCAAGATGGCAATTTTCAGCAATCAAGCCGCACAGAAAGCTTTGTAGCGGTACCTGCTTCGTCGATCACTCGGCGCCAAATTACCGAAATCGATTTCAGTTTCACATTCGACGGGGATTCCGGGGACCCTGGAAGCGTCGACAACAAGTTCGCTATTTCATTTGCTGGCGGTTCGGTTGCCGCGATTATGTCTGACGGCTCGAATATCCTGGTGGGGCAACTAGCAACGCCCACGACGCTGGATCCTCACGTGCAAGGATCTACAGGCACTTTCACCATATTTACTTCGACCCTGCCCCCGGCTCCGACCGCGCCAACTCCAGAATCAAAATTGACCGACGACGAGAATCTGTTGCGCGTGCGTCTGAAATATCACCTCGACAACAACAAATCGTACTACTACCGGCTGATATGGCTGGGTGAGGATCCCAATTCGCGCTATATGCGCCTTCGTGGCTCCACGCTCAACGTGCATGGGCAGGTCCGGCCAATCTTTGAAGCGATCACCAATCGCGCGCTCGACGTGTTGGGCGACAGCACCGCGTTCGCACTGGATCCGAGTCTCATTGACGTCGCGACCAGCAGCAACCTCCAAGGAAGCATGCCGGCGCTTCCGATTGTTTCGCCCGCGCGCGACGAACGCGTCGTCAGCCTTCCGACCCGCGGGATATTTGCGGAGGCGAAGCTCGGGCACTGCAATGCGGCCGAGGTAATCGACGACACCCGCTTCTGGGATTGGCAGAAGTCGCCGGATCCTGACGCCGCACCTGCGATCACCGACATCGGACTTGGCACGCGGAACGTGCAGACATCAACCACGCCGACTGCGTTCCCGAGCTCGATGCTCAATATCGTGAACCCGCCGGCGGCGCCGGATCCCGTGGCAATGGCGGGCGCGCTGGCACTGCTTGGGAAGAGTGACATCTTCCGCGACATGTCGACGTCGTCCGAGGTCGCGAGTTTACTGCAATCACTCGCGAGCGATGCGACAAGCCTTGCGGGCAAGCAGATCGACAAATCCGGCGGCGGTGGTGGGACAACAGGTGGCGGCGCTACCTCCGGCGGGGGTGCGAAGGGAGCATCCGGCAGCGCAGGTGGCGGAGCAGCCGTCGCACCGACTGCCGGTGGGAGTAGTAGTGGCGCGAGCGGCGGGGGCACACCCGCGCCGACGAGCGGAGCCGCGGCTACTGGGTCGGCTTCTGGTGCGACGTCGGGTGGAGCAACCGGGGGCGACAGCGGGACTTCGACCGCGGTAGCACCAGCGCAACCGATGGCTCCGGCAGCGCCGACGCAGCCACCTGTCGTACCCAAGGGTGCGCCAGCTCCGCCGCAGCCGATCACAGGCACCAGCCGCACTTTCATCTTCAATCTGTTCCAGTTCGACGCGTCCGATGTGACGGGTTACAGGAATGCTACCGGCGCCGTCGGACGGTTTACCGTTCGGCTGCAGCAAGGCGGCAAACCGGTGGGAGACCTGTCTGGCGATCTGGGCCCGCCGTTCATCCTGTCTGCGAACGTCGACCCGGCGATGGCTCTTCACGTCGAAGTCTCGGGCGACGTGACAATTACAGGTAAGCCTGAAAATCTCTCTACGCTGCCCGATCCTCCTTCGCTTCCGATCAAGGTCTGCCATTATTCGGGGCAGCATGACTTCACGCTTGCGGCAGGCGTAAAACAGTATCTCTTCGAAGTCAGCCGTACGAGTGCTCCCGGAAGCCAAACCGTCTCGCGCGCGGTTATCGAGCAATCGTCGAGTACGGTCAAGGAGGTGGTCAGCGCCGCTTTGGGCCTCAACGTGGAGGTTGCGACCGTCAACGGGTCCTACGGCAGCGAGGATTCCACGACCCTCCTCAGCGGAACGACCACTACAACGTCAGTCACGGTGCCGTACGTCGCTTACACCGGTGGTCTCATCATCGCGAGCGACGCGAGCATGGCAACGGGATGACGTGTCGGCGCGGGCCACCGGCGGTACGAGGCGCCGGTGGTCCGCCAGCCTCGCTTGCCGTCGCAGCGCGACACCCATAAGTTTGCGGCGTGTAAGGCAGGCCCCACATTCGTCTCCGGACATGCGCACTCCGATCGCGGTCGTAGTCCTCCTGATGTGCCTGGCGCCGATGCAAGTGGCGGATGCACAGGATACCGTCTCCACACCACAGCCATCCGGCCCGGTAATTCCGCAAGTGCGCGCGATGCTCTTCGGCGACGCGTCCTACGTCGCCACCGACCGAAAGATCCCATCGGGATTCGAGCTCGGCCAGCTGGTCGGCCACATTATCGTATCCTTCAACGACCGGCTCAATTACTTCGGTGAGTTCAGCGCCACGGCGCAACCAACAGGTTATGCCTTCGAGGTCGAGCGCTCGATCCTGCGTTACGACTTCAGTGATGCGGTAAAGCTTTCCGTCGGCCGCTACCATACTCCCGTGGGATACTGGAACACCACCTTTCATCACGGAACGTGGTTGCAGACCACGGTGTCGCGCCCGGAAATGATCAAGTTTGGAAGTCAGCTCATCCCGACGCATTTCGTCGGTGCATTCGTGGAGGGAAATATTCCGTCGGAGGATCTAGGCCTTCAGTACTCGGCCGGCGTCGGTAATGGACGCGGCAGTGTCATCTCGCGCGGCGGCGACGCTGGCGACGTGAATGGCAATCGTGCCTGGACGCTGGCGGTGTCGGCACATCCGGCAGCATTGTTCGGGATGCAGGTCGGCGCCGATTACTATCACGATCGTGTGAGCGAGGCGAGCGGCCCGGAATCCACCGAGGGCATCTCCTCGGCGTACATCGCGTGGCAGCGCGAGCGGCCGGAGTTCATCGCGGAATATGTGATGATCGATCACACGCCCGTCACCGGCGGCGCGACCACGCACAATCACGCCGGCTACGCGCAGCTTGCCTACCGTCTCACCGGCGCGGCCCATCAGTGGAAGCCGTACATACGCGCCGAGCGGACGGACATTGCTGCGGGCGACGTGGTGTTTGCGCCACTTGCACTGGGTTACGATGGCGGAATCGCGGGAGTGCGGTACGACTTCACGTCGTTCGCCGCGCTCAAGGCTGAATACCGGCGTGAGAGGTTCGAGACCCACGACTGGTCCAATGGCGCGTACGTGCAGGCGAGCTTCACCGTTCCCGACCTCGGCGGCGGCGACCATAACCCGATGCAGCCGTGACGACCATCCAGTACGCCCTTCAGCGAGCCTGCACCGGCGCACCCCGCTTGACGACGGCGCGGATCATCATGTTGTGCGCGACGATGTTGTGCATGCCGTTCACCAGATCGGATGCGCAGGCAACAGCGGCAGGCAGGCAGGCGATCGCGATCGTCGTGAATCCACACAGCACCGTATCGGATATCTCGTTCGCCGAGCTGCGCAGGATATTTCTGGGCCAGCAACAGTTCTGGCCTGACCGGTCCAAGATCACGCTGCTCGTTCGCGCGCCGGTTGCGCCCGAGCGGGCCGTGGTGCTGGATCTGATCTATCGCATGGACGAGGACCAGTTCAGGCAGTACTGGATCGGCAAGATGTTCCGCGCCGAAGTGGCCGGCGGTCCCAAGATCGTGTACAGCTCGGACATGGCCATCAATCTCGTGGACAACGTTCCCGGATCGATTACCTTCGTTCTCGCTTCGGCGGTAACGTCCAACTCGAAGGTTCTCAGGATCGACGGCAAGCTGCCGTCGGACCCGGGGTATCCGCTCAAGTAGTCGTTGCCACGCAGATCGCTGTAATCATGCGCAAACCTGCGTGGCTGGCAGAGGTGATAGTTCAGTCCATTGCCGTGACTGTGAGCATTCTTCTGGCGCTGTGGGTGGATCAGTGGAAGCAGCGCAGAGCAGCGCGCGAGCTCGCGACCGAATCCATGTCCAATTTCGCGACGGAGATACGACAGAACGAGGCGCGCGTAGATGACATTCTATTGTATCACGAAGGACTTCGCTCGATACTGCAGAAGGCGGAGAAGTCGCACTCGATACGCACGCAGGCGGAATTTCAGAGCTCGGTAGGAATCGACGGCCTGCGCCCTCCCTTCCTGCTGCAGACAGCGTGGCAGACCGCGACCCTGACCGGCGCGCTGACGCATCTCGACTACGAGACGGTGCGCGCACTTTCGCTGACGTACACGCTCCAGGACCGATTCCGGGAAGACAGTCGTGCCGGCTTCCAGTCGATGATGCAGGCCAGCAACTTCAAGCCTGGCGACGCCGACCTGGCTGTGCGCAGCGCCGACAATTATCTGCGCGAAGTCGTGACGTCGGAAAACGACCTGCACGCGACTTACGAGCAGGCCGAGCAGGTACTGGGCAGGAAACTCAAGGAGATGGGCGTGGCGCAGAAGGCTGACAGCGGCCCGGCTCCGTCACCGCCGCAACCAACGACCGGACAATGATCGCCTATCACGACTTCGCGCCACACCTCATCAAGCGCGGCATGCTTCACGCTGATCAGATGGAGAACTTCGACGCGGCGGTCGCGGCTGCGAATGAGTGGATCGAAGCGAACGGCATCGAGGCCACGAACGTCGAAACCGTCGTGCTCCCCAACATCACGCTGGACAGGAGCGAGGGGACCAACGACGGACGGGTCGAGACGGAGGAGGCGATGACGTCGGTGAACGAGTGGTATCAGTTTCTCCGGGTCTGGTATCGGAAGTGACTGTGGACCTGCGCGAGTCGTTGCAGAGCGCACTCGGCGATGCGTACACGCTGGGCGCCGAGCTCGGCGGTGGCGGCATGTCGCGCGTCTTTCTTGCGGACGACACAAGTCTTGGCCGACAGGTTGTCATCAAGGCGCTCCTCCCGGAGCTTGCATCCGGAGTATCGGTGCAACGCTTCTCGCGCGAAGTACACGCTGCAGCGACGTTGCAGAGCCCGCACATCGTGCCTGTGCTTTCGGCGGGCCACACGACCGACGAGATCCCTTACTACATAATGCCATTCGTGCGCGGCGAGTCGTTGCGGGTGCGGCTCGGACGCGGGCGCGTTCCGTACGCGGAGGCGGTCCAACTTGCGGGCGACGTTGCGAAGGCGCTTGCAGCGGCGCACGATGCGGAGATGGTGCATCGCGACATCAAGCCGGATAACATCCTGCTGACGGGCGGCGCGGCCTCCGTCACGGATTTCGGGATCGCGCACGCGCTGCACGAGGCACGGACGGAGGCGGCGGATCCAACGCTCACGAGCCTCGGGACGTCGCTCGGCACGCCGGCTTACATGGCGCCGGAGCAGGCATGCGGCGACGCGATAGATGCTCGCACCGACGTGTATTCGTGGGGCGTTGTGACGTACGAAATGATTGCCGGACATCATCCTTTTCCGACTGCGCATACGGCACAGAGACTGATTGCCGCCCAGATCGCCGAGCGTCCCGTCTCGCTGTCGACGCATCAGACCGGGACACCGGCCTGGTTCTGCAAGCTGGTGATGAGCTGCCTCGCGAAGGAGCCGGACCTGAGGCCCCGCGACGGCGTTGCGCTGGTCCATGCGGTGGAGTACGGCGAGGCTGCGCAGGGCAGCTTGCCGTTGGGAGCGATGATGCGAAGGATGCTCGGGCTCGCACCGCGCGACGCGTAGAAATAACGACTGTCCTGGCGCCGGCAACTCGTCATCCGCGCCGAATGCCGGGACGGCGGAAGTGAGCGGAGGATGATGGAGGGCGCAAGTACAATGGAAAGACTGCCCGAATAGGCGCTGGAACCGCATCGCATTCCGCTTTCCAGCACGTTACATTCTTCTTCGGTCCATCGCCGCGTTGCCACTCGGCAGCCTCGAGCAACACGCAAGGCAACAAGCGTTGATGCGAGACCGCGCGCTCACGAAGTGATGCTACAGGCTCCTTCAGGAAAACGATGCGCAATTCGACTCCCGTAACGCCCCCCGCTGCGACAGCGAGCGCGGCGCCAGCTACCCGGGTGGTGGTCCACGACGAAGCGTCGGCGAACGCGGCCGGCCGACACTGGTCCGACATCGTGGGATTTCTTGCATTCCTCGCGCTTGCCGCGTGGGATGTTCGAATCGCTCCGGCGGTGTCGTTGGCGCTGATACCGGTATTCGCGTACGAGGTGGCGGCCGGACTTGCGTTCCTCGGCCGGCGACGTGCACGCGCTTCCGTGCGCGGGCTCGGTCCGCGGATCGCGGCGTACGGCGGGACGTTCGCGGTGCCACTGTTTCTGGCATTTGCGGCATCACGGGAGCCGTCGTGGCTGACGCCGGTCACGCGTACGTTTCCGACGATCGCACATTGGGCCGTGCCGACGGGCAACATTCTCGTCTTCAGCGGTGCGTGCATGTCTGCGTGGGGACTGTGGTATCTCCGGTCCTCGATCAGTCTCGAGCCGGCGGCGCGTGGGCTGGTTACGCGGGGACCGTATGCGATCGCGCGACACCCACTTTACCTGGCATACACGCTGAGCTACGCGGGTATCACGATTCAACACCCGACGATCCAGGTCGCGATCCTCATGGTGATCTGGTTCGCGATGACATGGGCGCGTATCAGATATGAAGAGGATGTTCTGACGGCAGTGTTTCCGGAATACGCTGCGTATCGCACGCGCGTCGGTGCATTGGGGCCAATACATCTACCGACCGTCGCTCGCGCCTACCAATAGGTGCTAGGCAACCGATCGCGCCGTTCGCTCATCGGCACGTGCGCACGCGCGTGGTGGTGCCGCACCACATGATGCAAGGAAGCCACAGTCACGCTGCGCAGATTCCCTGAGGCGTGCGCAGTATCGGCGCGCGGCATCGATACCTCCTTCGGATTGGAGACCTATCCATACGTAGTGCAAATCACCAACGCTTAAGGATTTGATTCGATCAAATGGCAGCGTTTGGGCCGTCGTCCGAAGGCGCAGTTGTAAACAGTTGCATCCACGAGTGAGAAATGGCACACCTCTGGCCCAACCGGCAACCAACGTCTGTTACGGGGGCGCTTTGGTCGTCGGATTACCGGAGCGCACACACCTTCCATTTTGTTAGGAGAGATCTCGATGAAGAAGCTCACCGGCAGTTTCCGTTCGTTTCTGACGGACGAAGATGGCGCAACGATGGTCGAGTACGGGATGATGGTTGCGCTTATCGCGGCGGTATGCGTTGGAATTGTAACGACGCTTGGCACCCAGATCAGAACCGCGTTCACTACGGTAAGCACTGCACTGTAGACGAAGGCTCGATGGTGGCGGGCAGACCAATCAGCGACACGCTGGCTGGTCAGCTGCCAACCCCGTCCTATGAATTCGTTCAATTCCTTAAATGGGGGATCTCACAGTGAACAGGATCATGCAAGCTGCACGCGCTTTCGTCTGCGGGGACGAGGGAGCAACGATGGTAGAATATGGGATGATGGTCGCACTTATCGCCGCGGTTTGCGTCGGTATTGTGACCACACTCGGGACGCAGATCCTCGCCGCGTTTACCACCGTCAGCACCGCTCTGTAGAGCGCGGGCTAGTCTGCAGGTTGGCATACCGCGCAGTCATGCATGGGCATGTCAACCGCCAGACCACGCTTCGCGGAGTAGCCTGCTTCCTCAGCCGGGAGACATCGTAATGAGCTCAATCACTCGAGCTGTCCGGGGTTTCGTCAGCGATGACAGCGCCGCGACGATGGTCGAGTACGGAATAATGGTGGCGCTGATCGCGGGTGTGTGTTTCGCAATCATCACCACACTCGGCGGGCAAGTGCAAGCAGCCTTCGCAAGCGCGAGCGCGGGCCTGTAGCGCGATGGCTGCGGAGCGACGAGGGCGTTGACGCGCTGTCGGTGCGCAGGGAAGGCTACATCTCTGTCTCGGAGTCCGGTAACGCATGAAAGCATCTTTGTTCGCAGGTTCAACAATTTCGGTTGTCGGCTTCGCGATATTTGCGACGCTTCTGCTGTGCGCCTGTGTATCCGACTTTCAACACCGACGGATTCCAAACAGTGTAGCGGGGCTTCTCGCTGCGAGTGGTATGGCCTATTCGGCAGCAGCATCAGCAAAGCCAGCCCACGCGTTGATCATCAGTGTCGGCGGACTGCTCTTTGGCCTGGCGCTGTGGCTCCCGCTCTACATGGTTCGGTGGTTGGGAGCTGGCGACGTCAAGCTGTTCGCGGCTGCGGGTGCGTGGCTCGGTCCGGCGCGGACCCTGGATGGCGCACTCATTGGCGCCATGGCAGGTGGAGTTCTGGCGTTGGTGTGGATGCTGTTCGCGTACGGTGTCACCGGAACCGCCGCTACTGCCGCACTGGCAATAGCTAATCCACGCAAAATCATGAATCACACTGTCGATGTGAAATCGCGCCGCGCGATTCCTTATGGCGTAGCACTCGCCTTTGGTGCGATGGCCGCCGCCTTGTTACCCCTGGCGTAACCGAGGACCGCATGCGTCTGCCCAGACTCTTTCGCCGAGATGACGGTGCCGCAATGGTCGAGATGGCCATCGTGCTTCCGATCTTTCTGTTGCTCGTGTGGGGCGTGATCGACTTCGGGCGCCTGTTGTTCACGGCCAACAGCATGGCGAGTGCCGTTCGCGAGGGTGCGAGAGAGGCAGCGGTACTGGCCGACCCGGTTGCAAGTCAGGCAGTCGTCAAGGCGCGCGTCGAAGCTGCGTTCACGCCGTTCGGCAGTCCGCCAATCACGGACGCCGAGATCTCCATCGATGTCGCAACGGTGCCAGGCAGCGTGATAGTCAAGGTCACCAACTACCCTTGGCCGACGATCACGCCGCTCGCATCACTCCTTGGCGCCAACATAAACATCACTCGGCAGGCGACGTTTCGCCTCGAGCGAAGTACCGGTTGATATGTTGGGAACACCAACACACGCGAATCGCAGTTCCGTAACGCCTACACGCTGAGGTTGGACCGATGGCTGAACGACGGTACACGATGGTTCTCTATGGCGCTCTCGTTGTCGCGGCTATCGCGACGTTCGGCGCCTACCGCATGCTGGGATCGCTGCGCGACCAGACGCGAGTTCCGACTCAGCCTGTAGTTATCGCGACGAAGGATCTCCCGGAAGGAGTGTCGCTCGACCGGCTCGCGCTCACCACGCGCAACTGGCCGATCGCGACCGTTCCTGTCGGAGCATTCTCGTCGGTCGACTCGGCGGTCGGGCGCGTTACGCGCATTGCCATCTTCAACGGCGAGGCGATAGTGCCGGGACGGCTCGCGCCGGCCGGCGCAGGCGCTGGGCTCGAGCAGAAGATCGCGCCGGGGACGCGCGCGATGGCGGTGCGCATCAACGATGTCGCAGGCATAAGCGGCCTGCTTCAACCGAACAGTCGCGTCGACGTTCTCGTGACTCTGGCCGAGGATGCGAACAACCGCGATACACAGATGGCAAAGCTGTTCATGGAAAACATGCGGGTTCTGTCCGTAGGGACGGAAGTGCAGCGTGACGCCGATGGCAAGCCCAACAATGCGACGACTGTCACACTTGGCGTAACGCCGCAGGAAGCCGAGCAGCTCGCCGTTGCGATGAACAAGGGGAGCATACAACTGGTGCTGCGCGGTTATGGCGATCCCGATACGGTTCGCACTGCCGGAGCGACATCCAGCGACGTGCTTGCCCTGCTACGCGGAGCGCCAGCCGTCAAGCCTGCGGAGGCGCATCGTGAGGCTCGCCGGCGGATTGTCGCACCTCCGAAACCGGTGCCAGTAGCGGTCGTGATGGCCAAGCCCGCACCCCCGGATTCGGTAACAGTGAGCGTGTATCGCGCCGACAAGCCGACGAAGCAGACGTTCGAGAAGCCAGGTACCGGTGGCGTTCCGAAATCGCCGTGACGCAGGAGATGGTGGAATGCCGGACCGTTCGCAGCAACGTCGCACGCGCTCTTTCTTCATTCAGCGAGGAATTCTTGTCCCTTACGAACTTTCGGCACACGGCAGCAGCGCTCGCTACCGCGGGCGTGTTCACCTTCATGACTGCAGGCAGCGCGCTCGCGCAGAGTGTAGCCGTTTACGGACCCGAGACGCAGGGACGCGCCGACCCGATTTCGATGATCGAACTTTCGGTGGGAAGATCGCTGCCGGTGACTACGCCGGTCGCGCTCACAAAGGCGTCGGTCGCCTCGCCGGACATCGCAGATCTCATCGTTGTAAGCGGTCGTGAATTCGTGATAAACGCGAAGGCAATCGGTGAGACGGACGCTGTCCTGTGGCTTGCCAACGGGACACGGCAGCACCTGCGCGTGTCCGTGCGGTCTCCTTCGGATCGGCAACAGGTGGCGGTCTACATACGGTTCGCCGAGGTGAATCGCACCTTGCTTAGAACGATCGGCGTATCTGCGCGATACCGAGACGCCCAGGGCCACGAGCGCATAGGAACCGGCACGTTCAATACGGACAACCCGTTCAACGCGGACGGATCGATCACCCTTCCCGGAACCACCGGATTCCTGACCGTGCTGACCGACTTCAACACCAAGCGACTGCTCGCGCTGCTGGATGCGAACGAACAGAAGGGTCTTTCGCGGACGCTTGCGGAGCCGGACGTCCTCGCCGGGAATCGCGATACAGCGACGTTTCTCGCTGGCGGCGAGGTTCCGATCCCGATCGTGCAGGGAAGCCAGACCGCCGGCGGCACCAACACGGTCACGATCATGTTCAAGGAATTCGGCGTCAAGCTCAAGTTCGTGCCGGAGATTCTGAACGACAGTCTCATCAAGCTGTCGCTCGCGCCGGAAGTCTCGAGCATCGACAACAACAACGCAATCACATTGTCTGGCTTCCGCATTCCGGCATTCCAGACGAGACGTGTGAGTACCACGGTCGATGTCCGGAGAGACGAGAGCCTGATCATCTCCGGACTGTTCAACAATTCGCGCAATCTCGTGAAGACCGGAATCCCGTTTCTGCAGGACATTCCGATCCTCGGCCAGCTCTTCTCGAGCACGCAGTGGCAGAACGACGAGACGGAGCTGCTGGTAGTCGTCACTCCGGTGGTGATAGATCCGATGCATACGCGGCCAGTGGACACGTTGCCGATCATTCCGGACACGGCGCTTCCGGCGCGCGGCGCGATACAGAATCGGCTTCCGCCTGTCGCGAAACCGGAGCCTCGCTAGATGACGCAGCGTCGCGCAATCGTCGTCGCGGATTCCGCTGGCTCGCCCGACATGGTCGCGGACGCGCTCAGCCGTTTCGGCTTTACGACGATCGTTCCATCGCCGCGACTGGACCAGGCGCTTGGACGGTTGCGCGCGGAGCCGTTTGACCTGCTGATAGTGCCGCTGCACAGCATCGAGCAGAGTCAGCTCGCGATGCTGGAGCGAGAGATAAGAGGGCGCGCGAACCTCTCCGTGATCGGCACGGCGCCAACTGCCGATCCGGATCTCATTCTGCGCGCTATGCGGGCGGGGGTACACGAGTTTCTCGTCTTTCCACCGACTCAGCAGGATCTCGCGGCCGCGGTCGAGCGGCTGATAATACGGGGTGGCGCCACCGATCACAGCGGCCAGGTGATAGCCGTATACAGCGCCAAGGGCGGACTCGGCACCACCAGCATCGCGGTGAACATGGCGCAGGCATTCGCGGCGAACGATACGCGCGCGAAGGTCGCGCTGGCCGACTGTGTATTCACCGGCGGCGACGTGCGCGTCTTCCTCAACCTGCAGCCTGCGTACGACATCAGCGACCTGGTGGACAAGCTGGACGGAATCGATGGCGCTTTGCTGAATTCGCTCATGACTCAGGGCCCGATGGGCGTATCGGTCCTCCCATCGAGCGAAGACCCAATGATGGACGACGCGTTCGACGCTGCCACAGTCGGCGTCGTGGTGGATCAACTTCGCGCCAACTTCGATGTCACGGTGATCGATTGCGAGCATCACATGAGCGAGCGAACGCTGGCGATCCTCGACGCAGCAGATCGCATCGCTCTCGTCACCCAGCCCAACGTCCCATCGCTGCGCAGCACACAACGTACGCTCTCGCTGTTTCGCAGGCTTGGCTACGCCGAGACAAAGTCATGTGTGGTGCTCAACCGGTTCCAGTCGGGTGATGTGTTCACGCTGCCGATGGTTGCGGAATCACTGAAACACGAGCTCTTCTGGAATCTGCCGAATGATTATCGAACGTCGGTCGCCTCGCTGAACAAGGGAATATCGGTGTCGCAGGAGGCGGCGGGATCCAAGCTGGCGCGAAGCTACGGGCAGCTCGCGGCCAAGCTGCGCGGCGCCGTCGCGCCGCGCGATCCCGTGCGTCCCGCAGCTGCGGCGGCGCCGGAGCGTTCACGTCTGCGCAGTCTGTTCGGACTCACCGGGAGGTCTCCAAGTGTCACTTAAGAGTCGTTTGATGGGGCGCGCTTCATCGCCTGACGCCAACGGAAACGGTGGCGCGCCAACAGCCGCGCCAACGGTGACGATTGCCTCGCCGGTGTTCCCGACGCCTGCGTCGACGAAGCCGGCGCCGGCGGCAGCTGCATCCGGCATGTACACGCACCGCATCGAGGAAGAAACGCTCGGCACGGTCGATCAGCTCAAGAGCGATCTGCATCGCAGGCTCATCGAGCGGCTCGATCTCGACGCGCTGGAGAAGATCAAGGACGAGCGCGTCATATCGGCGGAGATCCGGCGCGCGGTTCTGGATCTTCTACGCGATGAACCCACTCCACTCAGTCAGAGCCAGCGTGACGAGATCATCGAGCAGATCATCTACGAGGTGATCGGACTCGGACCGATCGAGCCGCTGTTCCGCGATCCGTCGATCAGCGACATTCTGGTGAACGGCTCGAAGATGATCTTCGTCGAGCGGCGGGGCAAGTTGACGAGGGTCGCCACGTCATTCAGAAATGATGCGCATCTCACCGCGATCATCGACCGCATCGTCAGTCGGGTGGGACGTCGCGTGGATGAGTCGTCACCGATGGTGGATGCGCGCCTGCCCGATGGGTCGCGCGTGAATGCCATAATTCCGCCGCTCGCGCTCGACGGTCCGGTGTTGTCGATTCGCCGCTTCGGCGCCGATCTCGCGATCGAGAACCTGCTCGCCAACGGCGCAATGAGCGAAGGGATGATGGAGCTGCTCGCCGGCTGTGTGAACGCGCGGCTCAACATTCTGATCTCGGGCGGTACTGGCGCCGGCAAGACGACGCTGCTCAATGCTCTGACATCGTACATCCAGGAGGACCATCGGATAATCACGATCGAGGACGCAGCCGAGCTGAGGTTGCAGCAGCACCACGTGGTTCGGCTCGAGACCCGACCGCCCAACGCGGAAGGGCAGGGCGAGGTGGTCGCGCGTGATCTGGTCAAGAATGCGCTGCGCATGCGGCCTGACAGAATAATCGTCGGCGAGGTGCGATCCGGCGAGGCGCTGGACATGCTGCAGGCGATGAACACCGGTCACGAGGGATCGCTGACCACGATTCACGCCAACAGTCCGCGCGACGCACTCGCCCGTCTCGAGACGATGATCCTGATGGCCGGAACGAATCTCCCGAACCGAGCGATGCGAGAGCAGATCTCGTCGGCACTGGACGTGATCATTCAGATATCACGCCTGTCCGACGGCACTCGCCGGATCACGAGCATCGTCGAGGTGACGGGGATGGAGGAGGCGGTGATTTCGGTGCAGGAGATCTACAGATTCCGGCGCCGCGGAATTGCCGCCGACGGAACGGTCCTGGGCGAATTCGAGCCGACCGGAATCCGGCCGGCGTTCACCGAGCGTCTCCGCCTCGCGGGTGTTGAGTTCGGTCCGACCATCTTCTCCGACCACTGACGGCGATGCAGCTCATCATCCTCGCTGGTGTATTCCTCGCGACGCTCGGAGTGATCGTCGGCGCCTACCTGTTCGCGAACAGACGCGCGTTGGCCGAGGCAGATGCAGTACGTTCGCGGCTTCATGGCGAGACGCTCATCAACGGTCCTCAGACGATTCTGAAGGACGACGCGGTGAGCGAGGTGCCGTTTCTCGATCGTCTCCTGAAGGGTCGCGATGTGACGGACGTGATCCACGCACGCCTGCAGCGCGCCGGCTCGGCGCAGAAGCCTGGCGTCTTCCTGCTTTTCTCGGCGCTGCTCGCGGTAGTTGGTCTCGCGCTTGGTGCAAGGGCGGGCTTCCTGATATCCGTTATTCTCGCCGTCGTCGCCGGTTTCATTCCATGGGTATGGCTCGGCTACGCACAACGCAGACGAATCGCCGCGTTCGATGCCCAGCTTCCGGAGGCGCTCGACATGATGTCGAACGCAATGAAGGCCGGCTATTCGTTTCAGGCGGCTGCAAAGTTCATCAGCGAGGAGCTCGGAGCGCCGCTCGGCACCGAGTTCGGCCGTTTCTACGACGAGCAACGACTCGGAATCGACGTTCGAACCGCGCTGGTGGCGATGCACGAGCGTATCGACAGCCTCAATCTCAAGATGTTCGTCACCGCCGTACTCATCCAGCGCGAGACCGGCGGCAACCTGACCGAGCTTCTGGGCAATCTCGGCACGCTGATGCGCGACCGGGTCGCACTGCGCGGACAGATCGAGACGCTGGCGTCCGAGCCCAAGTTGTCGGGACGATTTCTCTCGCTGCTGCCGGTTGTGATCTTTCTCATGCTCGGCGCGCTTAACCCGACCTTCGTGGCGCCGTTCAGATCGAGCACGGCCGGTCACTATATGCTGGCTGGCGGCGTGCTGTCCTGCATCATCGGGTACATGATAATGATGAAGATGGCACGGATAGACACATGACGCGGAGCTATCGGAAATGACAACCCCACTGGCACTCGCGGCGCTCGTCTTTCTCAGCATTGCCTCGCTCGGTGCTGCGACATATGTCTATCTGCTCGAGCGGTCACGGCGCAGCATCGTCGATCGCACAGCGGTGCAGACGCAGAGCGGGTCGTATGGCAGGCTGTTCGGAGCCGGTGCGCAGAGCGCGAAGCGATCGTTCACACGCGTGCTGGCCGAGTTCGTTCCCGAGGCGTGGACCAACAATGCGAAGACCGACACGGCGCTCGTGCAGGCTGGCTACGACTCCGCGACCGCGCCGCTCACATATGCGGCGATCAGGGTAGCGTTGCTCGTTGGCATCCCCGTGCTGGTGCTGCTGCTGGCGCCCAAGCAGACGTTCGCGCGCGTGGTGATGTACGTCGCCGCAGCAGCGATAGTCGCTGCGCTGCTTCCTGTGTGGTACCTGGTACGCGCGGTGCGCCTGAGACAGGAGACCATCCGCCGATCGCTGCCGGATACACTGGACCTGCTGGTCGTGTGCATCGAGGCCGGAATAAGCCTGGATGCGGCGATACTGCGTGTCGCAAGAGAGCTCGGCAGCGTTCATCCGGAGCTCGCCGGCGAGCTCGTGATAGTGAACCGCAAGACCAACGCTGGCATGTCGCGCGAGGACGCACTGCGCGGATTGTGGACGCGGACAGGGGTGCACGAGATCAGGACACTCGTGTCGCACATAATACAGGGTGAGAAATGGGGAACGAGCAGCGGACGCGTATTGCGCGTCTACTCGGAGACTCTGCGCCGACTGCGCCGGCAGGCTGCCGAAAAGAAGGCCGCCACGCTGCCTGTGAAGATGTTGTTGCCGCTCGGGCTGTTCATCTTCCCGTCGATCTTCATAGTGATATTGGGACCCGTTGCAATGAACGTGATGAAACTTTTCGCGAAGTGACGTCGTCGACGCTTCCATGAGAGACCCATGCCCGGACTGAAAAACAGGAAGGGGGCGATACTTGTACTTGCCGCGTTCACGATGGTGGTGCTCGTCATCATGCTTGCATTCGTCATCGACGTCAGCCGCATGCTGATCCAGAAGAACGAGCTGCAGACCGGGACCGATGCTGCTGCGCACGCGTCCGCGATTCAACTGCTGATAGACCCGTCGCAAGTCGCCGCCGTCGCGAGCGCTGCGGGCGTTCGAAATCTTGTGCTCGGACGTGCAACGACCTTCCCCGCATCGAGCGTCCAGTGCGGCGTGTGGGATGGAACGACGAATGGCTGGGGTGCCGGATCGCCGCACACGTTGCCCTGTACTGCGGCGGATAACGCGGCCCAGGTATCGGGGAGCGACCCGACCAGCTATCTGTTCCAGTCCGTATTGGGGGCCGCGGCGCAACAGGTTCACACGATCGCCGTTGCCTGGGCGGCGCCGCAGGTCACGAGCACGAATTGCGTGAAGCCGTGGGGGATGTTCTACTCGGAGCTCACGAAGCGGCTCAATCCGTCGGCGGCGCCAGACAGGGATCTCACGGCGGCGGACCTGGTGCAGCTGGCGACGCTTCCCGCATCGCAATTGACGGTCACGCTGAAGCAGGGCGCGCCCCCATCTCCGTCCGGCGGCAACTTCGGCGCTATGGACTTCGGGAACGGTGCGAATGCATACGGCACGTACATCAACACGTGTTATCCTGTCGTGCTCGGACCGGGCGACATCATCGACACGGAGACGGGAAACATAGCCGGTCCGACGCGCTCCAACGTCTGCATCCTGTGCAACCAGCCCGGAATGTGCAGCGGTAACCCTCCGACTTACACGTGCAGGAACGTGGACGGATCTGTTGGCGTGGTCGTCAAGGTGCCGCTGTTTGATCTTGTTGGCGCAAAATCGAGTGGCAAATATCCCGTCACAATACGAATGATCTCTGGCTTCTCACTCGATCAGGTGAGTAACAAGGGGTCCGAGATCACCGGACATTTCATTCGCGCGATCGACGAGGGCGCGATCGGAACCAAGTATGGAACGCTCGTGTGACTCGTCCTTGTCCAGTAGCGGTTCGAATTCGCGGGCCGCATCGGAGGCCTCATGCCGACGTTGAAGAACAGAAGAGGAGCGATCATGGTTCTGGCCGCATTCGCGGTGGCCACGCTCGTGATCATGCTTGCGTTCGTGATAGAGCTGAGTCGGTTGTACGTACAGAAGAACGAGCTTCAGACGGCATCGGATGCGGCGGCGCTTTCAGGTGCGCTGCACCTTTCGGTGACTACGAATCAAGTAGCGGACTCCGCGGTTGCGGCGGGAAACAGGAACCGGATACTGACGCGTAATGCGTCGCTCGTTGTCGGCGAAGTAATGTGCGGCGTGTGGGATGGCCTTCCGGTCAATGGCACGACACCGAACACGTGGCACGCGGGCTCGCCGCACGCGCTTCCGTGCGTTTCGACCGACAATGCAGTGCAGGTGACCGGCAGCGATCCGACGAGCTATCTTTTCGCCGGCGTTCTCAACGCAACCAACGGAAATGTCGGCGCCGTGGCTGCGGCGTGGGTCGCGCCGACCGTGGATAAGACAAACTGCATCAAGCCGCTCGCAGTCGACTATTCGCTGCTTCTGGCCGCACTCGATCCTTTCCGCGGCGGCGTTGCCCGGAATCCTCTGCGCATCCTGGACGGAATCGATTACAACACGCTGCACAACAATGCGTCGCAGCTGGTCTTCTGTCTCAAGGATGGATCGACCGGTCACGTTACGTGCCCCAACACTGCCAACACGCCCGGAAGCTTCAACATCATCGGATTGCAACCCGGCGATCGTGGCGGGAACACGTATGGCAACGAGCTTGCGGCCAACTGCAGTGAAGCCTATGCGATCGGTGCAGGTGACAACATCGACGTCCAGACCGGTAACATCGTCGGCCAGACACGGCAGGGAGTAAGGACGTTCTGCACCAACAACACGCCGTGCACGATGAAATTCGCGCTGTACGATGATCCCACTACCGATCCCGGAGCAACGTATCCGACGGACAAGCCCGCGACGGATGGCAGCCCCTGTTCCGGCCAGACGACCGGGACCAGCGTCTGCTACAAGGTCGTAACGATAGGCGCTGCAGTGATCGACTATCCACCGCTCTCCGGCACACCCAATGGGGTGATAACCGGACACTTCACCATCGCCAACGACCCCGGCGGAACCATCGGAACCACGCCGGGCTTGCTACAGCGGGTCATTCTAGTGCAGTGACGGTGGATGCGTGACGTTCGTACGTCCCGGTTCGGACTGCGCCCGCAGATCCCTCGCCGCTGTGCTTGGCGCGTGCGCCGCGTTGTGCGCTACAGCAAGTCCCTTGCTCGCGCAGCGCACGCGCGCACATCCCGCGCCGGCTCCGGCGACGATCATCTTCCGCGGCACGGTCGTGCGTCAGGATTCCGCTTCGCCGGCGCCGTACAGCAGCGTCGAGCTGGTGGAAGCGCACGCCCGGCATTTTGCAGACGACGCCGGCCATTTCTCGTTCAAGATCGTCGCCGGACGATATCACGTTCGCATCCGGCAGCTCGGCTTTGCGGCCCACGATACGGTTGTTGATATTTCGGAGCGCCCACCTCCAGCCACGCTCGTCGTAGTGATGAAGGCGGTGACGATCAGGCTGACCGATGTCAATGTCCGCGCACCGCAAACCTGCACCAGTCCCGGCGTCGACAGCGCCGCCACTCCAATTCTCGGCGAGTTCATGGCTGACGTACGCCAGAACGCGGACCGTGAGCTGCTGCTCAGACGGTCATATCCGTTCGAGTACACCGTCGAGGACGTCCAGACGAGCACGCCCGTTGGCTCACCCGATTCCGCGCGCTCGGTGCTCGACACGCTCGCCTATCGGAGCGATGCGCTGATGCCGTATGGTCGCGGGAGTACGATCTTCACGGACCGTACCGATCCGCGCGGTGCGTGGGAGCGCATGCGATTGCCATCGACGCTGGACTTCGCGGACAGCACTTTTCTGGCGACACACTGCTTCGACTACGGCGTTGCCGAATCAGGTGACTACGACATCAACTTCCGTCCGCTGGCGACGATCACGGCGCCCGACGTCGAGGGCACCGTGACGCTGGACAGTCTCACATTCGTCGTGCGGAGCGCGGTGGTGCGACTTACCCACCCGGGCAACGTCGCGCCCGGTTATGGCCGTCTGGAGGTGAGAACGACGTACCGCGAAGTGCTGCCGAGAATCGCGCTTCCGGATACGATTGCATCGACGCAACGGTACAGCACACCCGCGCCGGACAGCCGGCCCTTCATTGCAACAGAGGTTCAGTCGATGCGCGCGCTCAGGTTCGTGGGCCGAGCGCCGGACGGAGTGAGCAAGGAACAGCTATTCGGAGGTCCGGTGAAGCCGGGAGGCGGGTTGTCGGCCCGATTGCACGTTTCGTGGCAGGATCCTCAGCCCTGACGCGCTGCCGAGGTGGCGATCTTCGCCAGTTGGGGTTGCCTCGAGTCTTCACTGTCGGTTGTACGCTACTGGTGAAACGGGTAAATTTGCCGGTCGGCCCGGATGGCGGAATCGGTAGACGCAGGGGACTCAAAATCCCCCGATCAGCGATGATCGTGCGAGTTCGAGTCTCGCTCTGGGCATAAGTACGCTATCACTCATACCATGTTCGGTTGTAGTCGCTGGCCCAGTGTCCCCGAGTCGCAGTGCGCGTCCATGGCACCGTCGATGCGTCAGCAGAGGGTCGATTGAGGCCACAGGAGTGCAGTAGATGCAGTTGAGAGGCGTCGAGCGCGCGTGGCGTCTTGCGTGGATGCGCGGCATAGCTCGAATGCTCCCCGGACAGCGCGAGACCACGCTTCCGGACGTAAAAGCGCGCCCGCTCAAGGTTCTTTTTTTGAGGTATGAGCGTATCGGTGACATGATCATGGCGACGGGGATGATTCGAGCCCTGGCTCAATCGTCGCCTCTTGTTACCCTCGACGTGGTAGCGGCGCCCAACACGTCCACCGTACTCGATCGCAATCCCTACGTCCGCCGGATCTTCACGCTGGATCGGAAAAGCTGGGGCAGCTATCGCAGGCTCGCGCGTGAGCTCGCCGCCGAGCGTTACGACGTCATCGTGGACGGCCGCATCAACAATCCCAGGACGTTCACTTCGACGCCGCTGCTCATGCTCGCCGCGCGTGCGAAGTATCGAGTCGGCGTTGGTGGCGGAAACAACGATCTGGTCTACAACGTTCGCGTGCGGCCGTACGACAATCACGAACACTATATCGACGGCTCGCGCGCGCTCGCAGAACCGTTCGGCGTTGACGTGGGTCGATTCAACTGGCGCCCGCAGCTGTTTCTCTCGGGCGAGGAGATGAATAACGCTGAAGCCACGTGGAGGCGCGCGGAGGCGCAGCCGGGACTTGACCGCGTGCGCACTGACTCGCGCGAGCCGCGTCTGCTGGTGAATCTGTCTGCATCCGAGCAGAAGCGGCGGTGGCCGGACGATCGCTTCGTGACGGCACTTCGCGCCGCCCGTACGGCGCATCCCGACATGCCGATCGTCGTGATCGGCCTTCCTAGCGAATGGGAGAGCGTTAAGACCGTCGCCGCGGCCGTGAGAGGGGAGGCGACAAAAACGCCCGAGCTGCGCGACGCGCTGGCGCTGGTTGCGACCAGCGACCTTGTATTCACCCCTGACACCAGCATCTCGCACGCGGCAAGTGCGTTCAACAAGCCAGCAGTTGTATTGCTGCGAGGCGACTGCTGGCAGTACGCGCCGTGGGACATTGCGGGCGAGGTGGTATTCTGGAGCGGAGAAACGATCTCCCGGCTGGATGTGGAAGATGTATTGCCCGCGGTTCTGCGCCTGAGCGAGCTGCCATCCGACCGTGACGCGATGCAGCGCTCCGATCTCGCGTCCCGGCAACGCACCGCTGGATGACGGAACCGCTCAGCAATGTTTTCGTAACGCAGAACTTCCCGCCAGTCGGCGGCGGAATGTCGCGGCGCCACGCAGAGCTGGTTCGTCGTTATGGCGAGCCCATGGATGTATCCACGGTCGCGTGTGATGATTCCGCGCCGCTGGATGCGCTGGAACCGTACCGTATCGACCGGCAGGAATTCCCATTCGCATCGGCAAAGTTGTTCGCCAACGAGATACGCTGGGGTCGCTGGCTTGCGCGGCGCTGCACCAGCGGCGTGGACGTGATTCACTGCGGGGAGATTCGTCCCGTCGGCTACGCAGTCTGGTGGGCGCACAAGCGGACAGCGGTGCCGTATGTGATATACGTGAACGGCGGAGATCTGCTGCGCGAGCGACGCAAGACTGCGGCGCACTGGAGCAAGCGCATAAGTGCATACCGCCTGTTGAGTGACACCGCTGGCATCATCGCCAATTCGGAGTGGTCCGCATCGCTCACGCGCGAGATCATGGGCGAAATTGGAATCGCCAGTCCGCCTCCCGTCGCAGCGATCGATCTCGGGACGGATCCTGTGCGCTTTTCTCCGTCGGGCGAGACGGGCAAGCTGCGCGCGAAGCTGGAGCTGGGTAGCGCCCCCATCATGTTGTCGGTGGCGCGGCTCGTTCCGCACAAGGGACAGGACATCGCGATCGAGACGCTCGCAGCGCTGCAGGCGGAATTTCCGACGCTGCACTACGTGATAGTGGGAACTGGCGACGACGAGCCGCGGTTGCGCGCGCTCGCGGAAACGTTGCGTATCGCCAACCGGGTTCACTTCGCAGGACAGCTGAACGACGAGGATCTCGCCGACGCGTATGCGACGTCCACCGTTTACGTCGGGCTTTCACGCCTCGACAACGAGATAAACGTCGAAGGATTCGGAATTTCGTTCGTCGAGGCTGGCGCAAGCGGAATTCCCGTCGTCGGCGGTGATTCGGGCGGCGTACGTGCGGCCGTTCGCGACGGCGAGACTGGCTTCGTGGTGGATCCCACCGACATTGGAGCGGCAACGGCTGCGATCGGAAGCATTCTTCGAGATCCGGCGCTTCATTCGCAGCTGGGATCGGCGGGACGCGCGGCCGTGGAATCGCACTACAACTGGGATCGCGTCGCCGGTGAGACTCGAGAGTTCGTTCGCGAGTGCGTTACCCGTGATTGACAAGCAATTCACCCGGGCATTCATTACAGAGACCGGCGCGACTGCGCCATCTTTCACGGAGCATTCATGTCGTCGATGAACAGAACGATCGAAGGCGAGGTTCTCGTCCATCACCTGTCGCAGGATGAACTCATAATCGACCGTGAGCTTCTCGCGCAGCGGGACCGGACTGCCCGGACACTCGTAAAGGAAGGCCCGCTTCGCCTGGTATTGATGGCGCTTCCTCCCGGCGGGGATCTCCCGCCACACAGCGCCGACAATCCGGTGACGATTCACGTGACGGACGGTGAGATAACGTTCCGCGCGATGGATGGCGAGTATCATCTCGTCAAGGGCGACGTCCTGGTCTTCGCAGGCGGCGTCGAGCATGCGGCATCGTCCAGGGACGGCTGCGTCTTTCTGCTTACCGTGGTGCACGGGAACACCAACGCGGACGCGGCACCGCCGCACTCTGATGCGTGACGTGAACGTGATCCGGCGCGACGTCCGCGACGACGATCTCAACGAACTCCTCACGGCGTTCTACGCGATAATCGCATCCGACCCGCTGCTTGCGAGATATTTCGCGGAAGTCGACATGTCCGTGCACATGCCCAAGATCGTTGCGTTCTGGTCCACCCTGTTGTTCCGCACGCGCAGCTACAGCGGCAATGCGTTCCGCCCGCACATGGCAATGCCAGGTCTCACCGGCGATCACTTCGCGCGCTGGGTCGCAACGCTGGAGCGCGTGGTCGATGCGCGATTCGCAGGACCGTCGGCGTCGCTGATGAAGGAACTGGCACATCGCATCGCGTACAGCATGCAGCTGAGGCTCGGTATCTCGCCCTTCGAGCCGTTCCGCGCGACGGCGTAGAAAGCACCGCGTAGGTCGTAACGCATCATCTCAGCCGTCACCGCGATGACGACCTGGCGACGAGACGAATCTCTCCTCTACCGACGTACCCCGCAGAGATCGTTGTAAACCGCGTCGAAAAAACTTCGCGGTTTCAACTGCTCCGGCTTGTCGTGCGTCTCGGGGACGTTGAAGATGATGTCGTTACCCAGCAAATACGTTATGGTGGTAACGGTCCGCGTGTGCTTCGAGCAATCGAACACGTTGAGTCCTACCACGGTGTCGAAGTCGAGCGTGTCCTTGCCCGCGACAAAGGACCTGGGAGATGAATCGATGGATCTCACCCACACCTTGCGCAGGTTGCCCGAGCGCACGATGGTGGTCGTGTCCATGTACATCACAGTTCCGTTGATCGCGCCGACGCCGGTCCACGTGCCCTGAGCGGCGGTCATGCGTGGCGTCATCGCACACAGGGTCAGCGCGGCGAATTGAGCGACCCGGAGTGACATTCTGAAGCAGGCAGTCCGCATGCGCTTCAAGCTAGGACACGCGCTGGGCTGGCGCCACGCGGAATCGGGCGCCATGTTCCATCGTCCAGGCCGGATAGGGGAGGTTGGAACGAAGATGAAGACGACGATTGCGGGACTTGCGGGACTTATCATGGCGGTGACCCCTCTTGCGCTCCCGGCGCAGGGGCTGCGGGTCTCATCGGTAATACCCACGCAGTCGCTTACCCAGCACTCGGCGGCCTTCGCGCAACTGACCCCGCGTGCGCCAGCCGTCGTCGCGGTCGAGCCGGCTCCCGCGGCCTCGTGCAACATGCCCGTCGTCGCGCCAGCGCCCGACGCCACGGGCATGGATGCCGGCGGCGTCGCGCCCCCCGCGAATCGGGCAGTCCCGACGCCGACCGCCAGGGCCGCTTGCGTCAACCGGCTGGCCGGATCTGCACCGGACCGCGATCTCCTGAAAAAGCCGTAGATCGGCATTCCCGTTTTTCAGGGGCGCCGGGCGAGGCGGCGCCGCTGGCCCGCCGGTAGCCGCCGGGGTAACTTTCTCAGGTTTACCCCCCTGAACAACCAAACCGAGAATGGCCACGTACAAGCACGCAACGGTTCCCTCGAGCGGCGAGCGAATCGGCTATGCCGGCGGCGCCCTCCAGGTGCCGAACAACCCGATCATCCCGTTCATCGAAGGCGACGGCACCGGCCCCGACATCTGGGCTGCCTCCGTGCGGGTCTTCGACGCAGCGGTCGAGAAGGCGTACGGTGGGGAGCGGCGGATTGCGTGGATGGAGGTCTTTGCCGGCGAGAAGTCCTTCAAGGCGTTCAACAGCTGGCTACCGGATGAAACGGTCGATGCCTTCGCCGAGTTCCGTGTTTCGATCAAGGGCCCGCTGACGACTCCCGTGGGCGGCGGTATCCGCTCGCTCAACGTCACGCTGCGTCAGGTGCTGGACCTTTACGCGTGCATCCGTCCGGTCCGCTACTTCGAGGGCGTCGGCGCTCCAGTCAAGGAGCCCGAGAAGGTGAACGTGGTGATCTTCCGCGAGAACACCGAAGACGTTTACGCCGGAATCGAGTACAAGGCAGGATCCGCCGAGGCGACCAAGCTGCGCGATTTTCTGCACGACTCGTTTGGCGCCAACATCCGCGAGAATTCCGCGATCGGCATCAAGCCGATGAGCAAGTTCGGATCGCAACGCCTGGTCGACATGGCGCTGTCCTACGCGGTGGCAAACAAGCGCCCAACCGTGACGCTCGTGCACAAGGGCAACATCATGAAGTTCACCGAAGGCGCATTCCGCGACTGGGGCTACGAAGTGGCGAAGGAGAAGTACGGCGCCCAGACCATCATGGAAGCGGATCTCAAGGGCGGGAACGCCGCAGGAAAGGTCGTGGTCGGAGACCGCATCGCAGATTCCATGTTCCAACAGCTATTATTGCGGCCTGCTGAATATTCGGTGATAGCCACGCCTAACCTGAACGGAGACTATCTCTCCGATGCAGCAGCAGCACAGGTCGGCGGACTCGGCATCGCGCCCGGCGGCAATGTCGGTGACGGAATTGCTGTGTTCGAAGCGACCCACGGGACCGCACCAAAATACGCTGGACTCAACAAGATCAATCCCGGCAGCGTGATCCTGTCCGGTGTGATGATGCTGGACCACATGGGCTGGGGCGAGGCCGGCGCGCTCATCGTGCGCGGAGTGGAGAATGCAATCAAGTCGCGCACCGTCACATACGATCTCGCACGCCAGATGCCCGGCGCGACGGAAGTGTCGACCTCGGGCTTCGCAGACGCGATCATCAACGGCATGCGCGCATAACGTCAAACAGAGTCAATCACAGTGACCAGTCCTTTCGCCGTCGCGCTCTCGGGCGCTGACGCTGCTGCTTCGCAAGCTCCTGTTCTCTTCATCGCACTGTCATCCGGCGCCGCAGTGCCGGCTACTCTGGCGAATCTCGACAACGCGATGGGCGGCGCGATCGCAGCAGCACTTCGCAATCGCGATTTTCGTGGCTCCCGCGACGAGATTCTCTTTCTGAGCGGTGTGACATCCGGTCCTCGACGCGTTGCGCTGATCGGGCTTGGATCTTCACCCGCAACCGTGCATGCACTGCGCAGAGCAGCGTCGCTCGCGGCACGCGCCGCCGCCAGGTTGGGGACGGGAGCCTTGGCGATCACTGGCGACTCGTTCTCAGCCGCGCAGATCGAAGCAATCGCCGCCGGTCTTCACGCCGGCGCGTGGCAGTATCTCGATACGAAGTCGCCGCCGCCAGACGCAGACAAAAAAGCACCGGTCGCATCGGCCACGATTCTCGCCCCAGTCACCCCCGAAACGCAATCCGCACTCGACGCCGGCAACGCGATGGGCGCGGGCGTATCGCTCGCGCGCACCCTCGGCATGACACCAGGTAACATCTGCACGCCGGATCTGCTCGCCGCGACAGCGCGCGATCTCGCAACTCGCCACGGGATGCGCTACACGGAGCTGGATCGCCGCGGGCTGGAAGCGGAGAAGATGGGATCGTTCCTCGCCGTCGCGCAGGGAACGCCACAGGAGCCGCGTCTCGTCGCGATCGAGCATCGCGGCGGCAAGGACGGCGACGCTCCGGTGGTGCTCGTCGGCAAGGGATTGTGCTTCGACTCCGGCGGCATATCGATCAAGCCCGCTGCCGGCATGGAGTGGATGAAGTTCGACATGAGCGGCGCGGGCGGCGTCATCGGCGCCATGGAAGTCGTCGGCCGCATGAAGCTCCCGATCAACGTCATCGGAGTTTTCGGTGCGACGACCAACATGCCGTCCGGCACCGCGATGAATCCGGGCGACGTCGTGCGCAGTCAGCTCGGCAAGTACATCGAGATCGTGAACACGGACGCCGAAGGACGTCTCGTGCTCGCCGACCTTCTGTCGTACGTACGGCGATTCAATCCGTCCGCCGTCATTGACGCGGCAACTCTCACCGGTGCATGCGTCATCGCACTCGGTCAAACCGCGACCGGCGTATTCGGCACCAATCAATCGCTGGTTGATGAAGTGCTGGTGGCTGCGGATCGGTCCGGCGAGCGTGGATGGCAGCTGCCGCTCTGGGACGACTACACCGATCTCATCAAGTCCGACGTCGCCGATATCAAGAACTCCGGCGGCCGTCCGGGAGGGGCCATCACCGCGGCCGCGTTCCTGCGCGAATTTGCGGAAGAGTATCCCTGGGTTCACCTCGACGTCGCGGGCACCGCGTATTCCGAAACGGACCTCGGCTTCATTCCCAAGGGACCGACGGGCGTGCCGGTCGGGACGTTCGTCGAATTCCTGCGCGCGCGCTGCGCTCGTTGATGTCGATTCGCCTCGCGCGGTGCGCGCTGATTGCAACGGCGTGCATCGCGACGATGGCTGCTGTCCCCGCGGTCAGCGCTGACGCACAGGGGCTTCCACGCGACACCGTCCGCAACGCCCCGGAAGATGCGCCACCCAAGCCGCAGCACGCCGATAGCGTGCAGGCGCCCTTCGGCCGGGACGATGTAATGCCGTCGCTCGAGATCGGGCAGGCGTTCACGTACGATCGTGATGCGCTCTTCGCGACAGGTGCGCTCACACTCGGTGACCTGCTGGATCGCGTCCCGGGATTCACCACCTTTCGCACGGGCTGGCTCGCGGCACCGCAGGCAACTGCGTTCGGCGGCGACTTCAGTCGCGTGCGCGTATTCCTCGACGGCATCGAGCGCGACGACCTGGAACCGCGTAACGGCGTTGCGCCGGATCTGCATTCCGTTCCACTCTGGACGCTGGAGAAAGTTTCGCTCGCGCGCGGCGCCAACGGATTGCGCATCGACATGCGCACGTGGGAGTACGATCAGACCACACCCTACACGCGCGTCGACGCGCTCACGGGTGATCTGAATACCAATCTGTATCGCGCGTACTACGGCAAGCGCTTCTACAACGGTGCTGGTCTGCAGGTCGCGTTGCAGCAGTTTGGCGTTACAGATCTTCGTAACGGCGGAGGCGGCCAGGACTTCGGTGGAATGGTGCGATACGGCATCGCGCACCGTTCCTGGAGTCTCGATGCGACCGCAATTCGCAGCAACGACACACGCACGGTTACAGGGCGCTTCGGTTTTGGTCCGGATCTACCGGGGTATCGCTCTGCCAACACCATCGGGTATCTTCGCGCCGCGATCGGCCGCGAAGGGAGTGGACCATTTCTCCAACTCGTCGCGTCGACGCAGATTCTCAAGGAGAACAGTCCGCACTACGACTCGACCACTGCACGTCAGTACGGGTTCGCGCCGGATACCGTCGACTCGCTCGCGTCCGCCACGCAGTACGTGGCGACGCTCGGGATGGACGCGGCCGGAGGGCGTCTCAGACTCATCGAGCGCTACCGAACGCGGCTCGGCAAGGGATACAACTCGCCCAGCGCGACGTTCGATCTCACCCACACTTTCCTGTCGCTGAGTGCGATGGCCGAGCGTGACGAGTATTCCGGATTGACGCGCGTGGAAGGTGGTGCGCGACTCACCCCGCTGCCCTTCATATCGCTGCTCGGCTACGTTGGCCAGCGCACCGCGTTCGGCACTCCCGCGATCGGCTTTATAAGGCAGCCGGATTCACGGAGCGGACGTTTCGAGGCGGGGCTGCGAGTACTGCCGGGCGGCCTTTGGCTTACTGGCGGCGTCGTAACGCGGGACACCGCGTTGCTCGTCCCGTCGGCCCAGTGGGACACGGCGTTCGTCGCGCGGGCGGTCGGGCGGCAGACCGGAAGCATTGCTGGCGTGCACGGGCCGATCTTCGGCGGCCTCAGCGCTGACGCGACCGTTACTCACTGGCAGAACGTGGCCGCGTACACGCCGCAGACCGAGGCACACGCGGACATCCGGTACTACACCGAGTGGCTGTCGCGCTTTCCGAACCGGAATTTCTCGTTCCTGATCCAGCCCGGAATGGACTACCGCAGCTCGGCGGCATTTCCTCAATCGGACGGAACGGACAGGCTGGCGATGTCGAGCCGGGTGTTCTCGGTGCTGGTGGAGCTCCGGATCTTGCGCGGTGTGCTGTCCTTCCAGCGGCGAAATGTGGTGGGCGCGATTTACGACCAGGTGCCGGGTTATCTGATGCCGCGGCCGGTGAACGTGTACGGGGTGCGGTGGTACTTCTTCAACTGATCGGACGACTCCCCGAAATTTGACAAAGTCGTTGCGCTGCAATAACTTAGTAGGCTGCACATGATCACGAGCATGACCGGTTTCGGGATCGCTGACGGGACGGTTGGCGCGCAGCGCGTCTCCGTCGAGATCCGCGCGGTCAACCATCGTTTCTTCAATCCATCCATAAAGCTTCCGAGCGCAATGGCGCGCTGGGAGAGCGACGTACGCGAGGCGCTGCGCAAGCGGTTCAGCCGCGGGCACGTGTCGCTGACGGCGCGGGTCGAGCGGGAAGGCGATAGGGCGCTGGCGATCGACGAGGAGCGGGTCGCTTCGTACGTACAGCAGCTTCGGGCATTGAAGGATCGGCTGGGTCTGGCGGGCGACGTCGACGTTGCGACCGTGATGCGGCTTCCCGACGTGATTTCCGCGGCGGGAGACGAGAGCGGCGAGGGCGAGGCGGGGGATGGAAACGTCGATCAGCTGCTGGCAATCGTGCACGACGCCGCGAATGGACTGGACGGAATGCGTGATGCGGAAGGTGCACGGATCTCGGAGTTTCTGCACGAGCACCTGCGAATCATCGAGGATGCGCTCGCACGGATCCGCGAGCGGGCACCGGCAAGATTGATCGAGCAGCGCAACCGGTTGCAGACAGCGGTTGCAGAGTTGGCCGCCGGCGTCGCGGTGGATCCGCAGCGACTGGCGCAGGAGATCGCGATTCTCGCGGATCGCATGGATGTGTCGGAAGAGCTCAACCGGTTCGGCGCGCACATCGCAGCGTTCCGCGCGGCTCTCCGCGAACAGCGTGACGCTGGTGTCGGCAAGCGACTTGGCTTTCTGATTCAGGAAATGCTGCGCGAGGCAAACACCACAGGGAGCAAGGCGAGCGATGCGGCGATTCTGACCGACGTCGTCGCGATCAAGGAAGAGCTCGAGCGGTTGCGCGAGCAGAGTGAGAACGTCGAGTGAAGTGTTTCCCGGTCATTCTTTCCGCGCCCTCAGGCGCGGGCAAGACCACGATCGCGAGGCGGTTGCTCGAAGTAAGGAAGGATGTTGGATACTCGGTATCGGCGACCACGCGCACGCCACGGCCGGGTGAGGTTGACGGAGTCGCGTATCACTTTCTGAGCACCGGCCAGTTCGAGCAGGCGGTCCAGAATGGTGAGTTCGCGGAGTACGCACGAGTGCACGGCAACATGTACGGGACGTTGCGGCGGGAGGTGGAGCGGGTTGTGGCTTCCAACCGCAACGTGGTGATGGACATAGACGTTCAGGGCGCGATGCAGTTCTCCGCGTCGTTCCCTGACGCTGTTCGGATCTTCGTTCTGCCGCCATCGGGCGAAGCTTTGCTGGCGAGATTGAAGGACCGCGGTACGGAGGACAGTGCGACGATAGCGACGCGGTTGCGCGACGCCATCGGCGAGATCGGGGTGATTGGCGAGTTCGAATACGTCGTGGTCAACGACCAGTTGGAGCGCGCAGTCGCACAGGTTTCGTGCATCATCGATGCGGAATGCCTCAAGCGGGTGAATTCACCCCAGAGTGCACGCATCGCGGCTGAGACGGTTTCCGCCCTCAAGGCGGAGCTGCTTCATTTTTAGGAGAGTCTGTAAATGAGAGTCTATACACCTGATGACGTCGCTGCACACGCGACGAACAAGTACCTCGGCGTTCTCGTCGCGGCCAAGTTTGCGCGCGTTCTCAACGAGTTCCCGCGCGACCGCTCGGCGCCGGGCGAGAAGAAGCTCACCACGCGTGCGCTCGACGAGCTGGCTGGTGGCGAGATCGATTACCACGTAGTTCCCCGCCGCCGGCAGGAGTAGCACTGCGCGACATCCGGGGGCGGCGCGTCGTACTCGGCGTCACCGGAGGGATCGCCAGCTACAAGTCGGTAACGCTGGCGCGCCTTCTGGCGCAGGACGGAGCCGAAGTCGACGTGGTCATGACCCGCGGCGCCCAGCAGTTCGTGGGCGCCGTAACGTTCGAGGGCGTGACTGGACGCCGCGTGCACAGCGATCTGTTCGAATCGGGTGAGGCGCTCGCGCACATTCGATTGGCGCGCGAAGCGCAAGTCATCGTCGTGGCGCCAGCCACAGCCGATTTCCTCGCGCGTGCGGCGCACGGGCGCGCAGATGATCTTCTCTCTGCAATGCTGCTCGCGGCGCGCTGTCCCGTACTGATCGTGCCGGCCATGAACGACAGGATGTGGTCACACAGGCAGACAGTGCTGAACGCCGAGCACCTGCGTGAGATAGGCTACGATGTGATCGAGCCGGCAACCGGCCCGCTCGCGTTCGATGAAGGTGAAGGTCCTGGTCGCATGCCCGAGCCGGAAGCGATCGCTGCGTACGTCGAGCGTGCGTTGCGCGGCGGATCTGCACTCGCGGGCAAGCACATCGTCGTAACCGCCGGGTCGACGCGCGAGGCGATCGACCCCGTGCGGTTCATCTCCAATCACAGCAGCGGGCGAATGGGCATCGCGATTGCCCGCGCAGCGTGGGCGCGTGGCGCGGACGTGACACTGATCGCAGGCGCGGTCGAGGTCCCGATTCCCACTGGCGTGCAGGTCGTACGCGTCTCGAGCACAGCGGAGATGTCATCTTCCGTGAGCGTCGCGATAAAAAATGCGGACGCGTTGATCATGGCCGCCGCTCCCGCCGATTTTCGTCCCGCGGAAGTTGCGGCGGAGAAGATCAAGAAGGCACAGGCGCCATCGTCGATTCCGCTGACTGCGACCACAGACATCCTCGCGTCGATCATCGCAAGCCGGCCCGCAAAGCTCGTGACCGTTGGATTTGCGCTGGAGACACAATCAGTGGTCGAGAATGCGCGCGCGAAGCTTGCCGCCAAGCAGCTCGACATGATCGTTGCGAACCGCGCCGGCGTCGCGGGCGAGGGATTCGGCGCGGATACGAATCGCGTGACTTTTCTGTCGGTGAATGGAGAGGAGGTTCTTCCGCTCATGTCCAAGGACGACGTTGCGGAGTCATTGCTCGACAGAATCGAGGTGTTGTTGAATGGACGGTAGGGAGCGGCTGCGGGCGTATCTCGAGCAGCGTCGCGAGCTGGGCGAATCGGAGTTCGTACTCGACAGCATGAGCATCGACGAGGCGTTGAGCGCGATCGACAAGCTGCGACCTGCGGCGCCCGCAAGGTCGTCGCAGGCATCGCGTCCGCAGCAGACCACGCGCCCGCTGGAGTCGCGCACAGCACCTCGCGTGGCTCCGCCCGCGGTGCAGCGTGACCCAGTGCCTGTTGCACCTGCGCGTGTTGCGGATCGGGTCCCGGAAGTGCATGAGGAGTCGCGGAATGCAGCCGGCGATCGGACGCAATCCGGGACGGGGGAAGATGCGATGAAGACGGAGAAGCAGGGCTTGGTTGTAGGGAATGCCAACGGGACGTTGTTCGAGCAGAATCCCTTTCACAGCGTCAGATCGATCAACTCTCTGGCCACGCTGATCGAGGAGTGTACCCGCTGCCCGCTGTACAAGACCGCCAAGCATGCCGTGCCCGGCACCGGCGACCAGAGCGCCGAGCTCATGTGCGTGGGCGAGGCTCCTGGCGCGAACGAGGATGAGACCGGACAACCGTTCGTGGGGCAGGCCGGAGGGCTCCTCACAAAGATTCTTGCGGCCATCGACCTGACCCGCGATCAGGTGTTCATCACCAACGTTTTGAAGCACCGTCCCCCGGGAAACCGCAATCCGGCGCCGAACGAAGTGGAGGCTTGCAGTCCCTATCTGGTACGCCAGATACAGATGATCAAGCCGAAAGTGATTCTGGCGCTCGGGACGTTCGCGGCGCAAACTCTACTGGAGACAAAGACGCCGATTGGCAAGCTCCGCGGTGCCGTGCACCGGTATTATGGAATTCCGCTCATCGTCACATATCACCCCGCCGCGTTACTGAGAAACCCCGCCTGGAAGCGACCAACCTGGGAAGATGTCAAGCTCGCTAGACACGTACTCGACTCCGCGAAGTCATGAATTGAGCGCCGGCCGCGATCCGTATCGCGACCGGACGCCGCCATACTCCGAAGCCGCCGAACAGGCGGTCTTGTCGGCGATGCTGCTCGACGCCGAGGCGTTGCTGCGCGCGACGGAGTATGTCGACGAATCGATGTTCTATCGCGAGTCGCATCGTCGCGTGTTTCGTGCGATGCTCGCGCTGTCTGAGCGCGGCGAGGTAATCGATCCACTCACGCTGACGGAAGAACTCTCGCGCAAGAACGAGCTGGAAGCCGCCGGCGGCCGTGAGTACATCGCCTATCTCGTCGACGTCGTTCCGACTGCGGCGAACGTGGAATACCACGCGAAGATCGTGCGCGAGAAGGCGCTGCGTCGACGGCTGATCGAAGTGTCGACTGCAATCGTGAGCGAGGCATTTGATTCTGCGCTCCCCGCTGCCGAACTGCTCGACGCCGCGGAGCACAGCATCTTCGAGGTGAACCAGAGCCGCGGCACCGAAGGCTTCACGCGCGTCAAGGAGTTGATGTACGAAGCGATGGAGCGCATCGAGCAGCTTCATCTCGCGGGCGAGTCCGTTACAGGCGTGTCGAGCGGGTTCCATGATCTGGATGAGCTCACGGCTGGATTCCAGCCGTCGGAGCTGGTGATCATCGCGGCAAGGCCGTCAATGGGGAAGTGCCTCGCGCACGATTCCGAGATCGTGCTGGAGGACGGAAGCGTCGAGACGATCGAGGCGATATTCAAGGGCACTCGCCAGAGGATGCTCACACTGGACGACTCGCGCTGGAAGTTCGGCCTGGTGGAACCATCGGCTTACGTCGATGACGGAATGAAGCCGGTATTCCGCGTGACGACGCGCCTTGGTCGCAGCATCGAAACGACCATTACGCATCCTTTCCGCACGATCACCGGCTGGCAGCCGCTCGGCGAGCTCGCGGAGGGTGATTCCATCGCTGTTCCGCGTGAAATCGGCGTGTTCGGCACCAAGGCAGCGCGGCCGTGCGAAGTGAAGCTTCTTGGCTACCTGCTGGGCGACGGAACCATTACCGGTGGCCCGCCGCGGTTCACAAACTCCAATCCGGTACTGTTGCGCGACTTTGGCGATGCAGTGGGCGAATTCGGAGGTGTGACCGTCAGCAATTGCGCGTCATCGAATCGCACGCCGACGGTTCGGGTTCGGCGTGATTCCGCGGCGACACTTGGCGCGCGCGCGGCGTTCTCTCAGCGGCTCACCGTGGCGATGCAGGCAGGCGGGCAATCAGGAACGAGCGTGGCCGCCAGGCTGGGCGTGAGCGCGGCTTCAGTTTCGAACTGGAAAACCGGCAACGGAGCGCCGTCGGGCGATCTGTTCTCCGATCTGTGTGAATTTGTGGGAGCGGAGCCCGCCGATCTTGCGCCGGCTGGTGTCGCCGCGCTTCATGCGAGAGTTCCGAATGCCCTCACACGGCGGCTTTGCGATCTCGGGATTTATGGCGCCGACGCGTCCAGCAAGCACATCCCACGAATGGTATTCACGCTACCGAAGGAGCAGGTTTCACTGTTCCTGAACCGGCTCTTTGCGACAGACGGATGGGCCACCGTGCTTGCATCGGGACAGGCGCAGCTCGGCTACACTTCCGCGAGCGAGCGCATGGCGCGCCAGGTTCAGCATCTGCTGCTTCGCTTTGGAGTGATCGCGGCGCTTCGTCGCAGAAAGGTGAAGTACCTCGATGAGAGACGAGAGGCCTGGCAGATCGATATCACCGACGCGCGCGCAATCGAGCGTTTTGCCGCTGAGATCGGAATGTTCGGCAAGGAAGAGCAACTGGGACGTGCTGTCGCCGCAGTACGCAGGCGGCGTTACCAGACCAACCCGGACCTCATACCCAGAGCGATCTGGTCCCGCATCAGCAACGCTAAGCATACCGAATCCTGGGCGTCACTCGCGAGGCGTGCCGGAGCCGCGGGGCACACGAACATGCACGTCGGCACGCGATCGCTGTCGCGCGATCGGCTTGCGACACTCGCAAGGCCTCTCGCGGATGAGCACTTGACAGCGTTGGCCGAGAGTGACGTTTACTGGGACGAAATTGTTTCGATCGAGCCGGTCGGAATGAAGCAGGTCTATGACCTCACGATTCCCGACACGCACAACTTTGTCGCGAACGACATCTGCGTACATAATACTGCCTTCGTCCTCAACATCGCGCAGAATGCAGCACTCGACGCCAAGACGCCCGTTGCGTTCTTCTCGCTCGAGATGAGCAAGCAATCGCTGCTGCAACGCATGCTCACCAGCGAAGCGCGCGTCGATGCGCAGCGACTGCGCAAGGGAAAGCTGCGCGATGACGAGTTCGTTCAGCTCGGACGCGCTGCTGGCCTCTTGAGCCAGGCGCCTGTCTGGATCGACGACACGCCAGCGATCTCACTGCTCGAGATGCGATCCAAGGCGCGACGACTCAAGGCCGAGAACGACATTGGCATGATCGTCGTCGACTACCTTCAATTGATGCAGGGACCCGCGTCATCGGAGAATCGACAGCAGGAGATCAGCACCATATCGCGCTCGCTCAAGGCACTCGCGCGCGAGCTGCGCGTACCGGTCATTGCGTTGTCTCAGCTGAGTCGTGCGCCGGAGCAGCGAGCGGGCGACAACAAGCGCCCGCAACTATCCGATCTGCGTGAGTCGGGTGCCATCGAGCAGGACGCCGACGTCGTCATGTTCCTCTACCGGCAGGAGTATTACGACGTTCTCGAAGGCAAGGATCCGAGCGTGCCGGACAAGGATGGGAAAACCTCGCAGGGACTCGCCGAGGTAATTATTGGAAAGCAGCGCAACGGCCCGACGGGCAACGTCACGTTGTTCTTCAATCGGCAGTACACCCGCTTCGAGAATTATTCCGGCCGCCAGAGTGGAGGCGGGCAGGGGAGCTAGTGAGTCCAAAGGCGAGAACGATCTACCGATGCACCAATTGCGGAGCCGATCATCCAAAGTGGGCCGGCCGCTGCGACGTCTGCGGCGATTGGAACACTCTTGTCGAGGAAATCGTGTCCGCACCCGCGAATGCGACGGGCGCGACTGCGCGCCGTCGCGGTGGGACCGCGTCGCTGTCCGCTGGCGGTACCGCCGTCGCCGCGCCACGGCTCCGCGACGTGCACGGCTCGGAGGCTCGGCGATGGAAAACGGGAATCGGTGAATTCGATTTCGTACTCGGCGGTGGCATCGTCCCGGGATCTGTCGTGCTCATCGGCGGCGAGCCCGGAATCGGAAAATCCACCTTGCTGCTTCAGGTCGCGGCCACGCTGCAGGGACGCGAGCACGAAGTGCTGTACGTATCTGGCGAGGAATCGCCACTGCAGGTCAAGTTGCGCGCCGACCGACTCGGTGATTCGGCGCAGAGCGTCGCGCTGTTGAGCGAGACGAATCTCGAAACGATTCTGGCAACCGCATCCGCACAGGCGCCGGCTGTGATGATCGTCGATTCGATCCAGACCGTATTCACATCCGATCTCGAAGGCGCTCCTGGAAACGTGGGACAGGTGCGCGAGTCGGCTGCTCGCCTCATGCATTTCGCCAAGGCGTCCGGGACGAGCGTGTTCCTCGTCGGGCACGTCACCAAGGGCGGAGGCATCGCCGGCCCCAAGACGCTCGAGCACATCGTCGATACGGTTCTCTATTTCGAGGGCGAGGGCACGCTGGACCACCGCGTGCTGCGCGCGACGAAGAATCGGTTCGGCAGCGTGGACGAGATCGGCGTCTTTCGCATGCACGAGAATGGACTGGAGCCGGTCGCGAACCCATCCGAGCTGTTCCTCAGCGACAGACACGACATCGCCTCGGGCAGCGCTGTGACCACCCTGCTGGAAGGATCTCGTCCGATTCTGATCGAGGTACAGGCGCTCGCGGCCAAGGCGGGGTACGGCACTCCACAGCGAGTGAGCACGGGGTACGACGGGCGCAAGCTCGCGCTGCTGCTCGCGGTTCTGGACAAGCGTGCCGGACTTTCGTTCTCGTCGCTGGACGTATTCATCAACGTTGTCGGAGGCGTGCAGTTGCGGGAACCTGCGGGTGATCTTGCGGTCGCAGCGGCGCTTGCGTCGAGCGTGTACGATCGCGCGTTGCCATCCGACGCCGTATTCATCGGCGAGGTGGGGCTGGGCGGTGAGATCCGTCCCGTCGCGCAGACCGAGCGTCGCCTCGCCGAGGCCGCGAAGATGGGAATGCGCAACGCTTTTGTGGCGCAACGCTCCGCCGCCGGCCGCATTCCGAAGGACGTGAAGGCCGTCGGCGTCGCGACCATCGCGGAAATGTTCAAGCGACTGTTTTCATGACCGAAACTGTGCAGGACGTCGGCGTCGTCATAGTCGCTGGAGGAACCGGAACACGCACCGGCTCCAACGAATTGAAGCAGTTTCGCTGGGTTGCCGGCAAGCCGATGCTGTTGCACAGCGTGCAGCAGTTCCAGCAACGCGCCGACGTATGCATGGTCGTTGCGGTGATCCCCAAGGCGTACGCGGGAGATCCGCCGCCATGGCTTTTCCAGAGCGACCTGAGCCGCCTGCTGATCGGAGTCGGGGGCAATCAACGCGGCAGCTCGGTGCGCAGCGGACTGGACGATCTTCCGGCAGAAGCGCGCATCGTCGTGATCCACGATGCCGCGCGCCCACTGGTTCTCGACGCCACAATAGATGCAGTCATTGCGGCCGCGCGGAACGGAACCGGCGCAATCGCAGCGCTTCCCGAAGTCGATACGCTCAAGCGAGTCGATGCAGACGGCAGGATAATCCAGACCGTCGAGCGCGACGGTCTCTGGCGCGCACAGACGCCTCAGGCATTCCCGCGCGAAATGATCGACGACGTGACGCGGCGCGCCAATCGCGAAGGGATCTCCGGCACCGATGATGCGGCGTTGTGCGAACACTACGGATACCCCGTCGTAGTGATTCGCGGCAGCGAGCGAGCCATGAAAGTCACCACTGAAGCCGATTTCGCGCGCGCCGAAGCCCTCAGCATGCTCACCGAATGAAAGTTCCTCCCCGCGCAATACCATTCTGGTCCGAAGAGGAAGTCGAGGCGTCGCTGCATGACACCATCGCGCATCTCAATCAGCGGCGGGTGCTCGCCTATCCTACCGAAACTGTGTACGGGTTCGGGGGCGGAGCGGATTACGAATCGGTGCGCAATCTGGTCGCCCTCAAGGCGCGCCCACGGGGCAAGCCATTCCTGCTGCTCATTGCCGGCGTCGACATGCTGTCTCGGCTTGATCTTCACATGACACCGGCTGCGTCGTCGCTTGCCGCACGATTCTGGCCCGGACCGTTGACGCTGGTTCTGCCAGGGGGAGACAAGCGCGTGCCACCGGAGCTGCGCGGCCCCGAAGGCGGCGTGGCTGTGCGGTGGACGTCGCACGTTGCATTGGGCAGACTGATCCGCGCTTACGGTGATCCGATCACATCCACGAGCGCGAACAGGCCTGGGAAACCGCCCGCGGATTCTGCAGCGACGATTCTGCGCGATTGGTGGGACGCCGTTGCACGTGACAGGCTTCGAGTGCTGGATGGCGGTACGCTCCGGCAATCGGAGCCGTCCACGGTTGTAGATTGCATGGGTGCACGCCCGCGCGTCATCAGGCCAGGCGCGATCTCCTCAGAAACGCTCAGGCTGGCTGCACCTACCCTGGTACCGATCGCATGAAGGTGATATTCGTCTGCACCGGCAACACGTGCAGGAGTCCGCTTGCGGAAGCGCTCGCACGGCGGGCGGCGCAAGCGCGTGGCATCGATGCGACATTTGCGAGCGCGGGAACAGGCGCAGCACTTGGATCGCCCGCGACCGATGGTGCAATTCTCGTCGGGCTGGAGCGCGATGTGGATCTGTCCAGGCATCGCAGTCGTCCACTCCTCCCCGCGGCTGTCTCGAGCGACGCGATCATACTTGCGATGGCGTCGAGCCACCTCGCGGGAATCCGTTCAGTGGTGCCGAACGCGCGCGTGTATCTGCTCGATGAGTACGGATCGCACGGCAAATCGATGCGACCGGTCGCGGATCCCTACGGCGGCAGTCTCGACGACTACCGCGTAGCCGCGGATGCGATCGAGATGATGCTCGAACCCGTGCTCGACCGGCTGCTCTCGGAACACACTTCGGGCACAGCGTGAATCGCCCCGCGCGGCTGGTGCTGCTTGGCCATCCAGTAGCGCACTCGCTCTCCCCGAGAATCCATAACGCAGCGTTGCGTGCTGCCTCCATACCGCTCGAATATGTCGCCCTCGACATACTACCTTCGCAGCTGCGCGCAACGCTGCGCGCGCTACGCGCGGAAGGTGCAGCCGGAAACATCACCATCCCCCACAAGCAATCGGTGTTCGACATCTGCGACCACGTCACCAACGTCGCCGGCCGCGCGGGCGCAGTGAACACATTCTGGGTGCAGGACGAAGCGTTGATCGGCGATAATACCGATGTAGCCGGCTTCGACTTCGCGGCGCGCGAATTGATGCTTAGCGCGCGCGCGGAGATGCCGAAGCGCGTGGCGCTCATCGGTGCCGGTGGCGCTGCGGCCGCCGCTGCAACCGCGATTTGCGATTGGGATGACGCCGAGCTCGTGATCTGGAGTCGCGATCTGAAGCGCGCAGAGACACTCGCGCAGCGATTTGCTCTCGCACGCGCGGAAGCAGATCTGTTGTCAGCTGTGAAGGGTGCCAATCTTGTCGTGAATGCAACACCGCTGGGAATGTCGGATGACCAGCTTCCTGTACCGATTGCTGCCTTGCCCGGTAAGTGTCCAGTGCTGGATCTTGTATACCGCCACGGTGAAACGGCGTGGGTCCGAGCGGCGCGCAACGCAGGGCACGCGGCATCGGATGGACTCCCGATGCTGGTAGAGCAGGCGGCGCGATCGTTCAGAAGGTGGCTGGGCGTCGAGCCCAATCGCGAAGTAATGTGGGGCGCGGTGGAATAGCGAAGAAACAGTTCGACGCCGCGGATCGGTACGCGACGCCGAACGACGTCCAACGACGCGCCGAATTGGTGGTCATGCGTAGGGCGCGGATTTATCCGCGCCTGGCCCATTCACGTGGGATCGGAATTGGATGGGCCCGGATTTGGATGAACGCCGAGATTGTTAAACGTCGTCGCGTCGAATGTCGTCATCCCGCCGAAGGCCCGTCACCCCCGCGAACGCGGGGGACCATGGACGACGGTATCGGCATGGCAACCATCATCGCAGGCGTCGCCTTAGACGGGTGAAAAGCCCATCTCCTGCTTTTGCAGGAATTCGATGACACCTGCCAACGTGGACAGCCTCATCATGTCGTCGGCCATGGATCCCCATGGCGCGGATTCATCCGCGCCTTCGGTGGGGATGACGACGTTCATCCAACTCGGCGTTCATCCGCGTTCGATTCCGGCTAAATGGGCCAGGCGCGGATAAATCCGCGCCCTACGCAAGACCGCCAATTCGGCGCGTCGAACGGTGTCGTCGGGATCGGACACCAATTCCGCGCGTGGTTCGCGTCGTTCACGCAAACGCCATAACATGACCGTCACCGATCTCCGCGTCACCCGTCGCCTCCTCAAAACCTGGTCCGCCGTCGCCTTCCAGTCGACGCTCGACTTTCTCCTTCCACGCACCTGCGTCTGCTGCGACGCGGCGCTCGGCGAATCCGATCACAGGATTCTCTGTACGCTCTGCATCAGCCGGCTGGCCCGGCTGCCCGCGCCGCAATGCCCACGCTGCGGACACCCGCGTTCGCCCGGCTCCTGCCGCTGGTGTGAGGCCCTCCCGGCATTCGTCAGGGCCGTAAGATCCGTCTGCTGGGTCCCGGGCGGCCCGGCGGGCGAAATAGTCCACAAGCTCAAGTATTCCGGCTGGACGGCGCTCGCCGAGCCAATGGCAGAACAGATGGCGCGGCTTAATTTTCCTCTGGACGTCACCGAGGAGCGCGACCTGCTCGTTCCCGTGCCGCTGGCCCCAGCGCGGGCTCGCGAGCGCGGCTACAACCAGAGCGAGCTCCTGGCGCGCCTTCTGGGCGAGCGATGGGGCGTCTCCGTGCAGGAAGCACTCGTAAGGCGCCGAGCCACCGAGACCCAGACGCGCCTGACTCCCGGCGATCGTCTGCGCAATGTGGCCGGCGCATTCGCTACTGTTCTTGATAGCAGGGAATTAGCCGGACGACACGTGGTCCTGGTGGACGACGTCGTAACCACCGCGGCCACACTGAACGCTTGCGCGACGGCGCTTCACACCGGCGGCGCACGCATCATCTCTTACGTCACATTCGGGCGAGCCCGCGCAGCGGGCGACATGCCTTAGCGAGGATAGAAACATGGCAATTCGTGTTGGCATCAACGGCTTTGGACGAATCGGACGGCAGGTAATTCGCGCCGCCTTCGAACAGGGAGTGGCAGACGTCGACTTCGTCGCTGTCAATGACCTCACTGACACGAAGACGCTGGCGCACCTCTTCAAGTACGATTCCATCCACGGCACGTTCGATGGCGACGTCTCCCACGGCGAGGGAACACTCGACATCGACGGACACGATGTGAAGGTTCTCTCCGAGCGCGACCCCTCAGCGCTGCCATGGCGCCAGCTTGGTGTCGATATCGTGCTCGAATCGACCGGCCGCTTCACCAACGCGGCCGACGCACACAAGCACATCGACGGCGGCGCCCGCAAGGTCATCATCTCGGCGCCAGGAAAGGGCGAGGACATCACGCTCGTCATGGGCGTCAACTCCGACAAGTACGATAACAACAAGCATCACGTGATTTCGAACGCGTCGTGCACGACCAACTGCCTCGTGCCGATGGTCAAGGTCGTACGCGATGCATTCGGTTTCAGGCACGCGTCGATGGTGACGATCCACAGCTACACCAACGATCAGCACCTGCTGGATTCACCGCACAAGGACCTGCGCCGCGCGCGCTCTGCGGCGATGTCGATGATCCCCACGACCACAGGAGCCGCGAAGGCGACCAGCCTCGTGATCCCCGAAGTGAAGGGCAAGATCGACGGAATCTCGATCCGCGTTCCAACTCCGGATGTGTCGCTCACCGAGCTGACTGTCGAAGTCGAGAAGCCAACCAGCATCGAAGCAGTGAACACTGCCTTCCGTGAAGCCGCCGATGGCCCGCTCAACGGAATCCTCCGCTACACCGACGAGCCGCTTGTTTCCTGCGACTTCATCGGTGATCCGGCTTCCTGCATACTGGATTCTCTGAGCACCAACGTCATCGATGGCACGCTGGTGAAGGTCTCCGGCTGGTACGACAACGAGTGGGGCTACGCCTCGCGCTGCGTCGATCTCATCAGGTTCGTCGGCGCGCGCCTCGGTTGAGGAGTCGCCCGTGAAAAAGAAGACGCTGCAGGATCTTCCGGATTCGCTGCTCTGCTCGCGCCGCATACTCGTGCGGCTCGATCTCAACGTTCCACTGGATGACAAGTGTAACGTGACAGATGACACGCGGATCCGTGCGTCGCTGCCTACGCTGGATTACATCCTCAAGCGCGGTGGCCGTCCCGTTGTGCTCTCGCACCTCGGACGGCCCAAGGGCAAGCCCGACGAGCGCTATTCGCTGCAGCCGGTCGCCGACGTGCTCGAGCGGCTGAGCGGTCATCACGTTGTGTTCTGCGAGATGACCGATACCGACGAGGCCATCAAGGCCACGCACGAAATGGTCGACGGCGAGATTCTCCTGCTGGAGAACACGCGCTTCCTCGCCGGCGAGGAGACGGACGACGACGGTCTCGCGCGCACGCTCGCAGAGCTCGGCGACGTGTTCGTGAACGATGCGTTCGGCGCGGCGCATCGCGCCCATGCATCCACTGCCGGTGTCGCGAAGTATCTGCATCCCGCCGTTGCCGGATTGCTCATGCAGAAGGAGCTGGACTACCTCGGCGGCGCACTTGCCGATCCCAAGCGCCCGTTCGTCGCCATACTCGGCGGTTCCAAGATCTCAGGCAAGATCGACGTCATACGCGAGCTGCTTCCGAAAGTCGACGCGCTGCTGATCGGTGGCGCGATGGCGTGCACGTTCTACAAGGCCATGGGCTATGAAGTCGGCAAGTCGCTCGTCGAGCCGGATAAGGTCGATCTCGCGCACGAGCTGATCGAGACGTCAGGCACACGATTGATTCTGCCGCACGACGCGATGGTTGCGCCCAGCTTGGATGACACGGGCAAGGCGCACGCGGTAAAGCGTGACGCGATCCCGGCCGGCGAAGCCATGTATGATATCGGGCCAGCGTCTGCGGAGTCGTATGCACGTGCGGTCGCGTCGGCAAAGACCGTTTTGTGGAACGGGCCGATGGGCGTTTTCGAGAAACCGCCGTTCGACGCTGGTACTATCGCAATCGCGCGCGCGATGGCCGACGCGACCGCAAAAGGCGCGACAACGATAGTCGGCGGTGGCGACTCCGCCGCTGCGGTTGCCGAAGCCGGACTTCAATCGAAGATGAGTCACGTCTCCACCGGCGGAGGCGCGTCGCTCGAGTTTCTGGAAGGCAAGCAATTGCCCGGCGTAACGTCGCTCGACGACGCATGAGACAGCAGATATTCGCAGCGAACTGGAAGATGAACCACGGCCCGACAGCGGCCGCTGGAATCGTCTCGGAATTACGGCATCGCTGGCGTCGTTTCGACGTCGAGATGATCATCTTCCCACCAGCGCTCTCGTTTGCATCCGCTCGCGCTGCGGCTGGCGATCCGTCGCCGTTCAAGTTCGGTGTTCAGAACGTGTACTACGCCGAACGTGGTGCGTTCACCGGCGAAAACTCCGCGCCGATGGCGAAGGACGCCGGCGCCGATTACGTGCTGGTCGGACATTCGGAGCGCAGGCACGTTTTCGGCGAGAGCGATGAGGACACGGCGAAGAAGTGTGCAATGGTCGAGCGCTCGGGAATGACACCGCTGCTTTGTGTGGGTGAGACACTGCATGAACGCAATCGCGGCGAGACGGCCGCCGTCGTGACGCGCCAGCTCCGCGCTGGCCTTGCGCAGCTGGACCAGGTCGAGCTCACGACGTCCGTAATCGCGTATGAGCCCGTCTGGGCCATCGGCACCGGCAAGAACGCGACTCCCGAGGACGCGGCCGAGACGCACGGCGTCCTCCGGAACGTCCTGCGCGATCTGGTCGGCGACCGCGCCGCAGAAGTCCGGATCCTTTACGGAGGCAGCGTCACGCCCGCCAATGTCGAGCAGATTCTGGCTGCGGACGACGTGGACGGCGTTCTCGTGGGCGGAGCCAGCCTGGAGCCGGATAGCTGGTTGTCGATATGCTCCGCATAGTCTAGATTTAAGGGCTACATGTACACATTTCTCCTATTCCTCCTGATCCTGGTCAGCATCATCCTGATCGTGGCGATTCTGCTGCAAAGCGGGACCGGTCAGGGTCTATCCGCCAGCTTCGGCGGTGCCAGCTCTTCGCCTGACTCCTTCATCGGAGTACGACAGGCCGGCAATCTGCTCACCAAGATCTCCTGGTGGGGCGGCGGTCTCTTCCTCGCGCTCGCCTTCATCCTTCAGCTGATGTCGACGCAGCAGCGCGCACCCAAGTCGGTCCTCGAGGGCAAGCTGGGCGCACCGGCTCCGTTGACAGTACCATCGCCAAGCTCTGCTGCTCCGGCGATACCGCTCACGCCGGCGAATCCGGCACAGGCGAATCCTGCCAGTCCGGCGCCTGCCACAACGCCGCCCAAGAAGTAGGAACTCAGTGACAGCTGTCTCAGTTGGTCCAGGGTTCCTTCTTCTCGAAGACGGAACCCTTTTTCACGGTCGCCTGCATGGCGAGCCGCCTCTCGAGGGGGCCGAGGTCGTGTTCACAACGAACATGACCGGCTATCAGGAAGTCTTTTCCGATCCGTCGTATCGCGGCCAGATCGTGGTGATGACCGCGCCGCAGATCGGCAACTACGGTGTCAATCTGGAAGACCCGGAATCCGCGCGCGCACAGGTCGCGGGCGTGGTCGTGCGCGAGCTGTCCGCGACGTATTCCAACTGGCGGGCGGACGGCGATCTGCTTTCGTGGCTGACCGCAGCTGGCGTTCCGATTCTGGAAGACATCGACACGCGCCGCCTTACAAAGCACTTGAGGTCGGCCGGCGTCATGCGAGGCATACTCGGGCGCGGAGAGACTCCGTCACCTGAAGTTGTCGCGCAGCTGGAGTCCTGTCCCTCGATGGAAGGTCTCGATCTCGCGACCGTAGTGAGCACGGGCGAGAGCTACGAATGGGGCGACGCGAACGCGCCGCATCACATCGTGGCGTACGATTTCGGTATCAAGCGCAATATCCTTCGGCTCTTCGAGAAGACCAATTGCCGAGTGACGATCGTGCCTGCGGAGACGCCCGCGAAGGACGTGCTCGCGATGCATCCGGACGGGGTCTTTCTATCCAACGGCCCCGGCGATCCCGACGCGGTTACTTACGCACCGGAGACGGTACGCGAGCTCGCCAATTCGGGTATTCCGATGTTCGGCATCTGCCTTGGCCATCAGCTGATCGGTCTCGCATTTGGCGGCGCGACGACCAAGATGCCGTACGGCCATCGCGGCGGAAACCATCCAGTGCTCGATGTCGCGACGGGGCGAGTTCTGATCACGTCGCAGAATCATGGCTTCTCGGTGAAGGGAGATGACACCGGAATTCCGGGCGCCCCCGAGCTCGAGGTGACGCACGTGAACCTGAATGACAAATCGGTAGAGGGCCTACGCCATCGCACGCTGCCGGTGTTCGCCGTTCAATATCATCCCGAGGCTGCGCCAGGACCGCACGACGCCCAACCGCTGTTCAGGCAATTCCTGGAAAGCGTCGAAGCCGGCGTAAAGGGACGGTAGCGCGCGCGCGTAGGGCGCGGATGCATCCGCGCCTGGCCCCTTTACGCGCGATGGGATTCGGATGACCACGCCGATCGTCAAACCGCCGTCACACAGCCCAAGCCGGAGTTGGCCGAGCGGCGTCATCCCAAACGCCGGGCTGTTGATTCAGTGCTTGCGCGCTTCGTAGTAAACCCATACATTCCAACGACTTAGCCAATTCCATTGGGGTGTTGGGATGACAAAGGCGGACCTCGTCGAGCTGGTAACCGCGCAGATTGCGCAGACCGCCGGCCCCACGATCTCGAAGAAAGACTGCGCTCGCGTCGTCGACACCTTCCTCGACGCGATAAAGGACGCGCTGCGCGAGCAGCAGAACATCGAGGTGCGCGGCTTCGGCACCTTCAAGATCCGGCAGCGCAAGACTCGCATGGCCCGGAACCCTCGCACGGGGTCCCCGGTCGAGGTTGCGGCGCGCCCGGTTCCGGTGTTCAAGCCGTCCAAGGAGCTGCGGGCGCTCATCGCGGACATCGATATTACCGAGCTCTCGGAAGCCTGATGGGCGCAGCGTACCGATGAACGTCACGTGAACGTCACGGTACGCGTCTTCGCGTCATACGCCGACGCTCTGGGCGCCGACCGGGCCACGGTCACGGTGCCTGATCCGGCTACCGTCGGCGCTGTGCGCTCGGCGATCGCGGCCCTGTCGCCCAGGCTGCCGCCACGACCGATCATCGCCGTCAACGAGGAGTATGCGACCGACGACGTCGCAATCTCTGCCGGTGATGAAGTCGCCGTGATCCCACCGGTGGCCGGCGGATGAGCAGGTCGGGAATAGTCGGCGCCGCCATCGACGTGGCGGCCATCACCGACGAGGTCCGGGATCCCCATACCGGCGCGGTCGCGACGTTCCTCGGCACGGTTCGCGACAGCTCCGACTCGCGCACCGTCACGGGGCTCGAATATTCCGCGTACACGGGGATGGCGGAGCGGGAGATGCAGGCGATCGTGCGCGAGGCGATCGCGATCGCACCGGGCGTCCGAATCGTAGCGGTCCATCGCGTCGGCAATCTCGCCGTCGGCGAGGTCTGCGTCATGATCGCAGCTGCGCATGCGCATCGCGGTCCCGCGTTCGACGCGTGCAGATACGCCATAGAGGAGATCAAGAAGCGCGTGCCGATCTGGAAGCGCGAGCACTACTCCGACGGATCATCCGAATGGGTGAACGCGTGCGCACCGGACGCCCACGCGCGCTCGCCGTACCCGGAGGACACCCACGCATGATCGATCAGTTCGGGCGCAGCATCGAGTATCTCCGCATCTCCGTCACCGACCGGTGCAACTTCCGCTGCGTCTACTGCATGCCGGAGCGCGGACTGGACTGGATTCCGCGCGACGACATCCTCTCTGCGTCGGAGATCCACGAAGTCGTATCGCAGCTCGCCCCGCTCGGCCTGCGTCGCATCCGGATCACCGGCGGCGAGCCGACGCTGCGCAGAGACGTCTGCGACATAGTGTCGCGCATCGCGAGTGTCGATGGTGTCACTGACATCGCACTCTCGACCAACGGCGTGCGTCTCGAGGCGATGGGCGCGGAGCTCCGCGCAGCGGGCATCACGCGTGTCAATATCAGCGTCGATTCGCTCCGCCCTGACCGCATCGCTGCGATCGCTCGGCGAGATCTCAAGTTCGACCCCGTTCGTGTGCTGCGTGCAGCGATCGATGCTCGCTTCGATCCCATAAAGGTCAACACGGTCGTCGTGCGGGGTGTGAACGACGACGAGATAGCGTCCCTCGCGCGACTCACACTCGCTCTTCCGGTTCACGTGCGCTTCATCGAGCTGATGCCGGTGGGCGACATGAGTGACACGGGATTGGAGCGCGTCGTCCCCTCGGACGAGGTGCTCGCGACGGCTGACGCTGCGCTTGGCGGCATTCTGCCCGACATCGGGCCGGCACTGGGCAACGGGCCGGCGCGGTACTATCGCGCGCCAGGCGGGCTGGGAACGATAGGTGTTATAACACCTATTTCGCATACGTATTGTGCCTCGTGCAACAGGGTGCGCCTTACCGCGGACGGCCGGCTCCGGACCTGTCTTTTCGGCGACCACGAGGTCGATCTCCGGACTCCGCTCCGTGCCGGGATTCCGCTCGCCGCGTTCGTGGCGCGCGCGCTGGAAGAGAAGCCGCGCGAGCATGCGCTCCTACAACTGCGCACGGGCGGCCTTCGCGCCCTCTCGCAAACGGGGGGCTAGCCGCCTAAGTTAGAAGTATGGCATGTAGTAGTTGGCAAATCGGACTCACTCAAGACTCGAACACTTAAATGGTCAATAAAATCACGGTCGTCGGGGCTGGTAACGTTGGTGCTACCACCGCTCAACGCCTCGCCGAGAAGGAGCTTGCACGCCACGTAGTGATGGTGGACGTCGCTGAGGGGATTCCGCAGGGCAAGGGGTTGGATCAGTGGGAATCCGCTCCCATCGAAGGGTTCGATTCGCGAATCATCGGAACGAACAGCTACGATGAGACTGAAGGCTCCGACATCGTCGTCATAACTGCGGGAATCGCGCGCAAGCCCGGAATGTCGCGCGACGATCTGCTCAACACCAATGCCGGTATCGTCAAGCAGGTTTCCGAGCAGGTGAAGAAAACGTCGCCCAAGGCGATCCTGATCATCGTCTCCAATCCGCTGGATGTGATGTCCTACGTCGCGATGAAGACCACGGGCTTCCCGCGCGAGCGCGTGCTCGGCATGGCTGGCGTGCTCGACACTGCACGGTATCGCAGCTTCCTCGCCGAAGCAGCCGACGTTTCGGTTCGCGACATCCAGGCGATGGTGCTCGGCGGACACGGCGACACGATGGTGCCGTTGATCTCCTACACCAGCGTGAGCGGCATCCCGATCACGCAGCTCATCTCGAAGGAAAAGCTGGACGCAATAGTCGCGCGCACGCGTACTGGCGGCGGCGAGATCGTCAAGCATCTCAAGACCGGATCGGCGTACTACGCGCCGTCGGCTGCCGCAGTGCAGATGTGCGAGGCGATCGCGAAGGATCAAAAGCGCATCCTTCCTTGCGCCGCGTGGCTGCAGGGCGAGTACGGGCTGCGCGATCTCTTCCTCGGTGTGCCGTGCAAGCTCGGTCGCACGGGACTGGAGAAGATCTACGAGGTCGAGCTTACGGCTGACGAACGCAAGGCGCTCGAGGCGAGCGCGGAAGCGGTTCGCGAGCCGATGCGCGCTGTCAAGCTTTAGTCAGGGATGAACCAGGTCACCAGATTCTGGCGGTCGACGATCGGCAGGAAGGTCGTCATGGCCGTCACCGGCATCATCGGCATCGGCTTTCTGCTGGCGCACATCACTGGCAACCTGCTCGCGTTCAAGGGGCCGGACGCGATCAACTCATACAGCCACTTTCTGCACGGGCCCGGGGCGGAGCTGCTCTGGGCCGCACGTGTCGTATTGATAGTGGCGTTGATCCTTCACGTCGCCGCCGCCTACTCGCTCACCCAGCAGAGTCACGCTGCGCGGCCTGATGGATATACCAAGCGTGTGCCGCAGGCATCGACGCTCGCGTCGCGCTTCATGCGATGGGGCGGGGTGCTGCTGCTCGTCTTCATCGTGTATCACATTCTCCACTTCACCACCGGCACGTTCCATCCCGGCGGTGAGTACGTGGAAGGCGACGTGTATCACAATGTCGTACAGGCATTCCACGTCTGGTGGGTTGCGGCATTCTACATGGTGTCGATGGTCTTTCTGGGCCTTCATCTGTATCACGGAGCATGGAGCTCCGCACGTACACTCTCGATCACCGGTGATTCACCACATCCGCTCAAGCACCAGCTATCCGTCGCGATCGCGGTGGTGGTGTGGCTCGGATTCACTCTCGTGCCACTCGGCGTCCTGCTAGGCTGGATTGGATAGGTAATGGAACTGAACTCGAAGATTCCGCCGGGACCTCTCGCGGAAAAATGGGACCAGCACAAGTTCGACATCAAGCTTGTGAACCCGGCGAACAAGCGAAAGTACAGCGTCATCGTCGTCGGCTCGGGACTGGCGGGTGCGTCCGCGGCTGCGACATTGAGCGAGCTCGGCTACGCGGTAAAGTGCTTCTGTTTCCAGGATTCGCCACGCCGCGCGCACAGCATCGCTGCTCAGGGCGGAATCAACGCGGCGAAGAACTACCAGAACGACGGGGACAGCGTCTTCAGGTTGTTCTACGATACCCTCAAGGGAGGCGACTTCCGGTCGCGTGAGGCGAACAGCTATCGTCTCGCGCAGCTTTCCGTGAACATCATAGATCAGTGCGTCGCGCAGGGGGTGCCGTTCGCGCGCGAGTACGGTGGCCATCTCGCCAACCGCTCGTTTGGCGGAGCGCAGGTGTCGCGCACCTTCTACGCGCGCGGCCAGACCGGCCAGCAACTCCTGCTCGGTGCATACCAGGCGCTGGAAAAGCAGATCGCCAAGGGCCTCGTGACGATGTACCCGCGCACCGAGATGCTCGACCTCGTCATGGTCGACGGTAGAGCGCGCGGTATCGTGGTACGCAACCTCATCACCGGCAAGATCGAATCGCACGCCGCGGACGCCGTGGTGCTCGCTACCGGCGGCTACAGCAACGTCTTTTATCTGTCGACCAACGCACGCGGCTGCAACGCAACTGCAATCTGGCGCGCGTACAAGCGCGGGGCGGCATTCGCGAATCCGTGCTATACGCAGATCCATCCGACGTGCATTCCTGTGAGTGGCGACTATCAGTCCAAGCTCACGTTGATGAGCGAGTCGCTGCGCAACGACGGCCGCGTGTGGGTGCCCAAGGCGAAGGGCGACAAACGACCGCCCAACGAGATTCCGCCCGCCGAGCGCGATTACTACCTCGAGCGCAAGTATCCGGCGTTCGGCAACCTGGGCCCCCGCGATATCACCTCGCGCGCCGCGAAGGAAGTGTGCGACGAGGGCCGCGGCGTTGGCGAGACGGGCCGCGGCGTGTATCTCGACTTCGCGGACGCCATCAAGAGGCTCGGTGCGCAGACAATTACCGAGCGGTACGGCAACCTGTTCGAGATGTACGAGCGCATCACCGACGAGAACCCGTACAAGGTTCCGATGCGCATCTACCCCGCGCCGCATTACACGATGGGCGGCTTGTGGGTTGACTACAATCTGATGACGACCGTTCCCGGGCTGTACGCGCTGGGCGAGGCGAACTTCTCCGATCACGGCGCCAACAGACTCGGCGCCAGCGCGCTCATGCAGGGCCTGGCTGACGGCTATTTCGTGATCCCGTACACGATCGGCGATTATCTGGCGCGTGGCGGCATAAATGCCGTCAACACCGACATGCCGGAGTTCAGGAATACGGAGCGCGAGATCGCCGAGCGAACGTCGAAGCTGCTCTCCATCGACGGCAAGCGCACTGTCGACTCGATCCACCGCGAGCTTGGCCACATCATGTGGGATTATTGCGGCATGTCGCGCAACGACGCGGGGCTGCGCAAGGCGCTGGAGCTGATCCCGCAACTGCGCGAGGAGTTCTGGAAGGATGTCAACGTTCCAGGTTCTGATGCGGAATTGAATCAGGCGCTGGAGAAGGCAGGACGCGTTTCAGACTTCCTGGAGCTCGGCGAGCTGATGGTTCGTGATGCACTCAACCGTACCGAGTCATGCGGCGCGCACTTCCGCGAGGAAAGTCAGACTCCTGATGGCGAAGCGTTGCGTGACGATGAGCATTTCGCATACGTGGCCGCCTGGGAATACGCGGGCGCGAACGCTGCACCGATCCTCAACAAGGAACCGCTCGAGTTCGAGAGCATCCATCTCTCTCAGCGGAATTACAAATAATGAACCTCAAGCTTCACGTCTGGCGCCAACCATCGGCAAAGGACACGGGCAGGATCGAGACATACGAAGCGCGAGACGTTTCGCCGGACATGTCGTTCCTGGAGATGCTGGACGTCGTGAACGAGGAACTGATCGTCGCCGGCAAGCGACCCATCGCATTCGATCATGATTGCAGGGAAGGGATCTGCGGATCGTGCGGCATGATGATCAACGGCGTCGCGCATGGTCCGCAGCGGGCCACTGCCGCGTGTCAGCTGCACATGCGCACGTTCAAGGATGGTGACGAGATCATAATCGAGCCGTGGCGGGCGCGTGCGTTCCCGATCATCAAGGATCTGGTGGTGGATCGCAGCGCTTTCGACCGCATCATCCAGCGCGGTGGTTACGTGAGCGTGAACACTGGTGGCGCGCCGGACGGCAACGACATTCTGGTTGGCAAGTCGAGCGCCGACCATGCGATGGATGCTGCAGCCTGCATCGGCTGCGGTGCGTGCGTGGCTGCGTGTCCCAATGCATCGTCGTCGCTGTTCACGGGAGCCAAGATCACGCATCTCGGCAAGCTGCCCCAGGGTCAGCCGGAGCGCGACCGTCGCGTGATCGGCATGGTCGAGCAGATGGATATCGAAGGGTTCGGAAATTGCTCGTGGTTCGGTGAGTGTCAGGAAGCGTGCCCCAAGGAGATCAGCCTCGACGTGATCAAGCAGATGAACCGCGATTACGTCGCCGCGTCGGCACGCGCCTCCAGCAACGAGTAAACCGGAGCGGCCCAATGGCGAGAGAGTCCACGAACGATCATCCCGATCCGAAATTCCTGGACTCGGAGACGGCGTTGGGCGGCGCCGATGCGGTCGAGAAGACGACGTACGTCGTCGGTGACGGGACCAGCCCGGAAGCGCTCACACCGCGCGACAGGCCGCCGAGCGTTGGGCGCTCGGGGCCGAGTGTCATTGCCTGGGTCGCGATAGCTGCGGCGCTGCTGATCGCAATCGCCTACGTATTCGGCGTAGTGCGCGCGTAGTGCGCGCGTAGCCGCGCCCGAGAGTACTCTCGCGTACTGACAACGCACGAGCACGCTCCCCGGACCGCATGGGAACGGTTTGTGCAAACATGCGAACCACACTACGAGAGTGAGCGTGGAGCGTGCGACGAGCGTCCTGGGTTCGCGTTATAACGGGTTCTGGAACTGTGATCGTTGTGGCGCTTGCCGCACTCGCGTGCAGCGCGCCGGAACGGGGTGAGCGGCAGCCGGCTCGCGCAGCCGGCGTTGTAACCCCGCCAACCACGGACACACGGGCCAACCCTCTGCCCGAGACCGGCGACTGGACGCAACCCGCAAAGGATTACGCCAACACGCGGTACAGCGGACTCGACAGCATCAACGCGTCGAACGTCTCCCGGTTGGCTCTCGTGTCGACGTTCTCGACTTCTGTCTTGCGCGGACACGAGGCTGCGCCTCTGGTCGTGAACAACACGCTGTACGTCGTAACACCATTCCCGGACATCCTGTACGCCATCGACCTCACCAAGGCTGGCTGGCCGGTGAAGTGGACCTACAAACCAAACCCCGCATCCGCCGCTCAGGGGGTGGCGTGCTGCGACGTTGTAAATCGCGGCGCGACATACTATGACGGCGCGCTCTACTACAACACGCTCGACGACCACGTCGTCGCCGTCGACGCCAACACAGGCGCCGAGCGGTGGAACGTCAAGGTCGGTGATATCAACACCGGGGAAACGCTGACGATGGCGCCCCTCGTTGCGAAGGGAAAGGTCATCGTCGGCAACAGCGGCGGCGAGCTTGGAGTGCGCGGCTGGATTCAGGCGCTCGATGCAAAAACGGGTCGCACGATCTGGAAGGCGTACGCTACCGGCCCCGACAAGGACGTGCTCATCGGTCCTCGTTTCAAGCCGTTCTACGCTAGCGATCGCGGGACCGACCTCGGCGTCAACACGTGGAAGGGCGATCAGTGGAAGACTGGCGGCGGTGGCGCGTGGGGCTGGGTGTCGTTCGATCCGTCGCTCAATCTCATCTATTACGGTACCGCCAACCCTGGTCCGTGGAATTCGAATCAGCGTCCCGGCGACAACAAGTGGACGTCGACGATCTTTGCGCGGGATATCGACACAGGTGAGGCGGTATGGGCCTACCAGGTGAGCCCGCACGACCTGCACGACTACGACGCCGTAAACGAGAACGTGTTGTTGAATCTTCCGATCGACGGCACGACGCGAAAGGTGCTCGTGCATCCGGATCGCGACGGCTACATGTACGTGATCGATCGAACCAACGGAGAGGTTCTATCGACCGCGGCCTTTGCACCGGTGAACGCGGTGGACAGCATCAACATGAAGACCGGCCGGCCGGCCAACAATCCGCAGAAGCACCCGGATCTCAACGTAACCGTGCGCGACATCTGTCCTGCGCCACCCGGCGGGAAGGACTGGCAGCCTTCCGCGTATTCACCGCGTACCGGTCTGCTGTACGTGCCGCACAACAATCTATGCTACGACGCGGAGGCGGTTCCTGCGAGCTACATCGAGGGAACTCCGTACGTCGGGATGAACGAGAAGATCTACGCTGGTGCGGGTGGGAACGGCGGTGTGTTCTCCGCCTGGGATCCCGTTCATGCGCGCGAGGTCTGGTCGCTTCCTGAACGTTTCCCCGTTTGGAGCGGAGCGCTCGTTACAGCAGGGGATGTCGTCTTCTACGGCACGATGGATGGCTGGTTCAAGGCGGTGGATGCACGGAACGGCAGACTTCTCTGGAAGGCCAAGACCGCATCCGGCATCGTCGGGCAACCGACGACGTTCGTGGGGCCCGATCACAAGCAATACGTCGCAATTCTGATCGGCGTCGGTGGCTGGGCGGGGGCGATTGTGGCGGGCGACCTCGATCCAAAGGATTCAACCGCCGGCGGCGGCCTCGCCAACGCGATGAAGGATCTCCCGAAATACACGACCAAGGGCGGCGCGCTCTATGTCTTCGGGATCAAGTAGCATCAGGCCGCCGCTCGGCTGCGCGATCGTCGCGCTGACACTCGCGCCATGCGCACGTTGCGCAGACGCTCCAACTGTCCAGTAGCAATGGAGGTCACGGCGATGTGGCGAATCGCAACCGTTGGTCTTTTCACACTGGTCGGTATGATCGCGTGCGAGCGAGAGCATCGCACATTTCACGGAACGCCGGCGTCCAACGCGACACCGGCGGTTCGCGTGACTTCACTCGAGCCCGGACCGGTGGTGGTGACCGACAGTGCACCGGGGCCCTACGGTGGAAACGCGTACGGAATGTCGCAGGGCAAACAGCTCTTCACGCAGATGAATTGCGTGGGATGTCACGCGCACGGTGGCGGGGCGATGGGGCCGGCGCTCATGGACATGACCTGGATCTACGGCAGCAATCCGGACCAGGTATTCGCGACGATTCAGGAAGGACGCCCCAACGGCATGCCATCATTCCGCGGCAAGCTCACCAACGATCAGATCTGGCAGCTTGTCGCGTACGTGCGGTCGATGAGTGGCATCGGCAGGCGCGACGTTCGAAGCGGACGCGCGGATGAGATGTACGGGCGGTCGTCGGAGCAAAACACCAAAACAGGAAAACCGAAAACGACGGGCCCGGCGTCCGCGTCCGAGATGCCGTGATGCAGCTGCAGATTCCGCCGGCATGGGCAGGCCACGAGTCGGTCTTTCGGCCGTCGAGCGAGCCGGCACATGCGGTGTTCGGTCTCTTTACCTTCATGATGACCGTCTCGGTCATCGTCTACGTCGTCGTAATCGTTGCGACGTTCACTGCGGTCCGGCGCTCGCGTGGCTCCGGAGCCGCCCCCGCGACGCAGGATCGCGAGCGGTCGTTGCATCGCGCTGTCACCGCCGCGACCGCGGCAACCGTACTGATACTCTTCGCGTATCTCCTCTACGACTTCGGTGTCGGCCGCGCGGTCGCCGCACCGCGCGATGCAGCGAATGCGCTGCAGATCGACGTCGTGGGCCACCAGTGGTGGTGGGAAGTCCAGTATCAGGACACTGCGCCGCAGCGACTTCTTGCGACGGCAAACGAGATTCACGTCCCGATTCACCGTCCAGTGCTGATCGACCTTTCGTCGAACGACGTGATCCACAGCTTCTGGATTCCGAACCTCAACGGCAAGAAGGACCTCATTCCCGGCCATCACAACGATGCATGGTTCGAGGCCGACACTGCAGGGGTGTATCGCGGTCAGTGCGCCGAGTTCTGCGGGTTGGAGCATGCGAAGATGGCGATCGTCATCGTGGCTGAAACTCCGGAACAGTACAGCGCGTGGTACAACGCCCAACTCCAGCCACCACAGCTGCCCACCGATTCGCTTCGATTGGCGGGTCAGAAAGTCTTTCTGTCAGCGCCGTGCGTCATGTGCCACGCCATTGGCGGGACGCCTGCGGGAGCGACTATGGGCCCGAACCTCACACATGTGGGAAGCCGAATGACGCTGGCGGCGGGGGTCCTTCCCAACACTCCCTCCAACCTGGAGTCGTGGATCGCGGACCCGCAGCGCGTCAAGCCCGGCGCGAACATGCCGGCGACCCATCTCTCTCGCGCTGATCTTCGCGCAGTGACAGCCTACCTGGAGGGCCTCAAGTGAGCGCCGCGCCGCTACCGGTTTCAGCTCCGCTCACGCCATTGAGCGCGGACCCCGACGCGATGGCTGAACTCGAACGAACCTGGCGCAGCAGTCACACAGGCCTGTGGGGCTGGCTGACCACGACCGACAACAAGAGTATCGCGAAGCGCTACATCATCACCGCGTTCATGATGTTCCTGCTCGGCGGGATCGACGCCGCAATGATGCGGCTTCAGCTCTCGCGGCCGGAAAACCACATACTCGGCCCCGATCTGTACAATCAGTTCTTTTCCACGCACGGAACGACGATGATGTTTCTCTTCGCCGTTCCGATGATGACCGCTATGGGACTTTATTTCGTCCCATTGATGGTAGGATCTCGCGAGGTCGCGTTTCCGCGGTTGAACGCGTTCGGATATTACACATATCTGATCGGTTGCGTGTTTCTGTACGTCGAGTTCCTGATGAACACCGGAATCGACGTCGGCTGGTTCGCATATGTACCGCTTGCCGGTCCGCAATTCTCCGCGGGCAAACGCGCCGACGTGTGGGCGCAGACCGTGACGTTCACTGAGATCGCCGGCATCATCGCCGCCATCCAGATCATCGTGACCGCGTTCAAGCAGCGCGCACCTGGAATGTCGCTCAATCGTATTCCGCTGTTCGTCTGGTCGATGGTCGTCGTGTCATTCATGATCGTGTTCGCGATGCCCTGGGTCGCTGTCGCGAGCCAGTTTCTCGCGATGGACCGCGCGATCGACACGCACCTCTTCAATCCCGCGGAAGGCGGCGACGCGATACTGTGGCAGCACCTTTTCTGGTTCTTCGGGCATCCGGAGGTGTACATCATCTTCATCCCCGGACTCGGGATGATCTCCAGCATCATCACGACCTTCACGCGACGACAGATATTCGGATATCCCGCGATGGTGCTGTCGCTCGTGGCGACCGCGGTGCTCGCGTTCGGACTCTGGGTGCATCACATGTTCGCAACCCCGCTACCGCAACTCGGCGAGAGTTTCTTCACGGCGGCAAGCGTCACTATCGCCATTCCGACCGGTGTGCAGATATTCTGCTGGATCGCGACGCTGTGGTCCGGCCGCGTGCGACTTGCTACGCCGATGCTATTCGTGCTCGGTTTCTTCATCGTATTCATTATCGGCGGCCTCACGGGAGTGATGGTCGCGTCGGTGCCGTTCGATCTGCAGGTACACGACACGTATTTCGTCGTCGCCCACTTCCACTACGTACTGCTCGGCGGAGCGGTGTTCCCTCTCTTCGGCGCATTCTACTACTGGTTTCCCAAAGTCACCGGGCGAATGCTCAGCGAGACGCTCGGCAAATGGCAATTCTGGCTCTTCCTGATCGGAGTGAACGTGACGTTCTTTCCGATGCATATCCTGGGACTCGAAGGGATGACGCGACGCGTTTACACGTATCTCGCGGCGACTGGATGGGGTACTCTCAACCTGCTCGCGAGCATCGGCGCGGTCATAATCGCGAGCAGCGTGATAGTGTTTCTCGTCAACGTCGTCAGGTCGCTGCGTGCAGGCGCGATCGCTGGCAACAATCCGTGGGATTCCGACACACTCGAGTGGGCGACGACGTCACCGCCAGGCCCGTGCAGCTTTCCGGACATTCCCGTTGTCACGAGCCGCGACGGTCTGTGGGAACAACGCGATGACGTACCTGTGATGACCGGGCTTCGGACCGACCGTCGCGAAGTGCTCGTAACGACGATTCACAACGCGGAGCCGGAGAGCAGGCACGAAATGCCCGGCGATACCATCTGGCCGTTGCTGCTCGCACTTGCGGTAGGTGGTGCGTTCATCGGCGCCGTGTACGCCCCGATCGGTCTTGTCATCGGCACGATCGTCGCGCTTCCCATTGCGCTCGGCTGGGCCTGGCCCGACCCGCCGAAAGGGCCCGCAATGGTGGACGACGTACGATGAAGCCGATACGTGTCGTCGCCGACGTCTCTCAGCTGCCCGACGTGACGTTCGGGCCGCGCAGCACTACGTGGTGGGGTACGGTCGGCTTCATGGTCACCGAAGGACTCACACTCGTCATCTGCGCGTTTGCGTATCTCTATCTGCGCAAGAACTTCTACCACTATCCGCCGGAGGGAACGCGGCTGCCGAGTCTCGGCATTCCGGTCATTCAACTGATCGTGATGCTGCTCAGCATCATTCCGATGTTCTTCGCGGCGCGGTACGCCCGGCGGCTCGACGTGAACGGTACGCGCATCGCGCTTCTGATCGCTCTGGTGATCAAGCTGGCGATTCTCGTGCTTCGCTGGTACGAATTTCCTGCTCTCAACACGCAATGGAACAGTGACGCGTACGGGTCGGCCGCGTGGATCGTGATGGGATTTCACACGACTCTGCTGATTCTCGACGTCGCCGAGGATGCAGGGTTCGCGCTGATATTGTGGACGGGGCGCGCACGAGCGCGGACGATGTCCGACGTCGTCGATGACGTGCTGTACTGGTACTTCACCGTTGCGGCGTGGGTGCCGCTGTTCGTGCTGTTGTTCCTGTATCCGCGGTGGACGTGATGGAGATCATCCGCGCATCGTCGCGTTCGTTGCAGGACCATCCCGTACGTGCGGGCGCACTCTGGTTCGGCTTTCTCTGCGGTCCGCTCGCGGCGCTGACCAACGAGGCCGTCGAGTACGTGCTCGTTTCGTGGTCGTGCGGCCGGTTCGACAGTGTATCGCGAATCCTGTTGCACGCCGTACCCGCGGCGCTGATCGTTCTCTGCATCGTCGCGGCGCTGGTGGGCTGGCGTGCAGCGAGGCTAGGGAGCCTCGCGGGGGACGGTCACCGGATGGACGCCGCCCGCAGCAATCGCGCATTCATCGGACTCGTCGCCGTCGGACTCAGCGCGCTGGGCGCGCTGGTCATCCTGTCCCAGTGGATTCCAGTGCTGTACGTGAATTCGTGCGTGATGACGTGATGGGGGACGGGATAGGGACGGAGTAGGGACGGACTCCTTATCGGTCCAATGCGTGCGGCTCCAACGCGACCGCATCATCCAGCGCGGTGGTTACGTGAGCCTGAGCACCGGTGGTGCGCCGGATGGCAACGACATCCCGATCGGCAAGTCCAGCGCCGACCATGCAATGGATGCCGCGGCCTGCGTAGGTTGTGGGGCATGCGTCGCGGCCTGCTCCAACGCGTCATCGTCGTTGTCCACGGGAGCCAAAATCACCCATCTTGGCAAGCTGCCGCAGGGTCAGCCCGAGAGCGACCGTCGCGTGATCGACATGGTCGAGCAGATGGATGTCGAAGGGTTCGGAAATTGCTCGTGGTTCGGTGAGTGTCAGGAAGCGTGCCCCCAAGGAGATCAGCCTCGACGTGATCAAGCAGATCGACCGCGATTACGTCGCCGCGTCGGCACGCACTTCGGGTATCGACTGAGCATGAGAACACCCTAGCCTCCACACGGGGCGGCAAGATGGCAACAGGGTCCACGAACGATCATCCCGATCCGAAATTCGTGGACTCGGAGACGGCGTTGGGCGGCGCCGATGCGGTCGAGAAGACGACGTACGTCGTGGGAGAGGGCACAGATCCCAACGCGCTCTCGCCCTCGCGCCACCAGGATGATGTACATAAGCGTCTGTCGAGTCCGGCGGCCTGGCTCATAGCCGGGATAATCGTGTTACTCGTTGTTGTGTACGCGCTTGGCGGCAAGCTAGGCCGATTCGACGATTTCTGGCACACCGCCAAGGAAAGGGAATTTCGTTCGATACTGGCGGAGATACTTTTTTTTCACGCACGCAGCTCTGGAATAATTGACTCCTCTCGCCAAACGGCACGCTGACCGTATGTTTACCACTTCTGCAACGACCCGAGGTCGTAAATCCAGCAGGCAACGAAGTTTCGTTTTTCGGCGGCGTCATCGTTCTGGCTACAGCGTGTACGGACCCGTCATCGCCTTTAGCTCCGCCAGTGCCTTCTGCGTCGATCCAGGCCGCTCGCGGCGATACGATCCCGGGGAGCTACATCATTGTGTTCCGGTCAGACTCGGCGCCCAGCGCCGCGGCGACGACGCGACACGTGAGTCATTTACTGGCGATAGGCGGCGGTCGATTACACTTCGTCTATGACGCACTGCACGGCTACGCCGTGGACGGTCTAACGGCGGCAGGGGTAGGTAAGGTTAGAGCGGATCCCGCCGTGGCGTACGTCGAACCGGATATGATTGTGCGTCCTGATAACGCGCAGTACAATCCAGGAGTCGGCCTCGATCGGATCGACCAACAGTATTTGCCGCTCGATTCGACCTTTACATTTGCGGGTTCGTTTGACGGTTACGGTGTTAACGTTTACATCATCGACTCTGGAGTGCGGCCAGCAGTAGCGAACATGAGCTTCGGAGGTATACCGAGCGCATTCGCAGTTCGCGACGCAATCAATAACGTAACCGGAGCTGGCATCCCATTCGTCAAGTCGGCGGGCAACGATTCAGCCAATGCCTATTTGGATCGCGGTAACCGTGCCAACCTCGAGTTGGTTGTCGGCGCGACCGATCCAACCAACGACACGTATGCGTCGTTTTCCGACTCTGGATCAACGATCAACATCTGGGCACCGGGCGTGCGGGTATCGGTGGCCGATCAGCTCAATCCCGGTTACGGGAAACAAGCTAATGGTACATCATTCAGCGCGCCCTATGTATCCGGATTTATAGCGGCGTTGCTCTCGAAATACCCTACGATGTCATCGTCTGCGGTGTATAGCCAAACGTTGAACGGCAGCACTCAGAACGTCATCATCGGTTTGCCGAGTGGTAATAACAATCGGCTCCTATACGCCGTTGTTCCCTAAGGAAGGTCTTTAGTACGAAGTCGTTTCCTTGCATGGGGGTCTCAATGAACAAAGCGTATCATACGACGACTGCGCTGCCGGTCTGTTGCCGTGCCGCGCTTGTGGTGGCGGGTCTTGTTGCATGCTCGGGAATAACAGATCCACATTCGCCAACGATTTCATTTACGCCGCAACCATCATCATCAAGTTTCACGCCCAGTGCTCCTGTTGTCCAATTGACTCGATCAACGGTGACCGTATCGAGCACACTGATGACACCAACGCCGTGCTATGAAATTGGGGCAACCGATGCAGTCGCCGCCGATACGTTAACGATTAGCCTGGTCGCTCAGTCTGCGGTTCCTAAAGGCGCTTCCTGTGAGCAGGCTTTGGCAACCTTTGCCTTCACAGTCAAATCTCTTGGCGTGCCTCCGACGGTGTCGTACCTTCGCGTGGTGCAGGCTGGTGCCGTTGCTGGATTCCCGCATGTCATCGCCGATCAGGCGATCACACTGCCGCGCTAACGCGACACACGGGCTTGAATTCCAGGAGTGGTTGGCAATCTGAAGCTAGGCACACGCTCAGCGCGAAATCTTGAATTGCGGCAGACGGGGTGTGGCTTGGCAGAAGAAACGCTCCCAAGCCGCACCTCACCGCCTACAGCCTCGGCAGCGTCACCCCCGACTGCCCCTGGTACTTGCCCTTCTTGTCCTTGTAGGACGTGATGGGCGGCTCGTCGCCCTTGAAGAACATCACCTGCGCAATCCCCTCGTTGGCGTAGATCCGGGCCGGAAGCGGGGTAGTGTTGGAGATCTCGAGCGTGACGAAGCCTTCCCATTCGGGCTCAAACGGTGTCACATTTGTGATAATTCCGCAGCGCGCGTAGGTCGATTTGCCGACGCAGAGCGTTACCACGTCGCGCGGGATGCGGAAGTACTCGACCGAGCACGCCAGCGCGAAGGAGTTGGCCGGGACGATGCAGACATCACCCTCGAACTCCACGAACGACTTGGGATCGAACTGCTTGGGATCCACGATCGAGTTGAGAACGTTGGTGAAGATCTTGAACTGGTTCGACACGCGCATGTCGTAACCGTAGGAGCTCACGCCGTAGGAGATGACCCCTGAGCGAACCTGGCTGTTCTCGAATGGTTCGATCATCCCCTTCGCGGCTTGCTCGATGATCCAGCGATCAGACTGAATGGACATTCAATTCCGAGTAAATCGTTTCCGTTGAAAAGAGACTTAACATACGCTAAAATCTCCCAAGACGCATTAGTGAAATTTTTCACATGCGGGTTGGCCTAGAACGGCCGCCTGCTCTCAATTCGGCATGGCGCGAGAATACTTTCCAGTCCTGCTGTTGCTCGGCTTCGTAGTCATGAACGCCGTCCTCATTATCGGAGTTTCAGCCCTTACGATTCGCAAGCGGCCGACCCCGGTAAAGCGTGCCGTATACGAATCCGGAATCCCGGCAATCGGAGACGCGCGAGAGCGCTTCTCGGTCGCGTTCTACATGATCGCGATGCTGTTCATCATATTCGACATCGAAACCGTCTTCATGATTCCCTGGGCGGCCGCATTCCGCCAGCTGTCATGCAGCGCGGAGCTCGTGGGCGGCATGTGCCCCGCGGGCTCGACGTCGTTCTTTGGCCTCGGCGAGATGCTCATATTCATGGCAATCCTCGTCGTCGGCTTCGTGTACGTGTGGAAGAAAGGAGCACTCAGATGGGATTGACCGCTCGCCCGGATTCGGCGCTCAAGCGCGTCGAGTACGATCCCCAGTCGCAGGACGGCTGGGTCACAACGCGGCTCGATTTCCTCGTCAATTGGGGCCGGGCAAACTCTCTCTGGCCCATGCCGTTCGGGACCGCATGCTGCGCTATCGAGTTCATGGCGACAGCAGCCGCCGACTTCGACCTTGCACGATTCGGCATGGAGCGAATGTCGTTCTCGCCGCGCCAGTCCGACGTGCTGATCTGCGCCGGACGAGTGCCGTTCAAGCTGGCGCCGATCATCCGCCGCATCTGGCAGCAGATGGCCCAGCCCAAGTGGGCGATCGCGATGGGCGCGTGCGCATCCACCGGCAACATGTTCGACAATTACGCAGTGGTGCAGGGAATCGACACGATCATTCCAGTCGATGTCTACGTACCCGGTTGCCCGCCGCGTCCCGAAGGTTTGCTGTACGGGATCCAGATGCTCCAGAAGAAAGTCATGAGCGAGCGCATGTCCGACCGCGTGCTGCGGGACGAGATGGAACCCGATCCCACCACCCAGCTGTACATCCCACCGCCGGCGATCGACGAGATTTCGGAGCCGTTCGGCAACTCGATCAATCAGACGCGTTCAACGCCGTGACCGGACTAACCGAACCAACTGAATCGTTTGACGTCGTATCCGTTGGCAGCGCGCTCACGAATGCCAAGCCGGCAACAACGCCAAGGAATTTGCCGCACCGCGGCGGAGACGAGAATCCGTCAGCCCAGGCGTTGAAGCAACAGTTCGGAGACGCAATCCTGCGCGTGTCGGTCGGCTGGGGCGAGACGACAGTCTTCGTCGCACATGACCGGGCCGGTGAGATCATTCGCTGGTTGCACGACGATCCGTCACAGCAGTACGACTACCTCGCGGACGTCACGGCTGTCGAATACAGAGAGACCGAAGTTCCGATGGAAGTGGTCTGGCATCTCCGCTCGCTTCCGTATCGCCGCTTTCTCCGCATCAAGACAGAGCTGCCGAAGGACGCACCGCTCGAAGTCGACAGCGTCTGGAGTATCTACCGCTGCGCCGACTGGCTCGAGCGCGAATGTTACGACATGTTCGGCATAAAGTTCATCGGGCACCCGGATCTGCGTCGGCTGCTGATGTGGGAGCAGTACAAGGAAGGCTATCCGCTGCGCAAGGATTTCCCGCTCCGTGGTCGCTTCAGCCGGTCCGAGCAGCTGCGTCAGGCCCTGGCAGCGAACCCCGAATCACGTTATTCGATGGAAGAGCTGACTGTCGCCGAGGCATTCAGCGAGATCCCGGACGACATGCGGCGCCGGCTCGCGTCGGGTGAAAGGACGGGAGAGTAAGAATCATGGCGACCAAGACAAGAACAATAGAAGTAGAACTCTCGACCAGCGGCCTCGATCGATCGGGTAAGCCACAGCGCGTTCCGCTCGTGACCAACGACGGCGGCGTATCGATTGGAATCCCCGAGCCTCTCGCGCTCGAGCCGGCTCTCGACGGTGAGCACATGCTCATCAACCTGGGTCCACAGCATCCGGCGACCCACGGTGTGCTCCGGTTGGTGCTCGAGCTGGACGGCGAGACTGTCGTGCGCTGCATTCCACACATCGGCTACCTGCACTGCGGCTTCGAGAAGACGGGCGAATATCGTCAGTACAATCAGATAATCCCGTGGACCGATCGCGAGGACTACCTCAATGCGCCGGGCAACAACGTTGCAATGGCGCTCGGTGCGGAGCGGCTGTTCGGCATCACGATAACTGAGCGCTGCAAGGTGCTTCGCGTGATCGCATGCGAGCTGTCGCGCATCATGTCGCATCTCGTGTGGCTCGGCACAACGTCGATCGATATCGGCGCGTACACACCGTTCCTCTGGTCATTCCATCAGCGCGAGCTGATCTATCAGCTGCTCGAAGCGTGGACCGGTGCGCGTCTCACGACGTCGCTCACACGCGTCGGCGGCTTGATGGCGGACATTCCGGACGGCTGGACCGACAATGCCAGAAGCTTTCTTGCCGGCTTCGACAAGGTGCTGGATGACGTTGAGAAGCTTCTCACGAACAACGGCATCTGGGTCGGACGCACGGTCGGGCTCGGTGTGATGAGCCCGGAAGAGGCGATCAACTGGGGACTGTCCGGGTCGATGGTGCGTGCATCCGGCGTCTCGTACGACGTGCGCAAGGACTTTCCGTATCTCGACTACGAGACCTACGATTTCGAAGTGCCCGTCGGTGTCAACGGTGACGTGTACGATCGCTATCTCGTCCGCGTCGAGGAGATGCGCCAGTCCGCGCGCATCGTGCGCCAGGCGCTCGACCGTCTTCCGGACGGACCGATCAACGTCGACGATCCGCGCGTGATTCTCCCGTCCAAGACCAAGTCGACGAGTGGAATGGAATCCATGATCCACCACTTCAAGCAGGTGATGGAAGGCCCGCGGCCGCCGGTTGGCGAGGCTTACGTCGCGGTGGAAAGTCCGCGCGGCGAGAAGGGCTACTACATGGTTTCCGACGGCACTGCCAAACCGGTGCGGTGGCGCATTCGTCCGCCGTCATTCCTCAATCTTTCGGCGATCCCGAAGATGGTCGAAGGCCATCTTCTTTCAGATGTCATCGCCATCAACGCAAGCATCGACGTAGTGCTGGGAGAGATCGACCGATGACGGCCGTGACGCACGACCACGACGCTCCATATCAGCCGGTGTTCGTCGGCGAGCGACGCAAGGAGCTGGACGCGCTGTTCCCGCTCTATCCAACCAAGATGGCCTGCATACTTCCGGCGTTGTGGATGGTGCAGGAAGATCGCGGCTGGATAAGCGACGAGGGAATGGCCGAGGTCGCCGAAGTGCTGGAACTCACCCCCGCATACGTGAAGGGTGTGGTGACGTTCTACACGATGTACAACACGCATCCGGTCGGCAAATACCTGATTCAGGTCTGCACCACGACGCCATGCAACATCTGCGGCGCAGAGGACGTGGTCGGCGCATTCCTCGAGCACACCGGTTGTGGCGAGCTCGGAATCACGTCAGCGGATGGGAAATTCACGGTGATCGAGGTCGAATGCCTCGGTGCGTGCGGCTTTGCGACGCCGGTGATGATCAACGAGGGATTCGTCGAATCGGTTACGGCCGCTCGCGTTCCCGAGATTCTGGCAGGGCTCGAGTAATGGGATATCCGCATCCGTCCCACGCTGGCGAGACTCCCGTGCTGTCGCAGTACTTCGGCGATCAGGACGGGATCGGGCTCGACGGCTGGCGCAAGCGCGGTGGTTACAACGGACTTCAGAAGGCGCTTTCGATGTCGCCGGCGGAAATCGTCGACGTGGTCAAGGCATCGGGGCTGCGCGGACGTGGCGGCGCGGGCTTCCCGACGGGAATCAAGTGGTCCTTCATGAAGCCCGGCGACGGCAAGCCGCACTATCTGTGCTGCAACGCCGACGAGTCGGAGCCCGGCACGTTCAAGGATCGCGAGATCATGCGCTGGACTCCGCACGCGCTCGTCGAAGGTTGCGCGATCGGTGCCTACGCGATCGGCGCCGAGACTGCGTACATCTACATTCGCGGTGAGTTCACGGAGCCGCTGATTCGCATGCGCCAGGCAGTTCGCGAGGCGTACGACGCGGGCATCATCGGCAAGAACGCGATGGGAAGCGGAAAGCGCATCGACATCGTGATTCACAAGGGTGCTGGCGCGTACATCTGCGGTGAAGAGACCGCGATGATGAACTCCATCGAAGGCAGGCGCGGCAATCCGCGCATCAAGCCTCCGTTCCCAGCGGTGTCCGGCGTCTTTGGGCAGCCGACGACGATCAACAACGTCGAGACGCTCGCAGCCGTTCCGCACATCATCGTACGCGGCGCCGAATGGTACAAGGGCCTGTCGCTCTCCAGTCCCAAGAGTACCGGATCCAAGCTCTTCTCCGTATGCGGCAACATCGCGAAGCCCGGCAACTACGAAGTGACGCTTGGCTTCCCGTTCAAGGATTTCCTCTACGACCTGTGCGGCGGTCCGCTTCCGGGTCGCACGTTCAAGGCTGTCGTTCCGGGCGGAATCTCGGTTCCGATCCAGACGATGGAAGAAGCCGAAGCCACCAAAATGGATTACGAGGGCTTCATCGAGCAGGGCTCGATGCTGGGCTCCGGCGGTGTAATCGTCTTCGACGATCAGCAGAACATGGTGAAGCAGATCGCGCGCGCAGCAAGATTCTTCGCGCACGAGAGCTGCGCCCAGTGCACGCAGTGTCGTGAAGGCACCGCGTGGACCACGAAGATCATGGAGCGGATTCGGGATGGCGAGGGCACCCACGAAGATCTCGATACGCTATTCAGCATCGCCGACAACATGACTGGCAAGACGATCTGCGTGCTCAGCGATTCCTGTGCTGTTCCAGTTGTATCCGGCATCAACAAGTTCCGTTCGGAGTTCGAAGCCTTGATCAAGAAGCCGAAGTTCCACCCCGTTACCGCGGCGGTGGCGTAGATGGCTACAACCGCGGAGCCGACCACGGCGGTAACGCAGCCGAAGATGGTGAATCTCACCATCGAGGGGCGTCCGGTTTCGGTTCCCGAAGGGACATCGATTCTCGAGGCTGGCAAGCGCGCGGGTGTTCTCATCCCGCACTATTGCTATCACCCGGCTCTTTCGATCGCCGGCAACTGCCGCATGTGCCTGGTGGACGTCGAGAAGGCACCCAAGCTAGCGCCTGCCTGTGCGACCGCTGCAGCCGAAGGTCAGGTGGTGCACATCTATACGGAGAAGGCGCTCGAAGCGCGCAAGGGCGTGCTCGAGATGCTGCTCATAAATCATCCGCTCGACTGCCCGATCTGTGACAAGTCCGGCGAGTGCGAGCTGCAGGACTTCACGTACCAGGAAGGACCCGCGGAGTCGCGCCTGCGCGACCCCAAGCGGTTCAATCCTGTCGAGGATTTCGGCGGTGACGTTCTCTACACCACCAGTCGTTGCATCCTCTGCACGCGCTGCGTCCGCTTCATGGACGAGATGGCACAGGACACTGTGCTCAATGTCACCGAGCGCGGCGATCGCGCGCTGATCGGAAAGTTCGAGGGCAAGGACCTGACGCATGAATGGGCCGGAAATGTCATCGACCTGTGCCCGGTCGGCGCGCTCCTCTCCAAGGATTCGCTCAACAAGGCGCGCTCGTGGGAGCTCGATCACGCACCGTCCATCTGCACCGGTTGCAGCCAGGGTTGCAACATCTCGATCGACACGCGCGACAACATGGTAATTCGGTTCCGTCCGCGCCCCAACGAGCACGTCAACAAGTACTTCATGTGCGACACCGGACGGCTCGACTATCGCTGGATCAACCGGCAGGATCGCGTCGAGGTTCCGCTCGTGCGGCGTGGCGAGTCGCTCGCTGCAGCTGACTGGGACGTCGCCATTCCTGCAACAGCGGCTTTGCTGGATGGACATCGCGTCTTCGTCGCCGCATCGCCCAATCTCTCCAACGAAACGCTGTATCTGCTGTCGCAGCTCATTCGCGCCAATGGCGGCACGGGTGCGTTCACGGTTCCAACGGGACCCGAAGCACCGCTTCCGGGAGTTCCCGATCTCTCGCTCCGTGCGGATCGCGCGGCAAACGGTGATGGCGCCACGCTGCTCGGCTTCAAACGCACCGCTTCGTTGCTCGACGGTCTCGCCGCTGGTGACGTGCTGATCGTTGCCGACGCTGATGCTGCGAATATCACTCCGGCGCAGCTCGCGCTTGCGGCTGCGGTGATCGTCATCGGCACGACGCTTCCCGAAAATCTGCGCACCGCAGCCATCGTTCTTCCCATTGCGAATCATGCGGAAGAGGACGGCACCTTCACCAACCTGCGCGGACGTGTACAGCGGTTCTTCCAGGCCAAGGCAGCGCCCGGAATGGCGCGCCCCAGCTGGTGGGTCGTCGGCGACGTGCTCGCCGCCTTGGGCAAGGGCAACGCCTACTATCTCGCCAGCGAAGTGTTCGCGGCGATGGCGTCCGACGTATCGGCGTTCGCCGGCATGACGTACGACGCACTTGGCATGCGCGGTCTGGTTGTTTCCGGAGGCGCAAAGTGATTCCAGTGCACGCGCTGCTCCAGGTGGTAGATCGGCAGGCGCCGATCACGGGCTACACCACGTACATCGTGTTCTCGATCATCAAGCTGATCATCGTCTTCACGATCTACATGCTGTCGGCGGCACTGCTCACGCTCGCGGAACGAAAGATCTCCGCCTGGATTCAGGGCCGCCATGGCCCGAATCGCGTCGGCGGACGGGGCGGCTGGCTCCAGCCCGCTGCGGACGGCGTAAAGAATTTCATGAAGGAGGAGACTGAGCCGGGGAATGCGTCGCATCCCCTGTTCAGCATTGCGCCGGCCCTTTCGTTTGTCCCCGCAATGCTGGTCTGGTGCGTCATCCCGTTTGGATCGCCGCTCCCGACGCCGTGGGGACGGGTCGATCTGGTAGTTGCGGATCTCCCCGTCGGTTTCCTGTTCATTCTCGCAATCGCGTCGCTTGGTGTGTACGGCATCGTGCTCGCCGGCTGGGCTTCGAATAACAAGTATTCTTTCCTCGGCGGGCTCCGATCGAGCGCGCAGATGGTCTCGTACGAAGTCGCGCTCGGAATGTCCACGATTCCGATCATTCTGCTCGCCGGCAACGTCACGATGAGTGAGATCATCCGACAGCAGGCGCACAGCATGTGGAACGTGCTGAATCTCACGACCGCGTTCGTCGTATTCTTCGTCGCTGCGCTTGCCGAGAACAATCGCGTGCCGTTCGACCTGCCCGAAGCTGAATCGGAGTTGATCGCCGGTTACCACACCGAGTACAGCGCGATGAAGTTCTCGTTGTTCTTCATCGCAGAGTACGCGAACATGGTGACCGCGGGCGCTCTGATGGCGACGCTGTTCCTCGGCGGCTGGGATATACCGTTCACCGGCTGGGACAACGCTGCGCCGTTTACAGTTCTCAAGACGATTCTCACGCTCGGCTGCTTCCTCACCAAGACGGGCTTCTTCGTATTCGTCTTCATCTGGATCCGCTGGACTCTGCCCCGGTTCCGTTACGACCAGCTCATGTCACTTGGGTGGCGCGTGATGCTGCCGGTGGCGCTGGGATACATCGCGCTGCTCGCGACGACACTGCTCGTTCTGCAGGCAATCGGCATCAATCCCGGACCCGTGCACAGCTTCATTCTATTGATGGAGAACATCTGCATCCTGCTGGTGCTCTTCGTCATGGTGGACGAAGGCCGTATCGTGAGTCCTGCATATGGGCGCGCGCAGCAGGCCCGCATAGTCCGGCTACGTGCACGCAGCGCACGCCGGGCAGTTACCGAAGGAGCAGGGAAATAATGGCGATAACCGTCAAGCGGGTCAGCCGGCACGTCGAACAGACGAGCTACGTCAAGGCAACGCTTCAGGGCATGGCGTTGACGCTGAAGCAGATGTTCGAGCCGAAGGTGACCATTCAGTATCCCGAGCAAAGGTGGGAGTTGTCGCCCCGCTGGCGGGGGACGCACAGAATGCTCACCAAGGAGGATGGCAAGGCGCGCTGCGTCGCATGCGGCCTGTGTCCGAGCGTCTGCCCGTCCAATTGCATCAAGCTGGTGCCAGGCGAGGACGAGAACGGAAACCGTTATCCGCTCGTGTTCGAGATCGACGAATTTCGTTGCATATTCTGCGGATACTGTCAGGAAGTGTGCCCCGAAGACGCGATCCACGTGGGGCAGCACTACGAAAATTCGGAGTACAGCAGAGAGGGGCACGTCTACGATCTGGAAAGATTGATGGCGCAGACGCATCCCGTCTCCACGCTCTGGGACGCCACCGATCCCAAGGGCGAATGAGCATGGATAACTTCGGTCTCTTCTACCAGTTCCACTTCTACCTTTTCGGAATAATCGCGATCGTGTCAGCGGTGACATTCGTGACGCGGCGGAGTCCCGTTGCCGCGGCGATGTGGCTGATCGTCACGATGTTCTGTCTTGCAGCGGAATACGTGATGCTCGACGCGCAGTTCATCGCCGCGATGCAGGTGTTGCTGTATGCCGGCGCGATAATGGTGATCTTCCTCTTCGTGATAATGCTGCTCAATCTCGGCGAGGCTTCCGACATCACCGACGTTCGCGGCATCGGGGGCAAGCTTCTCGCCGGCTTCGTCGGACTGATCCTGATCGCCGAAGTCGGCGTCCTCTCGCGAACGGGTATCCCGTCGGGGAAGTATGTAGTAGCGCGTGACTTCCTGAGCCAGCAGCTTGCTACGTACGGCGCCGTGGGCGCCGTGGCGCGGCCGTTGTATCGCGACTATTCGCTCGCATTCGAGTTGACCAGCGTTCTGCTGCTCGTCGCGATCGCGGGTGCCGTCATACTCGGACGCAAGGAGTCGTCGAGTGCTCGCTGAGTCGCTGGGTCTTTCCGCGATACTGTTCGTGATCGGTGTGGTGGGTGTTCTCACCCGCCGGAACGCGATCATCATCTTCATGTGCGTCGAGCTGATGCTCAATGCAGTGAACCTCACCTTCGTCGCCCTTTCCCGTTATTACGGGATGGGCGGCCAGGTATTCGTGCTCTTCGTGATGACCGTCGCCGCCGCGGAAGCTGCGGTGGGACTCGCCATCATCATATCGATCTTCCGTCACCGACAGACGGTCGACCTTCGTAACATCAACGTGATGAAAGGGTGATACAAGCGCAAAGTATGGCTCTATCGAGCAGTCACCCGTTGGCCGGAACCATCGCCGCGTGGATGTGGCTGCTGCCGGTTCTTCCGCTGCTTGGCTTCTTCATCAACGGCGCCCTCAGCATTCTGGGGAGTTCGCACGTCGGCCCGTCCGATCCGGATATGGGTCACGACGACCACGACGCGTCCCCGGTAGCCTCGGATCAGGCATCCCACGCGCATGGCGGCGATTCACACGCCCAGGCAGTGCCCAGGTTCCGCGCGCTCACGGCGATCATCGGTCCGGGTGTTCTCATACTCTCGTTCCTGCTGGCTGCCTCGATCTTCCTTGCAATGCGCGGTGTCGACATGTCGGCGCCATTCATTCAGCGTTACTGGAGCTGGATGCCGGTCGGCGATCTCAAGATCGACATGGCGTTCCAGCTGGATCAGCTGTCGATGGTGATGGTCCTCATCATTACCGGCATCGGTGCTCTGATCCACATATTCAGCGTCGGCTACATGAGCGAGGATCCGGGGTTCGCGCGATTCTTCGCGTATCTGAATCTGTTCGTCTTCTTCATGCTGATGCTGGTGCTCGGCGCCAACTACCCGATTCTCTTCGTCGGCTGGGAAGGTGTCGGACTCTGCTCCTATCTGCTGATCGGATTCTGGTTCACCGACGAGGCGAACGCATCCGCGGGCCTCAAGGCATTCATCGTCAACCGAATCGGTGACGTCGGCGTGCTCATCGCGATGTTCCTCATCTTCGCGAATCTCGGAACGCTCGACTTCACCGGCGTTGCGGCCGGTGCCGCCGGACTGCCATTTGGCGGTGCGCTGGTCACCACCATCTGTCTCTTCCTGTTCCTCGGCTGCACGGGCAAGAGCGCGCAGCTGCCGTTGTATGTCTGGCTGCCGGATGCCATGGCCGGCCCGACGCCGGTATCTGCGCTCATCCACGCGGCGACGATGGTTACCGCCGGCGTCTATCTCATAGTTCGCAGCTCGTTCCTGTTCGCCATGTCACCGATCGCATCGATCACGGTTGCCGTGGTTGGCGCTGTCACCGCACTCTTCGCCGCGACGATCGCGATGAAGCAGTGGGACATAAAGAAGGTTCTGGCGTACTCTACGATCTCACAGCTGGGTTACATGTTCGTCGGCGTGGGCGTCGGCGCATATACGGCCGGTATCTTTCACCTGGCGACGCACGCCTTCTTCAAGGCGCTGCTGTTCCTGGGCGCCGGCTCGGTGATCCACGTCATGCACGCTGCATATCATCACAGCGGCAGTCACGACGATGCGCAGGACATGCGCAACATGGGCGGCATGCGCAAGGCGATGCCGATTACCTGGATCGTCATGTGGATCGCAACGCTTGCGATTTCCGGAATTCCGCCTTTCGCCGGATTCTTCTCCAAGGATTCGATTCTCGGATCCGTGTACGAGCACGCCGGCGATTCCGTGCTGACGAACGCCACGTGGCTCGGGATGTCCGGCCACACAGTTCTACTCGCCGTCTACGTGATCGGTCTGGCGGGCGCCTTCCTCACGGCGATATACATGACGCGCCTCATGCTCTACACATTCCACGGGCCGAGCAGGGCGACGGCGGATGAGCAGCGGCACATGCACGAAGCGCCGTGGTTGATGACCGGGCCCCTCGTGGTGCTCGGCGCACTCAGCCTGGCCGGCGGCTGGTTGAATCTTCCCTCGATCATGTCGTTCCTCGGGCCTGTCGGCGGACTGGATCACTGGCTCGAGCCCGTCGTCGGCACTGCGACACGCACCGTGACCAACGGGGTCGCGCTCGAAGCATCGCACAGTACTGAGGCTCTGCTCATCGGAGCCGCAATCGTGATCGCAGTGCTTGGAATCGCCGTCGCGGTACTCGCGCTCAAGCCGGCGTCGCTGGTACCGAAGGCGCAGTCGCCAGCGGAGCACGGATTCGAAAAGGTCCTCGCCAACAAGTACTATGTCGACGAGGCCTACGACGACGCGATCGTGCGCCCCGTGTACGGGCTTTCCAAGAACGTGTTCTGGCGCGGTCTCGACGCGGGCATCATCGACAATCTCTTCGTAAACGGATCCGCGGCACTTGCGCGCGGGCTCGGCTGGATCGGCGCCCGCATACAGACCGGAAGCACCGGCGTGTACGCTTGGGCCATCGTCGTCGGAGCCATCGTTGTACTCAGTGCCTTCTCCTTCAGGTAAGACGAGCGAATGACAGACTTCCTCAACGGCATCCACTACAACTCGTGGATCCTTCCGGCTCTGCTGATCATTCCGCTCGTCGGCGCGCTGCTGGTGTGGGCACAGGGCGGCGCCCACCGCGACGATGCCGACGCGAATGCGGAGCCCGCGCGACAGATAGCGGTCTGGACCCTCATCATCGAGTTCGTCGTTTCGTGCGGGCTCTGGTGGTCGTTCGTCCCCGGAGTCGCCGGCTGGCAGGCCGGTGTGGACTACGCGTGGATCCCTGCGTGGGGGGCGCGCTTCTCACTGGGCGTCGACGGCATATCGCTCATGCTCGTGCTGCTCACCACGCTCACGATGCCGCTCGCGGTGCTCGGCGGATGGACCGCGATCAAGACCAGAGTTCACGCCTACCTGGCCTTCCTCCTCATACTCACCTCCGGAATGCTCGGCGTGTTTCTCGCGCGCGATCTGTTCCTGTTCTACGTGATGTGGGAAGTGATGCTGATTCCGATGTACTTCGTCATCGGCATCTGGGGCGGTCAGCGAAGAGTGTACGCCAGCCTCAAGTTCTTCATCTACACGATGGTAGGATCGCTGCTCATGCTCGTGGCGATCATCTACCTCGGTATTCACAATCGCGACGCACTGACGGGGATCCCGAATTTCAGCTATGACGCGATGCTGGCATCGGGCGCGCTCACGCCTGTGACTGCGCTCTGGCTGTTCGGCGCGTTCTTCCTCGCGTTTGCGATCAAGGTGCCGGTCTTTCCATTCCATACGTGGTTGCCCGACGCGCATACCGAAGCACCGACCGCAGGCTCCGTGATTCTTGCCGGCATCATGCTCAAGATGGGAACCTTCGGCTTTCTGCGTTTCGCGCTGCCTCTTTTCCCCGGCTCGGCGATGAACCCAACAGTGCGAGCGATCATACTGACGCTCGCGGTGATAGGAATCATCTACGGCGCACTGGTCGCGATGGTTCAGCCTGACTTCAAGAAGCTCGTTGCTTATTCGTCGGTCAGTCACCTTGGATTCGTGATGCTCGGCATCTTCGCACTGACGGTGCAGAGCGTGCAGGGTGCGATGCTCGTAATGATCAATCACGGAATCTCGACCGGCGCGCTCTTCCTGCTGATCGGCATGATGTACGAGCGGCGCCACACGCGCATGCTCGCGGATTACGGCGGGATTGCGAGAGTGGTGCCGATGTTTGCGGCCGCGCTTACGCTGGTTTCGTTCAGCAGCATCGGGTTGCCTGGTCTCAACGGCTTCGTGGGCGAGTTCCTCGTGCTGCTCGGAGCCTTCCGGACGTATCCCATCTTCGCCGCGATAGCGACGACCGGTGTGATTTTCGCCGCCTGCTATCTGCTCTGGGCCATACAGCGTATTCTGTTCGGCAAGCTGGACAAGCCGCAGAACGAGCACAT